>NZ_RBKX01000001.1:2862831-3180924 GCF_003634615.1 Flavobacterium sp. 102 | reverse complement strand
TTGATCAAGGTTTAGGAGATGTTTTTTCAGTGCGTATTGCCGGAAACATTGTTAATACTGATATTTTAGGCAGTATGGAGTTTGCATGTAAAGTAGCCGGTTCCAAATTGATTGTAGTGCTAGGACACTCTAAGTGCGGTGCTGTCAAAGGCGCTTGTGACCATGTCGAAATGGGTAACCTTACAGAACTACTTTCCAAGATTCAGCCTGCAGTTTATGAGGAAAAAGCAACACAAGACAATCGCAATGCTTCTAACCCGGTATTTGTTGAGAATGTAGCGGAAATCAACGTAAAGCGAAATGTAAAGAACATTATCGAGCGCAGTTTTATTTTGGAACAAATGATTGAAAAAGGAGAAATCGGTATCGTGGGAGCCATGCACAACATTGAAACGGGTGAAGTAACTTTTTATGAAGACAGTCAATACATTAAGGATGAATTGAATCCTAATTTTTCAGTAGCTGAATTGAGACATTAATAATTGTTTATTTTATTGATAAACATCAGTTTCAATCCTAATAACAGGTGTTTATTATTTACTATATTTGATGCAAATACAAAAGATGGACGATTTTTATAAAAAAATATTAGATAACAACAAACTATGGGTTGAGTCTCAACTCGCCATCGATAAAGATTATTTCAAAGATCTTTCCAAAGGTCAAAATCCACCACTTTTGTGGATAGGTTGTTCTGACAGTCGTGTGCCGGCCAACGAGATTATTGGTGCCAAACCGGGGGAAGTTTTTGTGCACAGAAATATTGCCAATATGGTTATCCATAGCGATATGAATATGTTGAGTGTATTGGATTATGCGGTCAATGTCTTAAAAGTGAAGCACATTATTGTTTGCGGACATTATGGTTGTGGTGGTGTCAAAGCCGCAATGAGTAACCAATCTATTGGTTTAATTGACAACTGGATAAGACACATCAAAGACATCTATCGTTTGCACGAACATTACCTCAATGCTATTAAAGACGAGGAAGAGCGTTTTAATAAGTTTGTGGAAATCAATACCCAAGAGCAAGTCTTTGATTTGGCGAAAACCTCCATCGTTCAAAGTGCTTGGAAAAATGGTCAAGAACTAACTTTACACGGTTGGGCTTATGGTTTAAACTCAGGTTATGTAACCGATTTAGACGTAAATATGAGTTCCAATGGTGATTTAGACGAAGTTTACCGCTTGAAGTTTACCAATTAAAATACCTATAAATTAATTTAATACCTCAAAAGCAATCTAGAAATAGGTTGCTTTTTTTTAATCCTCAATGTTTTCATTAAATGCTGAAGGCATCATTTGCGGAATAAATTTAATCAATATCGGTAGGAGCAAACTTCCGCCCGGCAACAGAAAAATCGTTAAGGAAGGAATGGTTTTACAGATGTCAAGTATTTGCTTTTTTATCTTTTTCTTTTCCTCTTTGTCTAAATCTTTGTGGGTAGATTTGGCTAAAAGCTGCATCAATTCTTTGCTTTGCGAAATCTCTTTTAGCAATCGCGATTTGTTCCTGTTGATTAAAACGACAACGCTTTCGGTAGTTTGGTCATAAAAATGTTTCACCGGATTGGAGAAGTTGAAATACGGAATCTCCTTTTTGTATCGGACAATAAAGTCATTAATGAAATTGATGCTTTCGAGAATTAAATCATCTGAAATATGGATAGTTTCACCCAATTTAAACAAGAAATAACGCTCTTCATTTTCCACTTTGTCATCACTCCATAAACTGATACCCGCCAAGTCAATCATATAATGTTTTTCAAGGCTATTAGACAGGTAACTCAAATCTAAAGCTTCGATAGAAGTAGAGGTAGTGGCGGCAAATTTATTATAACGAACAGACGACTCAAACAGTTTTGCTAATAAATCATCATGTTGTGAAATTCCTGTTTTGGCTTTTAGCGAAAGCGAAATAATACTGATAACAATATCTTCTATTTTGTTTGAATATTTTTCGGGAACAGTACCTTTTTCAAGGTGTTGTTTGAAGGCTAAAACATCAATAAACAATAGCGCATTAGTAATCACATGAGAAAAGTTTTTGCTAAACATGTCCTCATTGGTCTGTACTCTATCGTGAATGATTTTTTCTAATTTACTCGAAGGCAAACTCGATTCCAACATCTTTTTTAAAGGATTGAAACCTTTCGGAATCATCGAGTTATAAAAGGAAACGGCTTGAACAATAAAGTCTTCCGCATCATTTTTTTTCTTAATCAAACGGTACATTTGGTAAAGCGTATTGAGCATTCCAATTTTTGATAACTCTTGCGGCAATCGGTCTTTGGATTCTATCAAAATTGACGCATCAAAGCTGACTACATGACCAAAAATGAATCCTGTGGCTCTGGTTCGGGCGTAGAAATCCGTTTCGTTCAGCGGAAACGAATGCTCTACCTGATTTTGCTCTGCAAAAAACTTGTCTATCCAACCGTGAACTGATGGGTTAATCATTTTGGGTGCTTATTATTGGCACAAAACTAAACCATTTTTGTTTGTGATAAGTAATGATTTTGTTACCAAATTTAAAATGTGCCGCGCGCTTTGATATTTTGCTCGCAAAGCGAAATGATTTCAGTGATTCTGGCTTTTCGGGTTGCTTCTCTTTTGGCTTGACTTAACCAATAAAGATAGCTTTTTCTATAAGATGGACTGAACTTGTTGTAGTTTTCTAAAGCAGTTTTGTTTTGGTCAAAAGCCAACTTTAAATCATCGGGCAGGATGTGATTCTCAACATGGTCTAAAGATTCCCAAGAACCGTTTTGTTTGGCGATTTCAATTTTACGCAAACCGCTTTCGTGCATTAAATTGTCGGCGATGAGCTTTTCGATATAGGTTTTATTTAGTTTGCTCCAAACGCTTTTGTCCTTTCTTGGGGTAAACATTTGGCGTCGGCGTTCGTCGTCTAGTCGTTTTACTGTTGAGTCAATCCATCCATAACAAATGGCTACCTGAACGGCTTCTTCCCAACGCATGCTTTCCATTGGACTGTCAACCCTATAAAATATCAGGTATACTCTAGTGGCGGAATGGTGGTTTTCGTGCAACCATTCGCGCCATGCTGCAGCATTTTTGAAGTAGAAATGATCTTGTTCTTCCAAAGACGATTATTTTATGATAGCGGAACATGCTAATCTCGCGCCAGCATTTCCGGTAGGTTGTGTGGTATAGTCATCGCCTTTTTCGTGTACGATTACCGCTTTGCCTAAAATATCTTTTGTTTCGTCGCCACAACCCACGCACCATTCGTCTGTTTTGAATAATACGGTAGCATTGCCGTCAGTATTGGCATAAAAATTATCCATATCCCCTTTGTGGTGTTCGGCATCTGTCCATCGACCGTGTTTTTTAAACGTTGGATTCCAGTGTCCGCCGGTTGAAGTGGCATCGGCAGCAGAACAATCCGACTTTTCATGAATATGAATCGCATGAACGCCGGGTTTTAAGCCGGTGAAACTAGCAATAAAGGTAACTTCTCCTTTTTTCTCAGTGAAAGTTCCGGTACCTTTAACTTTACTACCGCTTTTAGATTCAAAAGTGATATTGACCGTTTTTGTTTTATCATTGGAAGAAGAACTTTTGCAACCGAATATCAGCAATCCAATTGCCAAAATCCCTAAGACTATTTTTTTCATGAGTGATTTCTTTTAGAAGTATAAAAGTACACAATTCGACAGAGGAATTCCTTTAATTTAGGTTAAAGTTTACTTAGATTTTTCTCCTACGAAATAATCGGTTTGCGATTTAAACAATACATTGAAAGTGGTTAAACTACCGTAAATTCTGGTGATGTATTGTTGTAAATCTACTTTTTCAATCTCTTCTAATTTACTGGCGTTGATTTTTTGTTCCATTACCCTAAGACGATCACGAAGCATTACGATTTTATGAAAAAACACATCGATAGGTACATCTTTAGCGGCTAATCCTGCTTGTCCGGGCGTGAGTTTCATATTGCCGCCTTTCCATTTGTCACCTATAGCAACTGGTTCGCCCAAGCCGTTCCATTTTTTTAAGATTGATAATAAACTTTGTTCAACATCGTAAAAACTTACGGTGTCTACTTCGTTTTCGGCGTGTTCTATAACTTCGAATTCGCTGTCGATAGCGATAGTTTCTAAACCATTTTCTATAAAGGTTACCCAGTATTCTTTAGACGATACATTGGTTACTACGCCTTTACCATATTCGGCGTGATTGATTCTGGAGCCTATTCCCAAAAGTTTCATGTTTGTTTTTTTTTAATTGAGGCACTAAAATAGTGATTTGTTGTGAATAAAAAAATGTCACCTTATAGCCAAGAGGTTTTTAAGTTTATCTGATTAAGGCTCAATAATTATAAAGCCAATATTATCTCGGTAAACTTGTCTTTAGTGACCGGTTTGATGATGTAATCGCTTACGGCACTTATTTTTTTTGCTTTCAAAATGTCATGTGGTGAAATAGAAGAAGAGCAAATGTAAATGATGATTTTTTTAATGTTATTTGATTCTATTGAAGTGAACTCGTCTAAAAACTGCCATCCGTCCATGATAGGCATGGATAGGTCTAAAAATATTATTTCGGGTAGTTTGTATTGCGTATTCAAATTGTCTTTTAGGTAGTTTAAAGCGTCCAATCCATTGTTGAATACTTTAACTTCTTTGACGTTATTTGTTTTTTCGATAATTTTTTTGGTGATAAATATGAAGGTGTCATCATCATCAACCAGTGCTAATAGTTCTATTTGTTTCATGATAATTTGGGTTTAAATTTTATGTAAAAAGTACTTCCTTTATTTGGTGTACTATCAATCCAGATTTTTCCTCCCATGGCTTCCACTTGAGTTTTGGTCATAAATAAACCGAAACCCCTTGCGTCGGGATGTTTGTGAAACACTTTTCGTATTTTGAACAAATTGTGTTGGTGTAAATCTAAATCAATACCTAAACCATTATCGGCAACCGTAAGCACAATTTCGTCGTCCTCATAATAGGTTTTTATATTGATCGTAACGTTTCTGTCCGGAGATTTATATTTTAAAGCATTGCTGATTAAATTGGTAAAAATACTATCGATATAGCGTTGGGGATAAAATAGTGTTCCAACTTCCTTAAAGTCGATAGTAATCTTTGCATTATATCGCTTTATTTGTGTCTCAAAACCGATTAAAATTTTATCCAGCGTATTTTTTAAATCAATATTGGTTGATTCAACGTCAGCATCTTGTCTTATTTGAAGAGATTCCACCAGTTCATCTAAAATACCATTCAGGTGATTGATTACCGGCTGTACTCTTCCCAGCACTTCAGATTTTTCGCTTTCAGTGTCACAACTTTCCATATAATCAAGAAGCATTGAAATATTGACTAATGGCGCCCTAAGGTTGTGGGAAACGATGTTGCAAAAGTCTACCAACTGTTTGTTTTGGTATTCAGCATTGATCAACATTTTGGCAATTTTTTCTTCGCCTCGTTTTCTTTCTGAAATATCAGATCGTATCGCTACGTATTGATAGGGTTTTCCTTGTTCGTTTAAAAAGGGGACAATAGTAGTGTCTACCCAATAAGCGGTTCCGTCTTTAGCTTTGTTCTTTAATTCGCCTTTCCATACTTCACCTTTAGCGATGGTTTTCCATAATTCTTTAATGAATTTTGAAGGATGAAAGGCGGAATTGATAATTCTATGATCTTGACCCAGCAACTCTTCTCGGCTGTATTTAGAGATTTTACAGAAATTATCATTAACGTGTGTTATTACTCCTTTTTGATTCGTGATGGCTACAATGGAAGATTCATCTAAAGCATACTTATAGTCTGATATTTCCTTTATCTTTTTTAATAATTCCTCTTCAGCGTATTTTCGTTCGGTGATGTCGGAACGAATGGCAACATACTGATAAGGCTTTCCACTTTCGTTTAAAAAAGGTACAATAGTGGTGTCGACCCAATAAGCCGAACCGTCTTTAGCCCTGTTTTTTAGTTCACCTTTCCAAATTTTGCCTTTAGCAATCGTTGTCCAAAGATTTTTTATATACTCTTTTGTATGATAACCTGAGTTAATTATTCTGTGGTCCTTCCCTAAAAGTTCTTCACGAGAAAATTTTGATATTTTACAAAAGTTATCATTTACATGATGTATAATTCCTTTTTGGTCCGTAATAGCAATTATTGATGATTCATCCAGCGCATATTTGTAATCAGAGATTTCTTTAATTTTTTGAAAAAGTTCCTCTTCTTCTTTTTTTTCTTTTTTGCTCATACCTACTTTAAGCTTTTTTGAAATTTTTAAATCATACCTAATTAATTTTAAAGGATATTATCAAATTTAAGTAACTTTTTTCATCTATTTTATTTTAAAATGTTAAAATAATTAACAATTGTCAATTGTTTTATTTCAACATTCAATCAATTATGTGAATGGATAAAAAAGAGCAACTACTTTGTCAGTATTTTTTAGTTAGGGATTGTTTGCAAGTTCTTCTGCACAAATTGTAGTATATATTGACCAAAAGTTTGATTTGAATTATCATTTAGGAATTGGAACCCCAATTTAGTCTGCGCTTTTTATTATTTTATCTAATCTAATCTAATCTAATCTAATGCAAGAAGTCCATTAACCAAAGATTTTGGTAGCGGTTACTTTATTCAAAGGCTTTTCAATTAAATCTACAATTAACGGATTGATTTGGGCACGATTAATATCTGCCGGGTCTATGGAAGACGAAAGCATATAGATGCTGAATTGTTCTTTAATGGGCTTTTCTAAAAGTGTTTTGGCATCTTTGGCTTGCACAATGGCCTGATTGACTTGACTGATAAAAGCATATTGTGCCGTGCGTTTGACTACTTTTTCTTCTAAGGTAGTGTTCAAAAGCCGGATATCAGCTTCTGTTAACTTTTGCCGGTTGATGGTACGGAGAAGACTTTGTATATGCCGGTCCTTTTCATTGTTTTGTTGCTTAAGTTGTTGTAGCTTAGTAGTTAAGGGTATTGAGCATTCTTCTTTATCCAGCATATAACATTTATTGTTTTAGCCATTGGATTTTAATCCAAAGGATAACGAGGTTAAACTAAGTAATTTTGGGGCTTTACAAAATTATAGCTTATTATTTGAAGCGGGTTATATAATAAAACATAAATATTACATGTTTAGGGTATTTTAATGTATCGGAAAGTCAAAACTAATGGATTTTCTTTTTTGATTTTAAGTGAACTCAAATTTATTAGGATAATATTTTTTTGTTTTTGCAGATTAATTAGTGGTTACATTAATTATTTTTACGACCTTTAAGACTTCTTTAACAAATATTGTGGTGTTTCCCCAGACACAAAAACAAAGCCTATGCCTTACAAAATACTATTAATAGAAGATAATGAGGGTGATATTTTCTTGATTAAGGAGGCTTTTAAGGAGACCAATTTTCAAGGAGATATTACTGAAATTAAAGATGGAGATGCCGCAATCGATTATTTTTTGAAAAAAAAAGCTAACGATGAGGATTTTTCCATTGATTTAGTATTGCTTGATGTCAATTTGCCCAAAAGAAACGGGCATGAGGTACTTAAATTCATTAAAAGTACTCCTTATTTAAAACACATTCCCGTAGTGGTTTTTACTACCTCTTCGGCCAAAAGTGACATCCAGAAAGCCTATAAAAATGCAGCGAATTCCTTTATTACTAAACCGATAGACTCTGAAGGTTTTCAGGAAGTGATTGCCAGAATTCAAAATTATTGGTTTTCTGTTACCCAATTACCTTAGTAATTCGAAAAGATAAATCTATATTTTATTTTTTACTTCTTTCTAAAAGAAGTATTTTTAGCTGTGAACTATAATTTGATATTTTTAAAAACATGAAAGATAGCCAACAGAAGTATAAAGTTCTTATCGATAATTCAATATCGGCCATCTTTTTTACCACACCCGAAGGAACTATACTGGAAGTTAATAAAGCTGCCGAAGAAATGTTTGGCTACACTCTAGCGGAGTTTATCCGTTTGGGACGAAAAGGGATTATTGATCATGCGGATGAAAATCTCCCAAGAATACTTAGCGAACGACAAGCCAAAGGAAAAGTTAAGTCCGAGCTCATTGGAATTAGAAAGAACGGCGAAAAATTCCCTGTTCGATTGTCTTCTGTTCTTTTTACAGGAGATGATGGCGAGCAATACAGTTGTACTACTATGACTGATATTTCAGAGCGAAAAAAATCAGAGCAAGAATTGGAGCTGATGATTAACAATACCGCAGAATCATTCGTATTGTTGGACACCAATTTGTGTGTTGTTTCCTTTAATAAACAGTTTCAAAATCTAGGCAAAAAATACTTAGGATTTGAAATAAAAAAAGGAAATTCCATCTTTGATTATGCCCAGCAGGAACGAAAAACGGCTTTGAAAGAATTGTATGCACGAGTGCTCAAAGGCTCTACAGAGAAAGCGACCATTACTATTCCAATTACTGATAGCGGTGTAAAACATTTTGAACTTACCTATTCACCTGCCAAAGATGACTACGGGACTACCATCGGTGTATTTGTTACGGCCAGAGATATAACCGATGAAACCGAGAGCCATCTCGCCATTAAAGAAACTAAAGCGGAACTCGATAAAATTATGAGTTCCTCCATCGATGTTATTTGCACTATTGATGTAGAAGGTAATTTTGTGAAAGTAAGCAGTGCTTCCGAAAAGGTTTGGGGTTACACACCCGAGGAACTTGTTGGGACAAAATATATTAAATTGGTTCATCCTGATGATGTAGAAAAGACAAAAATAAGTTCACTTGAAATTATAGCCGGTTTTGATAAAACCAATTTTCAGAACCGGTATATCAAAAAAGACGGGACTTTAGTTCCGATTGTTTGGTCAGCCAAATGGGATGATACCGAAAAAATTATGTTTTGTATCGCCAAAGATGCTACAGAAAAAGTAAAACAAGAAGCCGCACTAATAGCATCTGAGAAGCTTTATAAAAACCTTTTCGACAATAGCCCGGCTCCGATGTTTATTTTTGATTTTGAGACGTTGCAAATCGTCGACTGCAATGAAGAAACGCTATTAAAATATGGTTATTCTAAAGAAGAGTTTTTAAGCTTAACGATAAGAGATATTCGACCACCCGAAGATATAGAAAAAATTGAGAGAGTGGTAGCCAGTGAAGAAGCATATGGTCAAATACATAAAAATATTTGGCGCCACCAAAAAAAGAATGGTGAGATTATGTTTATGGATATTACGGCTCATTTGATTAATTATAAAGGGCGACGGATGTCATTTTTAATGTTGATTGATGTTACTGAAAAATTAAAGAATGAAGAGCTAAAAGAATTTGAAAAAAGAGACAAAGAAGCACTCATCAACAGTACCGATGATTTAATCTGGAGTGTTAGTAAAAATTTTAAATTAATTGCCGCCAATCAAGCGTTCCTTAATAATATTCAGTCTCAAATCGGTATAACGATTGAACCCGGTGAAAGTCTTTTGATAGAAAAGGCTTTTCCTCTGGAGTATCTCGATTTTTGGAAAGAATGTTACTCCAAAACTTTAGCCGGAATTTCCATTAAAGAAGAAGTGAAAAGTACGTCTGCTTCCGGTGATAAAGAAGTTTGGTATGATATTACTTTTAATCCCATTTACAAAGAAAAAGAAGTCGTTGGAATTGCTTGCTATGCCAAAAATATAACTGACAGTAAAAAGGCATTGAGCGTTCTGAAAGATAGAGAAGCCAAATTGAGAAGTGCTCAAGAAATAGCCAAATTGGGTTATTGGCAACGTGAAATAGCCACAGAGAATTTATTTTGGTCTTCAGAAGTATACAAGATTTGGAATTTCAATAAAAATATAAAACCCAATTTTGAATTGTTTACCTCTACCATTCATCCGGATGATCTTGAAGCCTTTATGGAAGATCAGTTGGCCGCCATAAACGGAGAAAAGGATATGGATATAGAGCATAGAATTATCCTCAAAGATGGGAAAATAAAATGGGTACATGAGAAAGGAAAGTTGCAAAAAGACAGCAATAGCAAAATTATTTATTTAGCCGGGACGGTTCAGGATGTTACTGACCGTAAGTTGACAGAGGAAAGACTCAGGGAAAGTATTCAACGCTATGAAAATGTAACCAAAGCTACTTCTGATGCTATTTGGGATTGGGATTTAGTCAATAATGTTATTTATCGGGCAGAAGGATTTAAAACCAACTTCGGATTTGATTTAGAAGAACTCAACTCACCGGACAGCAATTGGAGTAATTATATACATCCGGAGGATAGAGATTTGGCGGCTAAAAGTATTGCTGAAATCACCAGTAGTACTGAAAACCATTGGAAGCATGAATACCGAATCATACAACCCAACGGTCAAGAGGTATTTGTACAAGACAGCGCCTATTTTATTAGGGATGAGAATAATAAAGTAACGCGAATCATTGGTGCTTTAAAAGATATTTCGGAGAGTAAATACTATCACAATCTCGAAATTTTAGAAAGAGAAATATTAGAGTTGAATGCCTTAGGTAGTATTCCTTTTAATGAGGTTATAGAGAAATACATGCTGGGTATTGAAAAATTGCATGTGGGCATGCTTTGTTCCATGCAAGTGAGAAAAAGAAAACAGTTATTCAATTTGGCTTCGCCGAGTTTGCCTAAATCTTTTTTAAAAGCTATAGAAGGAGCTGAAATTGGCAATAATATGGGTTCTTGCGGAACAGCCGCTTTCCTCAGAAAAAAAGTAGTCGTTACCGATATTCCCCATGATATCAGGTGGATTAATTTTAAAGCGTTAGCCGCCAAGCATAATTTAAAAGCCTGTTGGTCCAATCCGATATTAAACTCAGAAGGAAAAGTGTTGGCTACTTTTGCGGCCTATTACAGAACCGTAAAATTCCCCACACCGTTAGAAGAAAACACGATTGGTAGGGCTTGTCATATACTTCAAGTAATTTTGGAAAGTTATCTCAAAGAAAGGGCTTTAACCGAAAGTAATATTCGGTATGAAAATGTGACTAAAGCTACTTCAGATGCCATCTGGGATTGGGACATCACTAATAATAAAATTTTTCTCGGTGAAACCTTTAATCATTTGTTCGGTAAGATGGATGACGAAATGCTATCGGATGAAGAGAAAATCGAAAAGCGTTTGCATCCGGATGAAGCGGAACAAGTGTTAGGGAGTGCCAGAGAAGCAATAAAGAGTAAGGACACCAACTGGTCTTATGAACATCGCTTTCTCAAATCGGATGGAGAGTATGCTTTTGTTTTAAATAAAGTGTTGGTGATTAGAGATGATAACGGAAAGGCTATTCAAATCATTGGTGCCCTTCAGGATATCACCGAACGAAAAGAGGCAGAAGAAGCAACTCGAAAATCGAATGAACGTTTTGAATTGATTGGGAAAGCCGCCCAGGATGCCATCTGGGAATGGGATTATGTGACCAATAAAGGTTGGGCTAATTTAGTCCACCAAGAGATGTTCGGATTGACCTTAGATAATTTGGTGCCCGAAAGAATCGAGTGGATTAATCGCCTGCACCCCGATGAACGAGAGCGTATTTTACAAAGTTATGAAAATGCCGTTGCCGCTAAAAACGATATTTTTTATGAAGAGTACCAATTAAAAACAGAAAATAAAGGTTGGATAAGTATTTCGGATCGAACCTATATTGAATATGATGAGGCCGGTATTGTCAAAAGAAAAATAGGCAGTATGACCGACATTACCCAGCGAAAACAAGAAGAACAGCAGTTGAAGTTGATGAGTTCTGTGGTCACCTATACTAATGATGCGGTAATGATTACAGAGGCAGAACCCTTTGGCGAACCCGGCCCTAAAATTATTTATGTAAACGATGCTTTTACCAAAATGACCGGTTATGCTGCTGAGGAGGTCATTGGTAAAACACCAAGACTATTGCAGGGACCAAAGTCTGATAAAAAGGAATTAAAGCGTTTGCGCCGCGCCATTGAAAACTGGGAGTCCTGCGACATCACCACCATCAATTATAAAAAAGGCGGAGAAGAATTCTGGGTGAATTTTTCTATTAGTCCTGTAGCCGATGAAAAAGGATGGTATACGCATTGGATTGCTGTAGAAAGAGATGTTACTATTCAAAAAACGACAGAGTTACAAAATGAGCTTATTGCTGACATCAGTATTGTTTTCAATGAATCTATCAAGTTGCATGAAACATTAGATAAGACATTGCGTTATATTAGTGATTTTTGCGGTTTTTGTTTGGCCGAAGCTTGGTTGAGCAGTAGTGATAGAAAGATCATCAACAAAGTCAGCAGTCACGCTGTGACGGAAAACATGAAAAGTTTCCAAGAGGAAACCAAGTTAATCTCTGCTTTCAAAAGTGGAGAAGGGTTGGCGGGTATTGCTGCCCAAACTAAAGAAATACAGATTTGGAGTAATCTCTCTAAGAAAAAAGAATTTACCCGAAATAAAGCGGCAGCAAAATTTGGTTTAAAAACAATTATGGCTATGCCTTTGCTTCATAACAATCAGGTAGTTGGAGTACTTACTTTTGGCCTTGATTATGCTATTGAAGATCATGCTAAATATTTAACATTATTTAAAACCTTAACTAATTATTTAGGACCGGAAATCAAACGAAAACAATTGGAACAAGAATTGAATCAACTCTTCAATTTTGCGCCCGATGTTATTGTAATTATTGATATGGAAGAGGGTTATTTCAAAAGAATTAATCCGGCTGCCTGCGAACTTTTGGGCTATACTGAAGAAGAGTTTTACGCTGTTCCTTTTGAAAATTTTATTCATCCTGAAGACAGAGAAAAATCAACTAATGAAGCCCAACGTTTATTGGAAGTCAACCATACTTTTTATTTTGAAAACAGGTATGTAACCAAATCCGGAAAAATAAAGTGGTTGGCGTGGAATGCTACTTATTCTAAGCAAGAAAATAGTATTTATGCGGTCGCCAAAGACATTACTGAAAAGAAAGAATTGGAAGAATTACTTCAAAAGGCCAATGAACTGGCGAGAATTGGCGGTTGGGAATTGGATTTACAAAGTAATACTGTTTTTTGGTCTGATATAACTAAAGAAATACACGAAGTTGCCCCGGATTATATTCCCCGTTTGAAAACAGGTCTTTCTTTTTATAAAAAGGGAGTTCACCGCAATAACATCAAAAAAATTATTGAGCGCGGTTTCAAAACCGGTGAATCTTGGGACGATGAGTTTCAGATTATAACCGGAAAAGGCAATGAACGTTGGGTAAGGGTTATCGGTGAAGTTGAACTTGTCAATGGAAATTACAGCAGAATTTATGGTAGTTTTCAGGATATTGATGAAAGAAAGAAAACGCAAGAGAAGATCAAGAGTAGTGAGGAGAGAAGAAAGTTAATCATGAATGCGGCCTTAGATGCTATTATTTGTATTGACAAAAAAGGAATGATTACCTTCTGGAATCCTCAAGCAGATGAAATATTTGGTTGGAGCGAAAGCGAAGTGATGGGCAAAGAGCTTTCCAAGATTATTATTCCGGAAAACTATCGTGCAATGCATGATATTGGCATGAAAAATTATTTAAAAACCGGAAAAGGAAACGCATTGAATGTATTACTCCAGCTGTCAGCGATTAGAAAAGGAGGAGAAGAGTTTCCGATAGAATTAACGGTATTGCCGATACAACAAGATGGTGAAGAGTTCTTTTGTGCTTTCATCAGAGATATTTCCCAACGTAAGATTTATGAAAGCCGTTTGATTGAGTTGAATGAAAGTTTGAAAAAGCAAAAAGCCGAATTGGTTGTTTCTAATCAGGAGTTAGAGCAGTTTGCCTATATCGCTTCTCATGATTTGCAGGAACCTTTAAGAATGGTGACCAGTTTCTTGACTTTGTTGAATAAAAAGTATGGCAACAATTTTGATGAAACGGCGACTCTTTATGTTGACTTTGCTATCGATGGTGCCAAGCGAATGCGACAACTTATTTTGGATCTTTTAGAGTATTCAAGAGTAGGAAGAACAGAGGAAATTACGGAATCTATTGACCTTAATACTTTGATTGAAGAAATAAAAATTCTGCACCGCAAACAAATTGAAGAATTAAATGCCAATATCATCACTGAGCAATCGCTCCCTGAGGTAAAATGCTACAAATCGCCGCTGTTGCAGTTGTTTCAGAATTTAATTAGTAATGCCTTGAAATACAGTCGAAAGGAGGTTACTCCGATAGTGAAAATTTCGTTTACTTCTTTTGATGATCACTGGTGTTTTGCGGTTGAGGACAATGGTATTGGTATCCACAAGGATTACTTTGATAAAATATTTGTGATTTTCCAACGTTTACACAACAAAGATGAGTATGTGGGCACGGGTATGGGATTGGCAGTCACCAAAAAGATTGTGGAGTCATTGGGCGGAAAAATTTGGTTAGAGTCGACTCTTGGTGTAGGAAGTAAATTTTATTTCACGATTCCTAAGAAAATAGTGTAATTGATAAGATTGCCCGAGCAGAAGTACTGTTTACTTTTTAAATTTATTGGTTTTATGGGTGATTTCTCTTATGATCCCATCGAGTTCGTGCGCGGATTGGGTGATGAAGTTCAGTGTTTCTTTTACTTCATGAGGAGAAGTGTGCGTTTCATTCGTAATTAAGTTTATCAAATCCATAATTCTGGCCACCGGCGCTCTGACAATATGTGACTGCATCCATTGGATTTCGGTCAACTCTTTGTTTCTGCTGTTGATGGCTTCTAAATGCTTGAGGTTTTCGGTGATGTCATTAATCAATACTACTTCGGCATTCTTGCCTTTATAAATGATGGGATTGCTGATGATTTCCACATCTATGATTTCTCCGTTTTTCTTTTTGTGTTGTACAATTTTATTAAGATACACACTATTGATTGCGTCCGCTTCTTGTTTTGTTTTATCGGAATCAGCTAAAATATCATTGTAGTTCATTTGGCTAAACTCTTCAGCATCATATCCATAATGGTTGATGGTAGCCTGATTTATCGCTTCAAAAGAATGACAAACTCTATTGTAAACCCACATGGGTTGCGGGCTAAGATGGAACAAGTCTGCATATTCTTTCTCGGCTTCAGCATGCTTTAGTATGTGCTTGTTTCTTTCGATGCTATAAATGATGCTTTTGTACAGGATCATACCATTTAAATCATCCTTGAGCAAATAATCGGAAGCGCCTAAGTTTATCGATTTGGTGGCGAAAGAAAAATCAGAATAGCCTGTGAGCACAATGAGTGGTGTAGCATTAAAAGCTACTAACATTTCAGGCATTAAAGTGTCTTTGCTCTTGTCAGGCAGGCTTAAATCTAAAAGGATTACATCTAAATTTATCGCATTATTTTCCTTGAATTCATTGGCTTGCTTAAAATTTTCGCAACGATGAATTTCAATGTTCAGAAACATTTCTTCTAAATAACTTTTTGCTAGTAAGTAATCACCCGGATTATCTTCAACTATCAAAATTTTATACAAGTTACTGTCTTTAATCATGATGCAAGGGTGGGTGGTTTAAAAAGCCATTATAAATATGGCCCTAATATACAATTATTATCAACAATAACATATTTCGTTGGCTTTGATTCGGCAAGTATTTTTATCGTAAGTGTGTTTTAGCCAGCGAGAATTATATTGTTCGATACAGTATGCACTTTGTCTTTGGGTTCACTGGTGTAGCAATCTTATCAAGATATTTTATTGTGAAAATAGTATCGAGAAGCGTTGTTATACTACTTTATACTGACCTGGAACGATTTCAATAACTTCAACGCCATTTTTTCTCCTGTTGCGCTAGGGTTAGTTTCTTTTTTTATTTTCTAGTGCTCTCTTGATAGTTTCACAACCTATTGCCCCAATGAATATACCAAAAGCTAAACCACCCATATCGGCAGAAGAATCAGAAAAGTTTTTACACTTAAAACAAAACGTAAGTCCCAATGAAAAGGAAGCAACTCCAAAATACAGCAGCTTTAGCTTTGTATCAAAGACAAAAATCTTCATGAGTGCTAAAACAAGCAGAACGCCATACAGTCCAAACACTGCTGCAGAAGCACCGGTCGTATTTACGTAATAGTTCCAACTCATACTGGTTGTGCCGCCACACAAACCACCAAATAAATAAATCACTAACCGGCGTTTCTTTTTAACTAAAGGTTCCAAACAAAGTCCCACAAAAAACAAACTAATCAAGTTGCTGATTAAAGTAGTAAAACCGTTGTTCACAAACTGATGGGTCAATAATCGCCACTATCTCGGGTTAAGGGGCTTTGCCCGGCGGCTGTGATGTAATCATCAGTATCTGTTGTGTTTTCTATTCGTTCCAAGAAGGAAAAGTTTTCAAGCGGCTTTTGTTGGTAGTCCGAGAGTTTTCGAAGGTATCAAATATATGCAGCAGCAAGGCTTTAATTTTATTTACTTTAGCATTTCAAAGTAACAGGTGTCTTTAATATAAGGATAAGTGTATGTAAGTAATATTGCCAAACAATCTGAATTTGGTCAATTAGAATGATTTTAGCGTTATCATAATATGTAACAGTAAACTATGTAATTGAATCCTGAATCAAATAAAGTAGCCTGTAATTTGGAAAAAGTACAATTTTAATTATATTCATAGCACAGAGTATTTAAAAGAAATCTTAAAATTGAGGCGTAACTTTTTAGATATGTTTTTTAAAGGTATCTTTGATAGACAGCATTTTTTCTGTGAGAATAAATAGTAAAGACCATGTTTCCCAATTCAACAAAAGAACAATTAAAAGAGCGGATTAAGGAGCTTGAATGTTTATATGAAATATCTACCATAATAAATCAAAGCGAGGGTAATGTTAACAGTACTTTTGAGGAAATATGTCTCAGTTTAAAAAAAGCATGGCGATTTCCCCATAGTGCTATTGTAGAATTGAAAGTGGAGGAATACCATATCTTTACAGATTCGTTGCCTCCAAAAACGGTTTTTCAATATGCTAAGATTTTAATCTTCAAACAGGAAATGGGTTATCTTAAAGTGCATTATCCATCACCCCAATTTTCACAAGACAACTTTTTGTCCGAAGAACTTATTTTGTTGTTTACCATTGCCAATGATATCAATGGGTATTATGAAAAGCATTTAAACAAAGAAAGAGAAGCTTTTGTAAAACAAAATGCGGAACGGGTTGACCGACTTTCTATACTCGGAGAAATAACAGCCGGTATTGCTCATGAACTGAACACACCATTGGGTAATATTTTAGGATTTTCTGAATTGATTTCCCAAAAAGAATTGGATGAACAAAGTGCACAAGATTTAAAGAAGATCATCAGCGCGGCTATATACTCTAGAGAAATAGTCAAGAAGCTTATGTTTTTTTCCTGTGAAATGCCTCGCAGTATGGAGATGCTCAAAATTGAACCTATAGTGACTCAGGTGCTCTCTTTTTTGGAACCGAAATTTAAAATGCAACAGGTGTCCTACCAACTTGACTTTGAAAATTCTAAATTGGAAGCGCGATTGGACAATATTCAGTTTACACAAGTTTTGTTCAATCTACTATTAAATTCCCTGTATGTTTCACCTGTTGGCAGTACTATATATATCAAGGTTTTTAATGATGAAAAGTTCTTTTATCTTGAAATAATTGATGAAGGACCGGGAGTTTCCATTGAAATCAAATCGAGTATTTTTGAACCTTTTTTTACCACAAAGCCTTTGGGAGATGGAACCGGATTGGGTTTAAGTGTGGTGCACGGTATTATAAAAAGCCATAAAGGCGCCATTGAAATTTCAGATAATAAACCAAACGGAGCCATTTTTAAAATAACGCTTCCTTTATACTTATAAGCATGAAACTGAATAAAGAAAATGTACTTATTGTCGATGATAATTATGATATGCTTGAACTATTGCAGCGCAATTTAAAAGCACAAAATTATCACACTTACAAAGCCTCATCAGTAGCCGAGGCTATTGGTGTCTTGGAAGAAAGTACTATTGATTTATTGATAACCGACCTTCAAATGCCGGGGATGAACGGTATAGAGTTGTTAAAGTACACAGAAGAACATTATCCGAGTCTTCCTAAGCTCGTCATAACAGGTTTTCCGACGGTTACCAGTGCATTAGATTCCATTAAAGCCGGAGCTAAAGATTATTTAGTTAAACCATTTACGAGTGAAGAGTTAAAAAAAGCCATTCAAAATGTTTTACATCGAGTGGATGGCAATAGAACGGTCGATTCGAAGATGACAAAAGTTGCCGCTATACCAGAGAACCATTATGGAGGCATGGTGGGTAAATCAGAACAGTTTTTGAAAATGATTGATGTCATTGAACGCGTTAAAAACAACAGCGCTACGGTTTTAATTTTGGGCGAAAGTGGAACCGGTAAAGAATTAGTGGCCAGAGCCATACATTATCAAGGCGTGTTTGCCAATAAACCTTTTATACCTGTAAACTGCGGAGCCATTCCGGAACATCTGATGGAGTCAGAGCTATTTGGGTATGTAAAAGGAGCTTTTACCGGAGCAAATGAGAACAGAACCGGTTTGTTTCAAGCTGCTCAAGGCGGTACCTTGTTTTTAGATGAGATAGGCACGGCTTCTTTTGCGGTACAAACCAGATTGTTAAGGGCTTTACAAGAAAAAGAGATTACGATGATTGGTTCACAGAAACCTCAAAAGATTGACGTAAGGATTATTTCTGCTACCAATAATAACTTATTTGAAATGTGTCAAAAAGGAACTTTCAGAGAAGATTTGTATTATCGCCTAAATGTGGTTCAAATAGAGACTTCTCCGTTGAGAGAACGTCCAAAAGATATACTTCCTATTGTTACTATGCTTTTAAAGAAATATGGTGCTGAATATCAGAAAAATGATATTTCACTATCTGAAAAAGCCGTTGATCTACTAGTCAGACACCCATGGCCGGGAAATGTACGAGAATTAGAAAATGTAATTCAACGCATGATAATATTGGGTGGATCAAGTTTAGACGTAGCAGATATACCGAGTTATCTCAAGTATACGTTACCATCAGAAGCCAATGGATTAAAATCGCTTAAAGAAGTGGAAAAAGAGCATATCCTTAAAGTATTGGCGGCAGTGGATAACAATAAGAGTAAAGCTGCTGAAATTCTACAAATAGACAGAAAAACACTTAGACATAAGCTTTTATAAACCCCTAAAAAGAGAGTAATATTTCCTCAATCGGGTAATTTCTCCTCACCTCATTTTATTTGTTTTTTTACAACATAGTTTATAATGTGTTGTATATCAGCGTGTTCAAAAACGTCTGGTGTTATTGGCATGCACCTTGCCTTTAGGAGATAGAAATAAAAACTAATTGATTATGAATTTAAAAGAAGAGGTTAAAAAGAATGGGTATAACACCTTAGAAAGTGTCAGTAGCACTAAAGGGCTATTGAATGGAATTATAGATACTTATAATGCAGGCATTACAGTAAATGAATCTAAAGAAAAAACATTGACAGAAGGCTTATGCGTTTCTTGTGATAATAGAGGTAATTGCCAATGGGAAGAGAATAATAAAATATACTGTGAACAATATCAATAAAGAATCATGAACAATATTGTAGAGAAAAAGACGATGTATGATACGGTCATGCAGCAATTTAATAAAACCGCTGATGCCATTAAACTGGATTCTGAAATTAGAAAGATTTTGGAAGCGACTACCAATGAAATTGTAGTTCATTTTCCGGTGAAGCTGGATGATGGCAAGATAAAAATTTTCACAGGATACAGAGTACAACACAATAATGTGCTAGGACCATACAAAGGAGGATTGCGCTATCATCCGTCATTAGATATAAACGATGCTAAAGCCTTAGCCATGTGGATGACTTGGAAAACCTCTTTAGTAGGATTGCCTTATGGAGGTGCCAAAGGAGGAATACAATTAGATCCAAGGGACTATTCTCTTTCAGAATTAGAGCGAATCAGTAGAAGGTTTACTTATGCTTTGGGCGATAATATTGGACCAGAATATGATATTCCGGCTCCTGATGTAAACACCAATGAACAAACGATGGCGTGGATTGCCGACACCTACATGTCAACAAAGTCTGCCTCAGAAAGGTCCAGAAGTAAACATGTCGTAACCGGTAAACCGGTTGGTTCAGGAGGGCTCGAGGGCAGGGACAGGGCGACCGGTTTTGGAGTTTTTTTGAATATCAAGTTATGGTATCAAAGTAAAAATGAAAGCCTGAAAGGAAAAACATTTATAGTACAAGGTTTTGGAAATGTTGGGTATTGGGTCTCTCATTTTTTAAGCGGAGAAGGCGCTGTTTTAATTGGGGTACAAGATGCTCATGCGACATTGTACCATAAAGAAGGTATTGATGTCGTTGATTTACACAATCATTGTAAACCGCGAAAAGGGTCTATAAAAGGTTTTAACGGTGCTAAAGAAATTTCTGCTGCTGATTTTTTTGGTTTGGATTGCAATATTCTCATACCTGCTGCCATGGGAAATCAAATTACAAGCGATAACGCCTATAAGATTAAAGCTAATCTTGTTGCGGAAGGAGCCAACGGACCAACAGATGCAGAAGGTGAAGCTATATTATTGAATAAAGACATCATTATTATCCCTGATATTTTATGCAATTCGGGTGGCGTAATTGGTAGCTATTTTGAATGGCTTCAAAACCGAAATGGTGAAATATGGCATTTGGAAGAGGTAATGAGCAAGTTAGAAAAAAAGATGACCGAGGTATTTAGAAAAGTGGAATCTATTGTGAAAGAAGGTAATATAGATTGGCGTTCTGCCGCTTTCATTTTGGCGATCACCCGAATTGAAACCGCATACAAGCAAAGAGGAATTTTCCCTTAAACAGTAATTTACAAAATAATGAGATATGAAATACGGAGGATTAGTAGTAGAAAAAAAAGAGTATGAAATAGTCAAGAAGATAACCTCAAAGGAGGCAAAAGCAGCCGATAGAGCACAGAAAATAGCCATCGAAAAATTATTGACTGAGTTGAAGTCTGCCAAATTGCTCTCTTCAGCCGATATGCCCAGCGACGCTGTACGTTTAAATTCAACTGTAACTTTTGTTATTGCGGATTTATTCAGAAAGAGATTCAAGATTGTTTCACCGGAGCAAAGTGATATTGCTCAAAATAAGTTATCCATACTATCACCAATGGGACTTGCTTTATTTGGCTACTCACAAGATGATGTAGTGGAGTGGCAGTTCCCATCGGGACCGAATACTATCAGGATAATTCAAGTGGATCAAGATAATTAACCTTAAATACCAAATAGAATGAAAAAGACGCAAAATAATTTTAAAGCCTGTGATTTGGAAAATATTTTCATCGACAAGGATTTTATCAGTTGGACAGAAGAACTGAATATAGTCACTGTAGAAATTGAGTTTTGTCAAAATTTATTCATTTCTATTTTGAACGATGTTGATGCTTCTTATCAATCAAAATACAATAATATTATTGAGAAGTTAAGATTGCTAAAAAATGAAAACAATCAAATAAAGAAAGAACTTTTTGCTCTTGGGATACAATTTGAAGGGTATGTAGAATGTCAAGATATGCAATGTGACAATTATTATATGGTCATGCATCTTGCCTTTAGAGACAGAATTGAACAGCATTTTTCGATTTACAGTAAACTTAAAAAGAAGTTATTACTAAAGATAAACAAGGAGAATCCGAAAAACTAAACTCTTTTTTGACAAGTTATTTTTAGATTACTTAGGTTGATTAGTTAATTGGTTGAAAACACCGCTCAGGCGGTGTTTTTTTGCTCAACTTGTCAATAAAAGAGTTATCTTTTGCCAGATTATCATGAAAACTAAAAGAACAGCGTCTATTATAAAAATGATATGAAAAAACTAATTAAATTCTTAGCGAATAGTCAATCCCACTTTATCAACTTAAGCCGAATCTCTATCTTTGTCGTAATGGTTTGGATTGGCGGATTAAAAGTGTTCCAATATGAAGCAGAAGGTATTGTACCCTTTGTGGTTCACAGTCCTTTGATGTCTTTCTTTTATACTAAAGAAGTACAGGAATACCAAGATTATAAAAATCCTGAAGGGAAAACGGTTCAAAAGAATGTGGATTGGCATAAGGCAAACAATACCTATCTTTTCGCTTACGGATTAGGAGCTGTAATTGTGTTAATCGGTCTATTAACTTTAATGGGCATTTGGTTTGATAAAATCGGAATGATTGGCGGACTGCTGACCTTTGGAATGTCTATAGTCACTCTGACCTTTTTAATCACGACGCCCGAAGTATATGTTCCCAATCTTGGTGGTGATTTTCCGACACCCGAATATGGATTTCCTTATTTGTCAGCCGCGGGACGATTGGTTTTAAAGGATATTATTATGTTAGCCGCTGGTCTAATTTGTGCCGCAGATAGTGCCAAACGAATTTTATACAAGGAAAGATGGGCCTAAGATTAAATTTTGATGGAAAGAGCGCAAATAATAGAAAAAACAGCCACTTTTATAAAAAGGTATGGCATTAAGAGTTTGACTTTAGCTGAAATTTCGATTCGGCTTCGTATACCCAAAAAGGCATTGTACTTTCATTTCAAGACCAAAGACGAACTTTTGTTAGCCTGTTTGCATTTTATGTATGATACCTTAAAAGATTTATTGACTGTTGCCCAATCTAATGTTGAGAATCCTGTCTTAAAACTAATCAAAACCTACAATGTTACCATCGGATACCTTTCTCAATTTCACAGTACTTTTTACTTTGACCTGAGAAAAATTATCCACTTGAAAAGTGTGACACAGCAGCATATCAATGACTATAAATTAAGTAGTATTCGCCCGCTTATTGAGGAGGCTAAAAACAATAAGCTATTACTTCCTGATGCTGAGGTTGAGGCAGCGCTGGAGTCCTACATGAAATTTGTGCCTTTCTTCTTTGTGCCATTCAAAGATGACCAAGCGGCAATTGAAAATCATCTTACTTTATTTCTCCAAAATTACTTTAAAGTGGATTATTGTCATTAATGCAACTTATAGACAATTCGCAACCTGTCCTTACAATGTCACGCCAATACTCTCCGGAATCACATCGGGTGTTTTGGCAATTTCAAGCGAAAGGCCGCCTTCTTGGATATCGTCTAAAAGCCATTTGCCTTCGGTGTATTCTAAAAACCATACATATTCTAAATCGTCATACCCCGATTTGCCTTGCACGACCTTTTGCGTATCGCGGTCTACCAAATAATCTTGGGCAATCACGTTGATTGCAATGGCAATTCTGGAACCTTCCAAGTTAGGGTCTTCGGTTAGTTCTAAGTACAACGGTTTTATTTTGGAGATCTCTTTTAAATTAGATACATTTTTGAGGTTTTCCTTTTTCCATTGGTCTAAAAATACGGCTTGTTGGTTTTGCCAATACCAATGGTTTACATAATTTTTTACTTCACTTAAATCTTCTTCAGACCAAGCGTTGTAAACCCTTCTGATGATATTAGAAAATTCTTTGTGCAGTTGCAACCAGTGAAATGATTTGTGTTGGACGCTCAGTTGCGCCAAGACTTTCTTAATCTTTCGGGCTTTTCTAAATTCAATTAATCTGATGTAGATAATTAAAGGCAAAAGCACTATGGTGAGCACAATGAGAATCAGTTTTCCCCACCATGTTTTAAAAAATGCTTTGGCTACGGTACCACCCGGACCGGCATAAACAGGATCTATGGTAAATAGTATCACCACCACAGTAAGCAAAATCAACCATTCTTTTCTAGACATATTTTATGATTTAAAAGTTTAAACTGATTATCCTGATAAGCGTCACTATTCCTATCAAACATAGGATAACGATATATCGGTAATTTTTATTGGTAAAGAAATTTTTACGCAAAAAGTACCCACTGAAAACAACAAAAACCAACGCTATCCCCAACTGAAAATAAACCTCATTAGTGCTATTCTCCAAAACAATCCCACTTTCGGGCAATTGCAATGTCTTTACTTCTTTGGTAAAATATAGTATTTCCAAGTTTACTTTATCGCCTTGCTTTACTTGATTATAAATCTCGGGGATAAACTGGTCGTTGTTATCTGAGAAATCAATAGAGTAGGTAAGACCCGATTTTGTGCTCTCGCTTATCCTTTTGCTCTCTACAATTGTAGTCACTTTTTGCAACGGTAAAAACTGTTCTACTATAGTAAGCAAACCGGCTATTAGAGGAATTATTAAAAATACTTTGGCTATTTTTTGATAGGTTTCGGCAGTCATGGTTTTGGCTTTGAATTGTAAATATATTATTTTCTTTGAAATATGACTTTTTTGTTTTTGGATTTTAGCACCATATTTTTTTAGCGTAGCACTTATACAAGGTGTCATCCTATGTAGGTATTGATATATTTCTCTTCTGCTCATTTTCAGTACTGCCCAACCTGAAAGTTCCAAGGTTTCTTATTCAAAATGTATTTCTATTATCGATGAACTACTGTTTTTTTTAACACCCTGTCGCAGCTTCTTTAACACTTTGGCATTAGAAAATACACTATTTTTATAGTCCCAAACCATAACAACTTAAACCTATGTCTGTAACTACTGTTTTAGAGTATTGTCAAAGCATCGATAACCCATTGGTGTTAGAGTATTTTTATAAAGGAGAAAAATTAGAAGATCCTGCTTTATTTTTTGACCTGAATCCCGGTCTTTTTGAACTGGCTTTCCCTTCGCACGAAGAAACCCAAGAGATGATTAACAAAAACCTACTGTTTGGCACTACCCACAAACTTGTCATTTCAGAGTACGGTTTCAATTTGGTCTTCCGCTAATTAGCTGGTACAAGAGTTCTCGAGAAGCTTCTGAAAAAGCGATTACAATTATTTTCTACACTTAATCTACTTCTTAAACTCCGACTATTTCAATTGTTGACTAGTCCTAAAATAGTGATACAGTGTATTAAATAAATCCAAATGTAATTATACTAACCTATACTGAAATAAAGGTACCGGTAATTGATTATGTTTTTTTGTAGCGTGTTAAATATTGAACAGGTTTTAAGATTAAGTGGGAAAGGGTTACGCTATAGTAGGTTCTTGCTTACCTGACAATCAAAGGCATTAGATGCTCTACTTGCAATCCGTGTAATGGCTACCATACGAATTGTAGAATAGAAATACTGTACGATTATTTTTTAAAACACTCCATCATTGCGGCTTTAACTATCGCTTCATATTCCTTTAGTTCTTTGGCTTCGGGCAATAATCCAATTAAGCAGTGAATTTGACCCGGAAAGCATTTCTCCCAAACCTTAACACCTGATTTCCTTAATTTAGCCGCGTACAAAATCCCATCATCTCTAAGCGGATCAAATTCTGCGTTAATAATTACGGCAGGTGGTAAGCCTTTTAAATCTTCGGTAAGTATTGGTGAAACTTCTGGATTGTTGAACTGTCCCGGCGCATAAGTTTCTAACGCAAAATAACAGGCTGCTTTGGTTTGAAAGTAGCCCACGGCATTTTCCTGATAAGAAGCGGAGGTTTCCATGTTTTTTGGGCTCAAGTCAATAGGAAGCCCGTTCATTACTTGTAGTTTTATTTTGTTACTAATCCCTTCTTTTTTTGCTTTTTGAGCAATTACAGCAACGAGATTCGCACCGGCACTATTGCCTTCTAAAACTATACGATTGATATCTCCTCCAAATTCACTACCATGTTCGGCAATCCATTTGAATGCGTTGTAACTGTCGTTTACTGCCGCAGGGAATTTGTGTTCGGGTGCTACTCTGTAATCAATGGCGAAGACAATGGCTTCTAAGTTTTTGGCTTCCTGCCATAAAGGCTGTTCCAAAGAGGGTAACAAAGGCGAGATGAATCCGCCACCATGGTAATTGATAATTACAGGAAGGTTTTTGCCATGGGTTGGATTGAAAACCAAGACAGGAATACTGTCGGCGGTTATTTTAATTCGCTGCACATCGGTTTTAGGATAGGGCATGGCGGGTGGTCCTGCAAATTTAATTTGCTCAATGGGCATTTTGCGCAGTTGTTCCAGTGTCAAATCCTGATAGCCAATCAATTTTAGGAAATAGGCGATTTCAGGGTTTAATTGTCGCGTACCACAGCTTTGTGCTATTGAGTATTGAGTACTAAGTAACAGCAAGCTTAATGAAAGAAAGAATAGATATTTTTTCATGGTTTAACACGTTATCAGGTTAGGTTTATAAGATGCTCAGTTAGTTTGTTTTGACTGACCAATGTTACAAGAAAGTAGCATAATAATGACTAAATTACAAATTTTTGACGGAATGAATTATAATACAGTTCGTTACAAAATTAATTTCCTGTAGTTAATGTTCTTACTTCTTTTAAATAATAAAAAATCCGGAGCCGCTCTATTTTTTATCCTGATGGGTTTTCATCCCAAACAAGAATCTGGTTATCTTGTAGGGTTTGATTAAAAACACATAAAAACCGAATGACAGAATAAAAGAAACAAAAGTTAAAAACAGGTATTTACTAAGTATATCGTCTTGTGTTTGGATAATGTAGTAAGCAATTATTACTATGAATGTTTGGTGCAAAATGTAAAACGGGTAAATAGCCTCATTAGCAAATTGCAAAAATTTATTAGTAAAGTTTAAATATTTTTTGGCATACCCTAAGAATGCGATTACCCAAAACCATGCGCTTAATACCAACAATGATAGAAACAACACATTTGGAGTATCAATGGCCCAAATAGGTTCTTTATCATTCCAACGTAGATAGTTGATGAGCAGCATACTAAAAAAGGCAATTTTCAAATTTAGTTTTCTACTATGCTCCAAATTCTTCCAAAAAATAGGATTAATACCGATGAAAGCACCAAATATAAAGTACAAGAAATATTTTGTAAAGCCTGCCCAATCATCAACAAAGGCATGAGTTTCATTAGGATACAAAAAATACAAGAAGCCGGCTATGGCAAGGATTACACCAAATCCAATCATGCCAATCTTATCACATAAAGTGGCTACCTTATTGGTGAAAGTTATTCCCTTTGCCGACTTAAAAAAAAGAATAAAGGGTATAGCAAGTAAGGAATAAACGAATAGATAGGCTATAAACCAAAGATGGTGCCAACTTAGATTCCCTTCAGGATAAACGGTTGTGGTAAAAATAGAAGGGTAAAAATCAAGGTAAGAAGTGTAGTTTGCCCCTTTATATATTCTTTCAAAATAGACTTGCGCCGGAACTATCATCAGCATACCGAAAAGCAACGGAATTAATAGTCGCTTTGTTCTTTGCCAAATGAAATGTAAAACAGATTTCTGATTAAGTACAAAGATGGTTCCGATACCTGAGATGAAAAACAATATTGGCATGCGCCAACGTGACAAAAAGTAATTGCATTCTAACACCAAGTAACTCGTTTCTTTGTTTTTTAAGTGCCAGTCCCACTCTGCAATGAATGGCATGGCACAGTGAAACAGGTGTAACAGTAAGATGGCTATTACTCTCAGCCAATCGAGGTCGTATCGTCTTTCTTGCATGATTTTTTGTTTTAATTTTAAAATAATAGTGCAAAGGTATAGTAGCTGTTTTGTGTCTTACTGACAATAAAGTGTCATGAACGGACAGTTAAGTTTATGATTTTTTTGGGTTGTTCTGTTTTTAAAATGATTTGTTTTTAGTCACAAATTAATGCTTTAAACATATTAAAATCTAAACGTTGATTTAAGGGACAGATATAGAATATCAGCACCATTCCCTGTAGCTTTAGGGTAACTTCCTGCTTTGGAATAAGATGTATCCAAAGATAAAGATAATTTTTTTGTTTGCTGGTAGGTAGTTTCCATGACATAGAGTTGTCCCAATGTTTTCTTGTCTGAAGCTAAAAACGCATTGGGTGTAGGACGGTTTTGAACCATCCCCGGGGAATAGGTACCGTCTTGGTTGCTGTTTCTTCCCAAGAAAAATACTTGCGCCAAGACATTCAGCTTTTGTATCGGATTGATTTTCAAATAAGGAGACAAACTGACCATATTGGTGGCTCCGATTGGTGCTACCAGGCCATAAGCCGGTTTGGCGTATAATAAATTATAAGTATTCAATTTATCATCAGTATTGTCTTTGTCTCCGGAAGCTATATTTGCAGCGAATCCAATTACTCCTTTTTTTGAAGGGAATACGGAAAGGTTTATATCTGCTAAGACAGTATAGGCCGCAATGGTTAGGTCATTGAATGTCCCTGTTTGGTATGCTCCTTCGAATTCAAAGTTTACAGTTTTTAAGTTGGAAAAGAAGCGGATACCGCCGGTTTGTCTGTTTTCGTACCCCGCTTGATAATTGTACATTCTGTTACGTGATTGAAAGTTGACCAAATAGTAGTCCAACCCAAGTTTGTGATTGGCATAGAACTGTGTGCCATAAATTCCTAATAAGCCATCGTGCATGCTTTCATCATCAAAGACATATTGTTTTGAAATGACTTTAGAAACGGCAAAGAAGTCAAGCGTACCCTTTTTAAATTTTCTTTTTATGACCAATCCATCAAAAGCCTGACGGGTATTGGGTCCTTCTCTGAAAGTGATTAAACGATGATTGCCGTAGAATATTTCCTGCTGTCCTAAACGGAAATTCCAATGGGTTAATTTCAATTCGCCAAAGGCTTGATGGAGGCTGAGTTGGTTTTCATCAATTTCGGGTGTCACAGGATTGTCATTAAAATCTCGCGAGGTGTGGTTTAGCTGCATGAAAAAGCGAAAATGATTTCCCAGTTCTATATTGGTATGTATCATAATTCGGCGTAGGTGTTGGAAGACATCGGTTTTGGCATAGGTTGGAGGAACATCGCCAAAATTAAGGTTATCATAGTACTGCAGCTGATCGCGAAATTCGCCACCAAAAGAGATGTTGTTGTTGTTTCCTAAGGAGATGTACTTTACTTTATCTAATCCCTTTTTAACGGTGTCTTTTTTTAGTGTGGTAAAGTCATCGTCGTAACGCAGCCAGCTGATTTTGTTTTGGGCTGAGGTTGTTGTTATTGCCAACCAACCAATCATTACAGTTTTCACTATATATTTTTTCATTTTTATTTCCAGTTTATTTTTCTATGTCCATCAACAACTCACTGTAAGACGCACTGATCAGTTGGTCTTTTTTCAGTTCGAAAAACTGCAGGTATTGATCAATTTCTATTTGCATTTTTTCGAGTGAAAATAATTCCTCTGTCTCTGTTACTTCAACCTCTAAGAAGGTACCTAAATCAGCCACAATATCGAAATGAAAAACAGCATTCTTGATACTGTATTTTTTTCGCTTTTTGTTGACAATTACTTTTACACCCAATTGTTCTGTGAGTATTTCTTTCAGCATTATGTTAGGATCATGTTGGTAGAGCATTACTTCTGCAATTTTTGTCCCTGAACTTTCTTCTCGGTAGTAGTTGATTAATATGTTTTTTAAATTGCTTTCCCTTAATTTCAGGCGGCCGTTTGTAGCGTTGAAGTAGGTGTCCGTTTGTAGTTCGGTTCCTAGAAATTTAGGATGTAGCGTTAGTAATTTTTCTTCATACTCCTTAAGATTGCTGATTGAGGCTTTAAATTCTAAATTTTTCATTTTTCGTTACTGGAGTAAGTTTTTTTATTCTGATATAATTTGATTGTGATTTTTTCCTCTTTGCTCCAAACCATTCGGCAAAGCCTCGGGTGAAACTGGTTCCAAACCACAGGCCATTACCATTGCGAATAATGACCCGTGGAAGTAATCGCGTTGGCGATTAAGGTGTGATTACCTGTCCGGTTACTTTTCCAAACACACTTTTGCGGAACATGAATTCCAGTTGTCTCATGGTGGTTGGCATTTCTCCCGGGAAGTAAGGGAAGTACTGTGGTGAGTTTTCGATAACCGTTGGGCTAACCGCATTGATACGGATACCGTTTTCTAATTCAATGGCTGCTCCACGAACAAATCCTTCCACCGCACCATTGGCCGCTGAGGCATTGGCAAAGTTTACCTGAGGTTCGTGGGTTAAAGCTCCTGTGATTAAAGTAAACGACCCTTTTGGATTAATGTATTTCTGACCAATCAGTACTAAGTTGATTTGCCCCATCATTTTACCTTCTACCCCTTGTCTGAACGTAGTGTCGTTTAATTTGGCCCAAGGCCCTACGAATGTTGGTCCGGCCGTTGAAATTAAAGCATCAAATGTGCCTACTTGTTGGAACATCTTTTCGATGGATGCTGTTGAGGTGATATCCGCTTCGATGTCGCCGCCTTTAGAAGCTACTTTGATTATTTCGTGCTCGTTTTCTAAGGCTTTTACTAAGTGGGTTCCCATGGTACCGGTTGCGCCTACAATAATGATTTTCATGATTTTAAGTTTTAAAAATTAACGGTTTGTTTTTCTTTGACAAAGATATTTCGGGTTCTCCACCTTGTGCTAGGACAAAAACTGAGTTGGATAGGATAGATTTTAAATAATTTGCGCTGTCCTCATTTATTGGTTTTTAAAATTGTTCTAAAATCAGTTTTTTGCTGGCAGACATGCCTGCAGTAGTTCCCATGGCTACGGCATTGGCCACGGTTCTCATGCGGGTGGTATTGTCACCACAAGCGTAAACACCGGCTACAGTGGTTTCCTGAAATCCATTAACTTTGATATAGCCATCTTCAGTTATTTCGCATCCTAAGGATTCGGGAATGGTACAATGTTGTACAAATGGTCTGGGCGAATACAAGGCAGTTAATGGTGTTTTTGTTCCATCGGTAAACACCACATTTTGCAGTTGTCCTTTGGTGTGGTCCAGTTTTAGGATTTCTTTATCTACTACTGCAATGTTGTGTTTTTGCAACTTAGTTCTTTGCTCCACCGTTAAAATGGATTGGCCATTGGTATAAATGGTCAAATCTTTTGTCCAATTGGAAATCATTTTGGAAAGCTCATAAGCATAATCACCATTTCCTAAAATTCCTGTTTTTGTATTGCGCACTTCATAACCATGACAGTAGGGGCAATGTATAGTGGTTATTCCCCAGCATTCTGAGAATCCATCAATTTTTGGCATTACATCTTTAATGCCTGTGGCGAAGATTAGTTTTGATGCCAAGAATTTTTCGCCTGTTTCTGTAATGATTTCAAATCCTTTTTCAATTTTACTTCCGGTAGCAGCAATCCCATTAAAAAACGTGACATTAGGATATTTTTCTACTTGTTGTTTTCCTAAAGAGGCAATTCCTTTTGGAGTATTACCATCCTGAGTAAGGAAATTGTGTGAGTGAGGTGTTTGGACATTGCATGGCTTACCACTGTCAATAATTAAGACTTGTTTTAAAGCTCTTCCTAGTGCCATGCCTGCTGCTAAACCCGAATAGCTTCCGCCGATAATAATGGCGTCAAACTGTTTGCTATCTGTTTTCATATCAAAATCTTTAAATGGAAAGGGGAGGTTAAAAGCTATCATTCCCAATCCTGTTTGTTTAATAAACTCTCGTCTGGGGATATTGTTTTTTGCCATTATTTTTTGTCTTTTGTGGTAAACTGACGCATGATAAAGTCTACCACCGGAACACCAACAAATACAATCCACGGTACTAAAGCGATGGTTAGAATAAAGGTTCTTTGGTATAAGGCAAGCGCATTTAGTGCTTTACCAAAAAAGAATAAGAAGAGTGTGATGGACGGATAAATGGCCAACCATATTTTTAAGGAAGCCATTAGTTTCATTTTTGTTTTACTCCCTTTAAAATTGTTTTTTTGGAGTTCGTGACCCGAGCCTGAAAGGCGAACGGATGAAATAATCTTTGATTTCATATCGATTTCATTTTGAAATAATTTTACAGGACAAAATTACTTCGAGAAGAAACCTAGAGAATAGGACAAAAATGAAGATGACTAGTACTTATTTAGAGTTTTGTCGGAAGGCTTCCGGTGAAGCGGCAGTATGTTTCTTAAAAAATCGGGTAAAATAAGAAGCATCTTCATAGCCCAGATTGTAGGCAATTTGGTTGATTTGATTGGAAGTCGCCAAAAGTTGGCGCTTGGCCTCCAGTATGAGATAATCATTTATAATCTCAGAGGGTGTTTTGTTTAATAAGTTCTTTGTGATGGCACTGAGTTGATAGGAAGACAGGTGTAGTAAGTCGGTGTACTGAGAGACCTGTTTGTGTGTTGTACACTTGGCTTCTACGAGTTCCAGAAATTGTTCCAATTTTTCCTGTGCATAAGGACTGCTTTGCGCGGCAGGCATTACTTTAAGCTGCCGTTGTCTCAGCAATTCGATAAGGAAAATACTCAGGTTGGCTTTCAGTACTTCCTGGTATCCTTTGGCTTTCTCGGTATATTCCTTTATTGCTTCCCCTAAAACCCCTTCGATTTTAGCAAATCCTTCCGGTTCCAGTTGGTAGGTATTGTATTGGATCAATTTGGTTAAATGGTTTTGCGAGGCACTGTTATGGGAGTATAAAAAATCTGTTTTAAATTGTATCAGATAGCCCGTGCTGTTGGCTTTCAACGCAAGTTGGTGCACTTGACCGGGACGCATCATAAAAACAGTATGGTCGTTTACGTCGTAAGTGGTAAAGTCAATTTCGTGGCTGCCGGTTCCTTTTTTTACCACCAGTATATAGTAAAAATCATGTCGGTGCAATTCCTGAATCATGTCTTTTTCAAGCAACAAAGGCGTGATATCCCTGATAGTAAAACTACCGGAGAGTTGGGGTTCATTTTGTCCCTTTATTCGTCGTATCGGAATGTTTTCCACGCTGTATTTTTTACTCCTTTCAAAGATAAATAAGTTTTTTTAAAATCTCGTGTTTGCCTTATTCAGGTTCTCAAAATCTAACGGAAAAACCTCGTTGGTGATGTTACTTTCGATAATTTGATTGTCTTCCCAAATCACTTTTTTCAAGGTGCTTTCAATCGCTGAAGTGGTGCTGTTTTCGATGTCACTTTCGATGATTTTGTTGTCCTCGGCAATTACTTCTTCTATTGTTTTTTTATAGATAGCGGTTATTGTTATCGGGGCATCAGCCTCTACAGCTAAGGCTGGTTTCTTCAAGGTATTCGTGTTTGATACGGATGCTAATGCTAATGCTATTGCAGTAGTATTGCTTTTTTGATGGCCATTATATCAATAACTATGATGTTAATTGTCCAACCTGAATTAATAACAAAAAAAAAAGTCCAACTATTTCAGGACAAAACACTATCGGGATGCCGAAAGGTCGATGGGAAAATTAAGTACCTCATAACCTAAAACAGGGATTAGTTATTGTACACCTTTTCATCGAAATGTGGTAAATGGGGTGATTGTACTTCCTATTAACCGCAAAAATGCGGTGAAAAGTAATTTTAGCATAGTACTAATGTAGTATAAGGTTCACTTATGTTAAAGATTCACTTGTAAACAGTATATAATATATTATCTATTTTTGTGTTATAGTTCATGATTTGGTTTCTATAGATGCAGGGAGTTTCTTTATGAACTATAACGCCACATTATGTAACTAAGCTTGGGAGGAAAAATTTGCTCACGGCGTATTTATTTGTCTTTAAAGGAGCTCGCCGATGCCGTGGGCAGGTCTGGCGCAAGTCACGCAGTGTACGTGTTGTTGTTTTTTCCGATCAAAGGCTTTTAAAAAATACACCTTGTGGCTTTAAAACCAAAACGGTTTTCCCGGTTTTCCTGACGGAAATCCGTCAGGATACTACGCTTGTACATCCGCGAAAAATTACCCATCCATATTCGCTATCATTGCACTGAAAAATCGGTCCAAAAACCACTGGTAAAAAAAACAAAGCAATAACGTTTTCTTTTACATAAAAAAATTTGCACAATTGGGATTTTCTCAATCCAAAAACGATTATTTGCAAAGTAATCGGTACGATATATTAGATGCAAGTTTTGAATTCCCTCACAGCGGTTTTAAGATAATGGGCTTTGGTGCTTATCACGGAAGCCAGGAAACAGAAAATGCCGAAAAAATAATACTGGAACAACTAATCAGAAAGCATAAAATTAAATATTACCTGCCTGAAACCGATTTTGGAATAGCCTATTATTTTAACCAGTATTTAAAATCGGGTGACACGCTATTATTAAAAGATCTGGTTAAGCATTATGGGAGCAGGGTGCCACAAGAGAGGAGCATTGAAACATACAATAAATGGAAAAACATAAAAAAAATAAATGATAATCAATCGGCAGCGGATAAGATTGAAGTGGTTGGAATTGATTTAATTGTAACTTATAAATACACTTCAAAACTGTTGATTGAATTATTTGAAACCGGAAAAGGAAAATTTGTTTCATACGATAATTTAGCGGCAATGTTAAAGATTGATACAACCGATTATTCCCCAAATTATGACAGCTACTCGAAAAATGTCTTAAAAGCGTTTGTATCTGATTATGAAAATAATAAGGCCTATTTTCAATCCATTTCAAAAAATCAAAAAATCACAGATAATCTGATTGACAATATATCCCTGACTTTTAAAAAGAGGGATAGGGAAAAAACCATTTTCGATAATTATTTGTCACTAAGTGAACTCTATAATTTTAGTTCAAATGCGCAGTTTGTCAGAATGGGATTTTTTCATATCGAAAAAGAGAGAGAAAACAATAATCCATCATTCTTCACGAGGTTGATAGAAAGTAACGTATATAAAAAAGAAGAGATTGTTGCAATCGCAGGGTTTTTAACCAAAAGCCGTGTGCTATGGGACTTGAAATTTGACGACAAAAAGAAATATATTGGTTACACAACAGAAGGAGGTTATGGAATAGGAGATTATTGGAAAGAATATTTTAAAGGAATAAATAAGCTCAAAAGAAACAGATTATCCAACTTAACACTTTATAGCCTGAACAAAGAAAATTCACCATATACCAAAAATGAAACAGATTTGATGGAAATCAAATTGTTTCTGAAAAAGTCAAACAAAAATGATTTGAAAGGTAAAACAACGACAGATTATTTTGATTATGCGATTTTGATAAGTAATTCAAGGGCAAGTACCCCAATAGACGAAATGGACAAATAAATAACCATACACAAAGCCCCGAAACGGTATTGAATTGAAAGAGGTTTAGTATATTAGACAACGCAATTAAGTACTTGATTCATTTACTTAAATTTTAGAGCGTGATTAAATAATATGCGAAGAATTATAAATAACCTAATTTTAAAAAAAACAGACACAATGAAAAGAATAGCACTTTTACTTCTTTTACTGCCATTTACCGCTATGGCAGATTTTTATCCGGGTACCATAACATTTGTTAATGGAACCACAAAAACTGGGCTTATTGAAGAACCAAAGGGCAAAGACCAAAAAGTAGTATTTAAAGCTGATGAAAAAGCAAAAGAAGAGAAATTTAAAACCGAAGAAATTAAAAGTTTCCAGCTGATAAATGCTGATAATGTGACAGAGCATTACACGACTATGATCCTTGGGAACAATAAAATATTGAATCCAAAGTCGTTTAACCTTGATTCGAAAAAATCGGTTGTCAGGATTATTAAACAGGGAAGAATTACTATCTATGGATTACGCTTTTTAAAAGGCTCACTCAAAGGCAATAGCAGCGTTGGGATGAATAATACAAAATACGAGTCTGAAGCCTATTATATGCAACGAAGCAAGGAAGATTTTGCGTTTGCTATTGGTATATGGCAATCTGATCTCAATTTTATGACAGGCTTTAACCTTTATCAGGTTGTGGAATTTAATTTTAAGGACACCTGCCCCTTGTTTTTGGAAGCATTGAAAAAAGCAGACCTGAAGAATACTGAATTTGCCAAGATTGTTGACATTTATGAAGCTACATGTATTGAAAAATAACAATGATTGGTGTATAATGTTTTCAGGAAAGTACAGATTTAATTAAAAGGAATATGAAGGATTTGGAATTAATTGCGGTGGCCCAACACTCCAAAAATATAAAAAAAGGAATGCGAAATTTACTTATACTTATAGTATTGTGTATAGTTTTGATGATTGTTGCCAGATTGTTTTACGAAGGACGCGTACATGAAGCAATAGTGTATAGAAAAGGAGCTCGGATAAATGCAGAGGTGGGTTGGCCGGCTACATTGTTTTCTATTGGAAGTTGGGGATTGGTAGCCTTTCCTCTTTTTTTGGCGTATTTGTTCTTTAAGCAAGACCTAAAACAACCAGCAGTCGGTGTTAGCAATGAAGGTTTGTTTATCAATCAGCAATTGTTACGAAAGGCTTTTGTGTCCTGGGATAACATAGAGCACGTTGAATTGAGAGGACATATTTCCAATCCAATATTGCGGGTGTTTTTTAAAGATGTTGACGTTTTGCTTAAAGGCCAGTTTTTTATTTTTAAATCAATTGCCAAAGCAACATTAAAATCAAACCCCAGTCTTGGTATTTCAAAAGATGAGGCCGTTGGCGATTTAGTAAGCATGTTTGATTTTATTAAGGAAAAAGGTGTAACCGTCCAAGATCGCATGGAGGGACGGACGAAGATTTAATGAATAACAAAACGATATCTTGAGCCAACTGACGAATGTAGTTTGAGAGAGTATCAAATAAACCCATAAATGGATTTAATCAGAACAATTTTTAGGTTATTTCAAAAGAGTAGCTTCATGTCTGGAAATGAAGTAATTGGCTATTTAAATAGTTTAAAAGAAACATAAAATAAAATTTCTAGCATGGCTATAGAAGAAATTCTACAAATTACACAACCTGAAGAATGTTTATAGGGAGGGCTTGTTTTGGCTGGTAAATCCGGACGACTACAATGTATTAGGTAGAAAATTCCCTAATATTTCTGAAAATGCAATCTTTTTGCGAGGACAGGAATTGGAAATTTGTTTTTTGTGGAGGATGGAGTTACAGGACAAAATATTAATTATCTCAATACACATATCGGACAAGTTAATTTAGTTAGTAGAGGCTTTGCCGATTTTTATGGAATTTATGCTACCTTCTGAAACCGTTTGGGAAAATGACTGTTACGGGAAAATAGAACTTAAGGCAATAAAAAAGTAGACATTTCAGCCAGACGAATGTGTAACCTTCATCGACGGTAGGCAATCCTAATATTGACCTGGCCAATATCATGGAGCTGGCAATACAACTTATTCCCAATGACGTGCCTGAGTTTTTGAATAGGGTGCAGGAGCTACATGCTGACGAAGAAAGCCAACCCGAAGGATAGCCTGAGTATTATTACAGCACGATACGGATTGTAGAAGAGGCTTCGTGATGAACCTATTTCTTATTTTTTGAATCTAACACCTTAAATGCATTTAATACTGCCTGATGCATTATTGTAGCGTGATTTTCTTGTGGTAAATAATCAAAAAAAACAGAAAAGTTTGTGTTTTGAATATTTCGTATTTTCTCAGCTAATAGATTTGCATCCACTTCCATTACTCTGGGAATTTCAGTTGGTGTGAAACCTTCTTTTCCAACAGCAATGTAGACGTCAGTTTTTTGAGCCAAATTGGTTTGCCACCATTGTATTTCTTGATTTAAAATTGAACCATTATTCCACCACAAACTTGGGCTTATAATAATATATTTAGTAAAAAGTACTGGTTTGGTTATTAAAATTTGTGTAGCTAACAAGCCCCCTAAAGATTGTCCAATTATTGTCTTGGTCGAATTTGTTTTATACTTCTTTTCAATAAACGGCTGTAATTCGTTTTCAATAAATGCAATAAATTTATTGGAGTTGCCAGAAGTTGGATATGCTAATAAATCTTTATCAATAGTAGTAGGAAATGTAAAATCTCTACGTCTGTCAACCGTTGCGATACCTACCACGATAGACTTTGGCACTTGATTTACCCATTCAAAATTATTGAATTGCACTATTCCTACAATGTGAATAAAATCTTCGTTCGCCGAACCGTCAAGAAGGTAAATAACCGGATATTGTATGGTGTCATTTAAATTATAACCTTCCGGAAGGTAAATATTTAAAGTTCTTTTTTCGTTTAATTCTTTGGAATAAATTTCGTCAATATTGCCTAATACAAATTGTTTTTGATTTTGGCCAAAACCAAGTGATGCTGTTGCTATAACGACTATTAAAATAATTCTAATCATTTTATCTGAATATATTTGTGCTTAAATAAATCTTCTGTGGTAATTAATTTGTCCGAGATGATATGATAAATGAGTTGCTAAATGAACCAGTAGGTACTCAGTGGTTGTCATTTCTGATAAAACTAAAAGAGGGTATTCTCTTTTTAGGTCTTTATGAGTTAGCGTTTTAAGTGATTTGTTAATGACTTGTCTAATTTCAGTAATACTTTCAATTAAATCTTTTCTTGGAATATTTTTAGTAGAAAATTCAAGCTCTCTATTTCTAACATAATTATTTTTTGCAATTTCCTTTCCAATGTAAGTGTTTAAGTTTCCAATTATATGTAACACTAAATTTCCGGCGGAATTAGAAATATTTTTTTCTATTCGCCATATATCGTCTTCATTTTTATAAAGCTCAATTTCGGAAATTAATTTTTTTAGATTTAGATCAAAAAGTAATGATAATGTGTTTGTAATCATTTTATAAAGTCAATAAAAATGAAATTGTAATTTGCCTTGATTTTATTAGAATCTTCGATTGATATTTTTTAAAAACTATTTGATAACGTATTATGTTTTTCAATCAATTGAGTTAATCCGCTTTCAAAATGAGGTGTTGGAATCTGAAATAATTTGGCTTCTTCAATAACATATTTTATTAGTGAATCCACTTCCGTTTGTTTGTTTTTCTCTAAATCCAGTTGAAACGAAGATTTTCCATGTCTTTTAAAATTGAGGAGTAAATTCATATTGTTAAGCACTGTATTATCATCAAAAGCAATCTTTTTTGCAGCAGCCAATTGCATTAATTCAGAAGTTAAATTGATAAACAAATATTCTGATTTTGTAGTTTCCAATATTTCAGAAAAAGTAATTTCGAAAATCGCTGTGACGATGGCCGCTGGAGAAACGAACATAAACTTCTTCCACACAACAGAATTTATATTAGTAGTGTAGGTTGCATTTATACCTGCATCATTAAGGATTTTGGCAATCTTATGTCCTTTACTATTGCTTTCTCCTTCTGTACCAAAAAAAAGTTTTGCAGGGCCACTAACGTGTTGTATTTTACCCGGTTTAACGATGTTTGAAGCTATGTAAATACTTCCTTCCATAAGTGTTGCCAGTTCTGGTAAGTAAGGCGTTAACTTTTCTTTTCCATTTACTGTGTTTTGTGTGGTAATTATTGTTACATCTGACGAGAGGTTAACCGCATATTTTATAAATATTTCTTCTACAGAAAAGGTTTTTGTACAGACTATGAGTATATCTATTATCCCGATTTCAGAGGGATTGTCAGAAGTTAAGGTTGGTATACATTGATAGGAAGTGTCATTAGAATCTAGCCACAAACCATTTTTGTTAATGGCTGCTGCTATTTCTCCTCTTGCTATAAATATAATTTCTACATTCTCAGTATTCAAATAATGATATGCTAATTTCCCACCAATATATCCACCAATTCCGCCAATACCTGCAATCGCAATTCTTGTTTTTTTAGTATCATTCATACTTTAATAATTCGGTTAATTTTGTTTGATTGTCCTTTTTGAATGAGATTATGAAAGACTGTTTGAGGATAGAATTAATAAATACAAACCTGTCCTTGTCCAATTGGTAAGACAGAAGCGATAACTGCATCTTTCACCTTACTATCATAAAGTTTTTCAATTGCCCACCCAAATAAGTCAATCGCAGCTAAGCAACCGGCGGCTGTTCCTATATTTCCGTGAGTCACCAGATGTTTGTCTTTATGTACCTTAACACCATAGTTTTCTAAATCTTCGAACGCAGATGGGTAAGTGGTAGCCGAAAGGCCGTTTAGGTGTCCGAGAGCCGCTATAATTAACGCTCCCGAGCACATTGAACAGATTATTTGTTTGCTTGGATTTAATTTAAAACGTTCGAGATAAAGGTTGTCTTTGACTAAATTTCGTGTTTCCTGACCACTACCGAAAAAGACTAGGTCAGCCTCATTACATTCTTCAATAAGTCCGTGAGTGGTTATGTCAAGTCCGCAAACGGATTTGTGAGATGATCCTGTGCCGATGATTTTTACTTGAAATTCTTTGTCGCGAAATTTTACCCGATTGAGTAAGTCCCAAGCCAAAAAAATATCGATGTCTGTGAATTTATCGAATGCTACAATTACTGCTTTTTTCATGATATAATTGCTCTAAATTTGATTTTATATGTTACTTGTTATTGCTAGTTCGTTGCGTAATCAACTATCGCATCTGAGTGTACTTTTGCTGTATCGATAATGGGGAATGAAAAGTCATTTTGGGAGATTAAGGTTGGTATTTCTGTACAACCCAGAATAATGCACTCCACACCATTTTTAATTAATTCATTTGCAATATCAATATATCTTAATTTGGTATCGGGATTAATAAAGCCTATACCCAATTCTTCTTTAATGGTCTGCTGTATGTAATCTCTTGTCTCTTGACGATCGGGAATGATTACTTCGATACCAAACTCCTGTAATTTTTTACTGTAGAAGTCCATTTCCATAGTGAATTTAGTTCCTAAAAGCCCTGCTTTTTTGATGCCTTTTTCATTTAAAACTTTTGCCGTTTCCTCAACAATATGAATCATGGGTAACTGTATGTTTTCTTGTAATTTATCGGCAAATAAATGTGCTGTATTGGCGCAAAGTACTATGCAATCAACCCCACTTTTTTTTAAACTTTCGCAAGCATTGAGTAATAAATCGTAGGCATTGGTCCAACTAAGAGCCTGTACATCCCCAAAGTTCAGTGAATAGATTACACATTCAGCGGCATTTAGCCCTCCTAGCTTTTTGTTAATGCCTTCGTTTATCAATTTATAATAATCCATTGTGGACACCCAACTTATGCCTCCAACTAAACCTATTTTTTTCATGTTATTCGTGTTTTAATTTCTTTTTAAAGTTTCAATTAATTCCGTTATTCTGGCCAAGTGATGATCGTCATGTTCTGCTACGAATAAATAAAGATCCATAGTTCGCATGGGTATTTTTAATCTGGGATGAAGTGCTGATTTGAAGACTGTTTCATCATCAATAGCTCGAAGGGTTAGTAAAGTTTGTGTTCTTATTTTTCTAAAATCAGAGAGAAGATCTTGTATTGATTTGGCATTGTGATTTGCTAAATCGGTTTTAGTGTTTTGCAGATCAGTTGGTCGTAGCTCTAGTTGGTCATTTTTAATATCATCAAGCCTTCCTTGCCAAAGTGTTTCAAGGTCGATTAAATGCCCGATGTTCTCTTTTATTGACCAAGTATTATCATCAGAAAATATCAAAATATTTTCTGTCACATCTTTAACCTTCTCTTCCAATCTGATTGGAGTTCCTGAAAGGCGTTCTAAAATAGATGGAAAAATATTTTGTTGATTATCAAAATTAAAACTCCTGTCAAACCATTTTGTTTGTTTCATATCGCTTGAATAAATTGGTTATAACTCCATTTCTAATAAAGCCACTTTGAGATTTCGATGTTGATCGGGAAGCTCTGGTGTATTTGGCGTTGTGTAATCTTCAATATGAATAAAGCCAAAGCTTTTATAGTATTCAATTATGTTTGGATTGGCTGCCCAAGTATCCATACGGATGTATTTCAATCCCTTTTCTGCAGCAAATTCTTTTATCCAATGCAGAATTTTATCAATTTGCTTTTGTCCTTTAAACACCGGATTAACTACAATTCTATGCAAATAGATTGCGTCGCCATTTTCCATTTCTCTCCAAATAAGGGCATCACTGAAGCAGATGCTAAAAACTGCGAGTATTTCATCGTTTGCTGTTATTTTGAATTGAAGTTTGTTTTCTAAATCCTTAATTAAGTAGGTCTTATCATAGGTCGTCCATCCGATATAATTATTCCTTTTTATATAATCGATTGCCTCTTCAAACAATTGATAAATTATTTTTAAATCACTATGCTCGGTGTTTAAAATTTCATAACCATTGCTCATATTTGTGTTGTTTTAAAATGTCATTGTATATCAGTTTTTATTTTTTAAATGCTTTACCATATAGATTGCATCAACATATTGATTATCAATAATTAAATCATTTTTAATTACATCACCCAGTATTTCAAAACCAAAGCTTTTATAAAAGTCAATTAATGAATCTTTAGAAATGATAGTAGAAAGTTGTAATTGTTCAATCTCTGTTATAGGTCCGATGGTGCTTAACAAACTACTTATAAGTTTTTTTGCGATTCCTTTTCCTCTATGATTAGGTTGAACATAGAGCGAAAATAAAGAAGCCCGATGTCTTGCTTTTGAACGATGGTCTCTTTTAAATTTCACAAAGCCAATTAGTTGGTCTTGATTTGAAAATATACCTAAAGTGAAACTTTCTAATGGATTACCTGTTTTCTTGATTTCCAACTCAAAATCTATGATTGAATTTTTTACTTGGTCTTCATAACTATCACTAAACGCAAAAGGAGATTCTTGAAGACTGCTAAGTCTTAATTGGCGATAAATCACTGCATCATTTTCTTCTAAAAATCGAATATTCATGGCTTATTTTTTTCAATTTTTTAAATAATGATTCATTATTATTTTCTCGTGATGTTGCACATGGTAAATAGTAAAATACAGTGTTTCTCTGACCGTTATTGTTCCAAGAGCCGGGTGTGGGCAATGGTATAGGTCTAGCTCCTCTTCTGTCCAATCATTCAAATTAGAAATGAATATTTCGAGTAGATTTTTACCATGGTTGATTAACTCTTTAATATCTCCGTTGAGATTTAATTCCGGGATAAAAGCATCTGTTGCTTTTACGCCACTTGACATAGCATTAAGGTATATTTTGACAAGTTTTTCATAGGTAGTTGACCTTCTTTCTGATAAACCACAGAGTGTTTCGATTTGCGATTTTGGCAGTGCCAGATAATTGCCTAATCTCATTATTGAAATGTTAATGTGATCTACATTTTGATATACTGACCATTTGCCCTTGATGCCAATAGTTGGGTTAGGTAATTGAATTGCTGTTTCCCAAAATTTGGCATGGTAATCCATAAGGTTGGTTATTATTTCGCTTTTATTCATCTTTATTTGATTTATTTAAAAACTCATTTGTAAAATGTTCTCTGTTTTTTTCTTTAGAAAATTTTTCGGCATTGAAAGTGCTAGAATTTCCTTTTGGAATAGAAAGTGAAACCCACTTTTCATTTTGAATCATTTTTCCAATAAACACCATCTGACCTACGTGGTAGGGGTAGTGTGCCAGTTGTCTGTTGATAGCTTCTAAAACCGTGTGGCCTTGATTGCGTATATAAATTATTGTGGACCAATCATCCTCTTGTATAGTGCTTAGTGCATTGAAAAAGCAAGTCCAGCCATCATTCCATTTTTGTAGCAGTTCATCTTTAGTTTTAATGCTGTTTTCAAATTCTTGATCCCGATTTCTCCATTCTTTTTCACCGTCGGAAGTAAGAAAATCTGTCCAACGGGACAACATATTTCCACTTAGGTGATTTACAATAATTGCAATACTGTTGCTTTCGTCGTTGTATTGCCAAAAGAGTTTTTCGTCTGGTATTTGAGCAAGGGTTTTATCACCGAGCATTTTGTAATACTCAAATTGTTTTTTTACACTTTCTAAATATGTTGTATTCATATTTTTAAAATTTTAAAGGTTTCTACTATTCGTTTTTTATAACATTGCATTTTTCAATCACTTGTTTTTCAGTTAGCCCAAATATTGAAGGTGTTGCTACATCTAATAGGTTTAAATAGATACATAGTGCACCACAATGATGAATTTCGTGAATTACTAGCGCTCTTAAGAAACTACTTATTTTGGTTTCAGCATTGCTTAATGTTGTTATTTTTTTATTGAGATCTTCATCACTTAACGAGTTGAAAATTTGTAGAGATTGTTTGTGCATTTCATTGAAGTAATAGTGTACCTCATCATAACCATCTGCTAGTTCTTTTCCACATCCTTGATAAGAAGGTATATTGCCTGATACTAGTTCTGCAAACACGTTTCTTTCAATTGCAGCAATGTGTCTGATTATATCTGCAATTGTGAATTTTCCGGATTTATAAGTCCAATTCATTTTGTCTTTTGGAATGACGTGAATAATTCGATTTGTTCCTTCACGGACTTTTTCGAAGTAGTTTAGAAATGATTCTACTGTTTTAATTTCCATTTATGAGTGTTTTAACAATAGACCGATTGGTCTTTTTTGTTGTAAATTTTTTTATTCCTTTAAATTTTTAATCATTTCTTCCAAATATTTCATAGTAACTACAAGGGCTTCAGAACTTCCAGTAACTTTAGATTGCATCATGGCACCTTCTATTAATGACATTAATATATATGAAAATTCATTTGCGTTGGTAGATGCTTTAATCTCCTTTCTTTCAATACCTGTTGCGATTGATTTTTCAATGGCTTTTTTCCAAAAATTAAGTGCGGTAATCGCTTTTTGCCTTAACAAGGGATGCGTATCATCGGCTTCCGTTGAAGTATTCAATATGGGGCATCCCGCTTTTAAGAATGGTAGTTCTAAAAATTTTCTATAGGTCTCGGGATATACTAATAATCTATCAATCATGTTAGGTCTAACTTCGATTTGTTTTCTTAAATAGGCCACAATTGTATTATAATTTTCATCAAAAGCAGCTAGTGCTATTTCATCTTTGTTTTCGAAATTGCCATAAACACACCCTTTACTCAAGCCTGTAGCCTCTAAAATATCACTCATAGAAGTTCCGAGAAATCCTTTTTCATTGAAAATAGGTGCTGTTTTTTCTATTATGAATTGTTTAGTGCGGTCTGCTTTTGAAAGTATCATTATAAATGGAATTAATTTAGTCAAAAGTAATTAAAATAAACCAATCGGTCTGTTTTTTTTAAAAATATTTATTGTTTTAAATATCTAGATAGTGACTTTATCATAAAGTCTTAATCCTTATGGAAAAAGTATCTGTTAGTATAGAAAAAATAGAGGACGCAGAGTTAGGTTTAATACTCGATTTCCACATTATTTAAATAAGCTTAGAATAAAAATTTTGCGAAATGCGTACTTATTTGTCTTCTAAAGGAGCTCGTAGATGCTGTGGGCATGTCCGTCGCAAGTCGCGTAGTGTGTATTAATGTTTTTCCCGAAGTGTCTATTGATTTTTAATGGAAGGACGAATAGCTTTGAAAAGTTATTTCAATAATTGTGACGGTATTTTTTTTAAGAGCTAAGGAGTAGATAGGATGAGAAGTGTTTTCTTTGGTTTTGAGGCTCAGCTGGTTACTTTCTAATTTTTTGAAACTACTTTTTTTGAACTTCAATATGCATTTTGGAGTAATGGATGTCAAATAGTTGACAATATATTTTTTTCTTACAAATTTTTATATACTTTCGTATTAAATAAGGCCAAAATACCACTTGCGGGTTTTATTTCTTTTTTCAAAAAAAGAACAGATTTCAATTAAGATTCCATTTTAAGTCCACTTTCACATTTACTAAGTAAATGGAGGTAGCTTTTTGGCAAATATTTAGTTAACTAATTATTTACCTCTTCAGCTGATTCTATCAAATGCTTTGTAGATGATTGTTTGCTGGCGTTAATATGGTACCCAAATTATATTGAATTTTAAGCATTTTACAACAATACTTAAATCATATATTATGAAAAATTTATTCACCTTTATTTTTTTACTGAGCCTATAACAGTACTAGCACTTATTTTCAATACAGAACTCCTAATGTCTTTACATCATGGTAAAATTAATTTTATTTGCTTTTGTTTTATCGTTATTTTGTTCATGTTATAAGGTGCAATACAATGAGTATCATGTACCCGCAAGAATAATTGATAATAAAAAATTAAACACCCCTGATAGCATTTATAAAGCATTAGATACTTTAGCATTATATCAGTTAATAAAATATAAAACCATTGGAGATTTTTTTATACCAAAAGAAGATTCATTTATCAGATTTTACGGTAAAGGAAAATTAATCAGTTATGCTTCAAGAATTGCTTTAAGTAAAGAATATTTTAGACCCGCGAGAGGACTGCAAGGGACTTATTTTGTAAAAAAGAAAAAAACATACTGCACTTTTTATAATGGTGGTGGTGTTGCTGGAGGTGGTGGTGCCGGTGTCATGAATTTCAAAAAAGACACATTAATAATTTTAGTTAAAAATGTAGAATATTATTATTTAAAGGTAAAAAATGTTGATCCTGATTGGATAGATTGGCAGCCAGATTGGTAACAGTGAATTTGAAAACGCATCTTGGGATGGGAAATCATATTTTCACTATCGAAGTCCTAATATCATTACATCTTGGTAAACTTTTTAATATTACTCATGTATCAACTTTCGACACCTTTATTTGATAATTAGCTTGAAATAAAAAAATCATATCATAAAAACAACACTAAATAGAAAAATGAAAAAAATCATAATCTTACTCACAGCAGTAACCCTGCTAGCATCCTGCAGCAAAGACGATGGCGACATCAAACCCACTTATCAAACCCTTGCGGGATTATGGAAGTTTAAATCTATAACAAGAGCCGATGGAGCAGTAGTTCCTTTTGAAGGGCATTGCTCCACTAAACAGGATTACCTGCAAATATTCGCTTATCGAAAGATTACGACGTATAATTATTATCCGGATTGCGTTGATACGCAGAATTGGGGCACTTCTGACTATAGTATGGATTCAGATGGTTTAATATATGCAGGAGGCGTAATTTTCGATGAAGCAACCGTCACTCATCTTTCTAGTTCTGGTTTTACAATAGAATATGCTGTTCCAACAGATTTAAATTTTATGGTAGATATTAACGATGCTAAAGCTATTAGGTTTGAAAAGATGTAATTTTCATCTGTCTACTGAGTTGACATTTTAGTATAAAATCAGCATATATTTGTTGAAATTAAATTTTGAAAAAGCTAATAACCATATTCATCCTTACAACAACACTCGCCTTCTCCCAACAGGAAGCGAGTGTTTGGTATTTTGGGCAAAATGCCGGATTGAAGTTCCAAACTAATGGAACAGTTACTCCTTTATCCGATGGTCAGCTCAATACTGAAGAAGGCTGTAGTTCTATAGCTGATGCCAATGGGAACTTACTTTTTTACACTGATGGCAGGACTGTTTGGGACAGAAATCACATTCAAATGCCAAACGGTAGTTTTGATCTTGGGACTGAACTTTTCGGAGATGGCTCCAGTACACAATCGGGGATTATAGTTCCAAAACCGGGTGATCCAAATATCTATTATATTTTTACAGTTGATGAGCCTCATTACCAAAATGCGGCTGCTTATCCGAACGCTTTTAGTGGCAGCTATACGGAAACCGATAGCGGCCAAACACCCTTAAATGATGATGGGAAAAATAACGGTTTTAATTATAGTGTTGTAGACTTAAGCGCAACAGGAAGTAATGGGAGTATTGGTAATGTAGTTTCAAGAAACAATCATTTGATAACTTATAACACTGATCCAAATGGTGAAGAGATAAAGTATAAGTGTGCGGAAAAAATCACGGCGATTAAAAATGATACTGACGGTAGCTATTGGGTAATCACTCATTTTACCAATAAGTTTTATGCTTTTAAAGTAACTGCTTCCGGGGTGGTTTCCACTCCGGTGGTTTCTACAGCAGGTTCTAATCAAACACTTTTGGGTTATCGCAGAAATGCCATTGGTTATCTTAAAGCTTCTCCTAATGGAGAAAAACTGGCTATGGCACATCAACAAAACGGGACAACAGTAGGACAAGCTGCTTTTAGTAGCGGTAGTGTTGAGCTATTTGATTTTGATGGGGTAACTGGCATAGTAAGTAATCCTATCTATGTAATGCCAAATGTTCAGGCCTATGGTGTTGAGTTTTCTCCGAATTCTGAAAAACTGTATGCAACGTATCGTGTTGCTGTCAACCAGTACATGGAACTGGCTCAGTTTGATTTGTTAAGCCCCAATATTACGGCATCAAAAATTGTCATTTATAATACCTATAGTTACTTATTTGCCCTACAGTTAGCACCAAATAGTAAGATTTATTGTGCCACAGGGTATTTAGGCACTTTAGGGGTGATTAACAATCCAAATGATTTAGGATTAGCCTGTAATTATGTTCAGGTAGGGCAATCTTTATCTCCAACTAAATTAGTAAAATCGGGATTACCGCCTTTTATTACCTCATTTTTTAATGCTTCTTTCACGGCAGAAAATTTCTGTTTAGGATCAACAACACAATTTACCCTGAATAGCTCAACGGCAGTTACAAGTGCAAGTTGGAATTTTGGTGATGGCAGCCCTTTGTCCAATATGATTAATCCCAGTCATCAATATTCCGCTTCCGGTAATTATATAGTTACGTTGACTGCCACCTCAGCTAATGGAACAATAACTAAATCAAGGACTATAACCATTTCTGCAATACCTGTTATAGCCAATAGCATATCAAATCAATCAGTTTGCGGAACTCCAAACATGAATTACGATTTAGCCCAATTTAATAATACACTTTTGGGTAGCCAATCTGCGACAGCTTTTGGAGTGGCTTATTTTTCAAATGTGACCGATGCTGGTAATCATTCAAATGTATTGGCTACTAATTATTCTTTACCGATAGGAACTACAGTTATTTATGCTAAAGTCTATGGTTTGGCTAATAACCAGTGTTTTGCTTTAACCAATTTCACAATTGGTTTGTTTTCTTCACCGGTTGCTAATATTCCTAATGATATTTTTATTTGTGATGATGTAGTAAATGATGGTTTGGGCATGTTTAATTTGCAAAGTGTAAAAGCGAGTGTTTTAGGAAATCAAAATCCTAGTAGTTTCAATGTTAGCTTTCATTTGGATCAAAATGATGCCAATAGCAATAATAACCCTTTAGCACTCAATTATCAAAACATAAGTAATCCTCAAACGGTTTATGTTAGGGTTGAAAACAATCAAAATGCCACTTGTTTTGCAACTACCTCATTTAAGATAGGATTGTATTCAATGCCGGTAATAGCTAGTCTACCAGATAATTTATATGCTTGTGATGATGGGAGTGACGGAGTTGAGATTTTTGATTTGAACCAACAGACTTCAGTTGTTTTAGGATCTCAATCCGCAATTGATTTTATAGTAACTTATCATAGTTCTCAGAATGATGCGAATACAGGAAGTAATCCTTTGGCAGCTAATTTTGCAAACACTATAACACCACAAACTATCTATGTAAGGATTGTAAATAGATTGAGTAATACTTGTTATGCAACAACTTCTTTTCAATTGCACGTCAAAGCAGAACCTGTTTTATCAATGGAGGATAGTTATACCATCTGTGAAGGTCATCCCATAATCATAACAGCACCTGCTGGTTTTTCTAGTTATAGTTGGTCCACAGGAAGTGTAACTTCAAGTGTAACGATACCAACAGCCGGAAACTATTCTGTCACAGTGATTGAAGATTATGGCACGATACAATGTAGTACTACTAAAGATTTTGTGGTATATAATTCAAATGTAGCGACCATAACAGCGATTGAGATTAACGATTGGACAGACGAACAAAATTCGATCGCAGTTCAAGTTACGGGTGATGGTGATTATGAGTTTTCGCTTAATGGTGTAGTCTATCAGGATAGTAATGTTTTCTCAGGCTTGACAAGTGGACAATACATGGTTTATGTTAGAGATAAAAAAGGTTGTGGAACAGCAACTGATAGTGTATTTCTATTAATGTATCCACGATTTTTTACTCCTAACGGAGATGGACGTAATGACACTTGGCAGATCAAATTCTCAATGGTTGAGCCACTGATGGAGTTACATATTTTTGACCGCTATGGTAAATTAATAACCATTTTTAAAGGTTCTGATTTTGGCTGGGATGGTACTTACAATGGCAGAGAACTATTTGCTGACGATTACTGGTTTGTGGTAAAAAGACAAGACGGTAAAGAATATAAAGGTCATTTTTCTTTGTTGAGGTAGATGCTTTTTTTGCTTGAGGTTGCATCCGATTTTATATTGATAATTGAAATCAAAAACTGGAATAATAACACATCTTGAACTACTGATGTCTACAAATCCCAATTCCCATGGCATTTATTTAGTTGTTGCAGTATTTGCGGAGCTGGGGTCAATTGCTTTTGTAAAAGAAAAGGAAACCTCTTTTTCAAAACCAAAGACAATCTCGGTGTACAATATGTCACCCTGAGTATTTGAAATTAAAAGGAGGACTGCCGGTGGCAGTCAGGTTTAAAAGTCTTTAGACTTTTAAAAAGCTAAAAGAATCGCACACCACATTGTCATCCTATCCCAATAATTATGGGGAGTCGAAGGACTTCTGTCGTCCTCAGCAGTCCTTCCGTAACCCTCCGAAGCTCGTTTGAAACCTTCCGATAACCAGTTGAAGCCTCCCGAAGCTGGTTTGAAACCCTCCGAAGATGTTAAATGCAAGTCAGAAGATCGTTTGAAGAAGTCCGAAGCTTTTTCTTGTGAGTCCGAAGCTCGTTTGAAGGAGTCCGAAGCTCGTTTGAGGGCTGGGAAGGCTTGGAAATGTTGGAAAGTTGGTTTTTGGAGAAAATATTACACCTGACAGGTTTTTGAAACCTGATAGGTGTGGATTTAGGTTGTTGTGAGGATTGGAATTTTGCGCTATCGAGATGAGGAAATGAGTAGTATTAGGTTTTTCGTAATTACATTGAATTCAATCTGTTGCAATGGTTGGGCGAATTGTAAATAGGTATAGCAAAATTAGGCTTTTGTAAGCTACCGTTTTTTATTAAAAATGTTCGTGTAAATTCTTTCTTCAATGCTTTTTTTCTTGATTTTAAAAAACCGTAAAGTCTTCCATATATTTTTTTCATAGCGCTGTCTTTGCATTGCACTTCTAAAATTTCTTCTGCTTTTAGATTGCCTCGTATGCAATAGTCTATTTTAATTTGATACCTATTCCTTTTTATTCGCTTAATTTTTCCGTCTGCTAAAGTATCATCTGGGCCAATTAAGGCATCACTTTGTCTATACAGAAGAATGCCTTTTTTATTAAAAGTGTAATGGTAAAATTCATAAGTTTTAATGGTGAATTCCTCCTTATCATTGAAACCAAAATAAGAACACCATCGCATATGACTTGTGGAATAAGTGACGCTACACATACTATCCAGCAAATCACCCAAGGTCAGAATTTTGATTAACTCATCTCTTTGATAAAAAGTGACCATCTCAAACTGTTTTATACCATAGGCACCACTAAAATCGTCAATAATAATAATGTTTTGCCCATCATCTGAAATGACAGCGGTCCTCATTTCTATAAATAAACTGTCATTTTTTATGGTGTAAAGTTTTTGATTGGTTTGCTTATCATATAACCCCCAATAGTAGCGGTCAGGATAGGAATAAGAGGTTTTTTGATAGTTCTTAGTAACACTATTATAAATAGAATCGGTATATAACTTGTTATCTGAAAAAATAGTATCACAAGGCCTTAATTCAAACCTTTCATTTTTACTTTTAAAAGAAAATGTCATTCTGGGCTGATCAGCATATACCTGATGAACAAAACAAAACATTAGTAAGGAGTAAAGTATTTTCATGGGCGTTTTTCTTAGCATAAAAATAGGAAAGATTATTAGCGGCTAAGCTTAAAGAAATCATAAAAAAGGAACCGATTGATTCTACTATTGCCACCCTGTCCCGATAGCTATCGGGAGTCGAAGGGAAGGGCCAACTCCCAACTCATAACGCTCTATCAATCATATTCAACAGAGAAGCGTATCTCTTCTTTATGGTTTGTTTTAGTCGAAATCCTAATCTCTTTTAAACAAGCTCCTTTTTCATCTTTTGAAGCACAGGATATTAAAACTTCGTCAATGAGTTGATCATTTTTGTCTCGAACTACAATTTTTGAGAGTTCATGGTTGGTATAATAAAAATACCGGGTATAAAAAGGGGTAAAATTGTCTGTTATTTTTGCAATAGTACCATCGGGATTGTAATGGTATATGGCTTCATTTTGTTTGTATTTTTTTCTCGAATAGCAACTAATGCGTTCCCGCTGATTGGGTTGCCAACGTGTTTTGCAGTAATACGGTTCTTTATCAGGATACGATTCTACCACAAACCATAATTTTTTTTGGGTTTCTTGCAGTGTATTGCCTGTGGCATCAACTGTTTTGGAGTATTTGATGCGGCCATTTTTAGTAAAGACCATTTGCTTGGTATGCAAAAGCTTTTTCTCATGGCCTTTAACTGTATATACTTCTTCGGTGGCTGTTTTTATACCGTCAGGCAACAGCCTTGCCTTGGTATACTTTTTTGTAGCACAGGACAGTAGTGTTAAGAGCAGGATAAAAACAAGAATGACTCTCATAACCGTTAAGTTTAGCGATGTGCTAAGTTACGGATTTTAAAAGATTTAGAAAACAAGTTGTGTACTATTGGAACCCTGTATTTTTTATTTTTGGAAAAGTATTATTAGTCCGGGGGCTACTTAAAACAAAAAAAAAGCCAATCAGAAGGATTGGCTTTTAACAAACACTGGTAAAATATATCTTAGATAACGTTTACATTGGTTGCGGTTGGCCCTTTTTGACCGTCCGTTACATCATAAGACACTTTGTCGTTTTCCTGCACCGCGCCATTAAGACCGGTTGCATGTACAAATAAGTCTGCTCCGCCATTGCTTGGCGTAATAAATCCGAAGCCTTTGGCTTCATTGAAAAATTTAATTGTTCCTTCGTTCATAAAAATGATTATTAAGTGGCGAAGGTAGTCTTTATTATTGATTTTTAGGTGTTTACTTTGAATTGTTTAGACTGTTGCATTATTTTACTATATATTTCGTTTTGTTCAGAGTACCAATACTGTCAAACATATTCAGTTCAATTCCTTTTTTCAAATCTCTGCTGGCTGTCGCAGACGACAAATCTTTGAATACGTTGATAAGTAGCATTTACTTTTCCAATTTTTTCTGAAATGAAACTTATTAATTTTAAGATTTTCGGAGTTAGGTCGTAATGTGGTTTCATTGATACTATCATTTGATATTATCATAAGTACTTTTTTTTCGCAAAAGCACAAAGTTATTGTAGCTAATGTTCCGTCTTTAGTTGGCATCAGTAAATCAAAGATTCCAAGTACACCCCCGCTATCGGGAGTTGAAGCTCCAACTCCCAACTTATAACTCCCTCACTAACCACAAAACCCAATCGCCACCACACTGTCACCCTGAGCTTGTCGAAGGCTGTCCCGATAGCTATCGAGATGACCCGAGGCTTTAGCCGAACGGAGCGAAGCACACGAGGCGAAGCCGACTGCCGAAGGAAATCGAGAAGCTACTTCACCTTATTGTCATTCCCGCACAGGTGGGAACCCATCTTGTTCAAAAAAAGCGATATTCCTCTGCTTTCAGTTCCTTTAACCTTTATTAGTTTTCAGGTCATCAAGGTTTTGAAAGTAAGTCTTTATTACTTGGTGAAGTGATTCCTCCTGCGACTGAATAATTAATCTAAACCATAGAAATGTAATAATGAAAAACACAGAAAGTCCAAGACTACTCCATCCGAAATCTTTTATAAATCCTATGGCTAAAAAAAAGATAAAAGCGAAAGTGATTAGGTAATATTCAGGTCTGACCGAGGATTTTAGATGCACAATTGTTTTCTCTTCATCTGCCGTTATTTTTGCATGGGTTGAAACACTCATGCCTTTATAGCCGTTGATAATTAAAACCCCAACTGATATATTGGACCGAATCACATACTGGCCGTCTTCAAACACCGCTGTAAATTTTAGAAAATCATTTTTGGTAAGAATTCTTTTAACGGTCAGGCTATCCATCTCCAAGATAAATTCGTCTTCTGTAAAAAGATATTTATTCCAATTCATTGTTGTTAGGAGAGCATTTTACGATTAGGGATAAAGATAATAAAATTCTAAACTTAGCCAGTGTATTATGACAATCGGTTGTCAAGGAATTTTGGGAAATGTTATGGGATTTTGGGACATAATAAAACAACAGTTACGGAGTAAGTTGTAGAGCCAATAAAAAAAGGACAGATAACAGCTGTCCTTTTTTATTAAACTTTAAACATCGTATTACTTTATGATGATTTTTTTCGTTATGCTGTTTTCGCCGTCGCTGATTTTTATAAAGTAAAGACCTGATGCAAGATGAGAAAGGTCAAACGAGTAGCAATTTTCGGTACAATGTAAAACCTCTATACCTCCTACGGCATAAATTACGGCAGACTTTATTGGCTGTCCATAAGACTCAATATTCAATCGGTCTCTTGTGGGGTTAGGATAAATCCTAAAACCTAAATTATGCTCATTTACCGACAACGTAATTGCCGGATTCAGATAATCGGGAAGGTTAGGGTGTAAGGGATCTGAAAAATCATTTAATGGGTTACCGTCACCATTGGCATCTTCCAAAATTGTAGGTATTCCGTCGCCGTCGTCATCGTTGTCAAGATAATTGGGTTGCCCGGTGTTATCCGTATTATCATCAGCAAGGAAATTCACGCCATTAACATCTTCGTCCCAATCGGCCACACTGTCATTATCACTATCAACTAAACATTGGTAAACTTTTGTATTGATTCCGGCCAAATTATTATCTGATTTTACGAAAACGCGAACCGCCTGAAGAGTCGAATATTGCAGGTTTCCTATAAATACAGGATTATCATTATAAATATACGATGAAAGTCCACAACTCATTAAATTTAGCGTGACAGGATTATTGGTCACGGTAAGGTCAGTCATCTTTAGTCCTGTTTGTCCGGATATTTTCATAATACCCCAGGCTCCCGGGGCATAATTGGCAGAGCCGTAGTAGCCTGTTGCAAAAACATTCCCTTGGCAATCGAGGTCAAAGGAAAGCACGGCTTCATTTTCGCCCGTAGTCGAGGGAATCGGAGCACCAACAGGTGTCATGTTCGCGTCCCAGCTGGTCCATAGGGTTGTCCCGTTGGTCAGGTTAATTTTTGAAACCCGGAATTGCGTGGAAACAGAGCCGACATAATTATGGGCAGAACTAAAGTAAAAGTAATTATCAAAAAAATGGTAATCGGTAATTCGACTATCAACTGTTAACGATTGTATACTCCACATTTCGGCACCATTATCCACATTGATCCTGAACATATCACCTGCGCCCAAAACATAAAAATTATTGAATTTGTCAACAATCATCCTGTCAATATCTTCAAGGCTGGCCTGGCTCGAACCATGGATATAGGTTTTCTGCCAAATGACACTTTGAAGGTTGAGACCGTTTATTTTGCGTAGGGTCGCATAAGTACCCGTTTTGTAGCCAATCAGTAAATTGTTGTTCTTGTCCAATTTAGGCTTGAACGTTTGCAGGCTACCAATGTGCTCATTGATTTGTGTGGTTGCCGCATCCGATTTGTTCATCAGCAAAATGCGATAACCGGCAATAGTGCCACCATTATTGTCACGGATGCCATAGTAGAATAAGAACTGGTTATCGTTGTAGTTTTGTATCGTCGCTTCCTCATCATCATCTGATAAAAACATTGCTGATTTCCAAATGATATCGCCGGTTTGCAGCGACATTTTCCAGATTTGGGTTCTGGTTATACTGTTCTGGTGGGTTTCATTAATCAATATTCTTATATAAACATAGGAATCATCAAAATAAGGAATGTCTATTAGCTTAATATTCAGATAAGGATTAATCGTATTCTCAATGCGCCAAAGCGTTTCACCATCGGGTGAAATCAATGACACCACCGGTATGGCGGCAATTGTATAAATATCTCCTGGAATTTCGCCCACGATTACTATGCCATTTGGTGTCTTGGCAGAGGTAAACATGATGTCGCAATTTTGCGATACTGCCGGTAGTGTTGCCAAAACTCCAAAAAGCAGATAAAAGTATTTTTTGATCATCTTAGTTAACAGTTATTGATTTAGTGATAGTACAGCCACCGATATCGGTGATGGTAACAGAATAGGTTCCGGGATTCTGAACCGTAATAAGTGGTGTTACTGCTCCGGTGGACCAAACTTGCGTCATGCCATAAAATTGAGGAATATATAATTTAGTAGCAGTGTTGCAATCGTTACTTTCTATGCCAATTTCAAAGGGCCCTAATTGAAATAAATCTTCAAGGATAATCCGGTCGTTGGAAAAATTGTTATCAATGCCTCCACTCGGATTGGCCACGTTAACCTCTAATTCTTCGTACCAGGTATTAGGTGTAATCGCACATCCTGTGACCGCAATACTAACTGATTCGCCGGGAGCAAGTGTATTGGTATAATGGTTAAAATTACCACGGTTGCTGTTGATTACACATTCTATATCGAAGCCTGTTAATTCAAAAGGTGAATTATTGGTAACCAAAACCTGAAGGGCTGAGACATCACAAATACTGGCAGGAGTAACTAACGTTATTCCCAGGTCACGGAATGTTGCGGGATCCATATCGAATTCATCGGCACCAATATCAGGATTAACGGCATTTCTGGGCTGGCCATCAATGTCGGTCAATATGCCACTGATTGGCGTTCCTGCCCCATTAATTACTATTGAATTCGGAGCGTGAAGATCGGGTTCTGAACCAAAAACGTTGCCCGAAATTTTGCTGTTCATGTCTTCCCCTGATAAAACTTTCCAATCACTGAAATTATAAAAGGACTCTATCCCTTCACCCGAATAGTACCTGTGAATAACTAAGGAGTGATTGCGGAATGCATTATAGTTCATATGTAATTTGGTCAATGTAGCCGGCATATGTGCCCTAATACTCGCTTTGTCGTAAGGGTTTTTAAAAATGTTATTATAAATATTATAAGCGTTCAGGTCAGAGGATTCAGTAATGGAAAGGCAAATACTGTTGCTTGAACTAAAGGAGTTAAACCTGATGTTTGTATCATAGAAACCTTGAACCTCAAGTTCCTTTGCCATCGAAAAAAAGTTATTGTACAGGTTAAGATTAGTACCAACAGTATAATTACCACTTATCGTTGACAAAGTAAGACCGGTTGTCGTTGTATTGGCTTTGAACCGGTTTCCGGATATGATGAGATTGTCATCTGAATTGGTGACCGACATAATATTCCTGAGGATATTACCCGAATATTCATTACCACTAATGGTTACATCCCGTCCCTGATAAATAGAAATAGGCATAATCCCACCGTTGATGATGTTATTGCTAAAAGTAAAATTATCGGTAAGCGAACCCGATTTATTGATGCACACACCGGCATTGTTAAAAGTATTTCCGTCTATGACAATATCATATCCATTGATTACAGCTATCTGGGTTACCGCGTTTGCAACATTAATGTTGTTGAGGCTGTCAACGCTCAATGTGAGCGTGTTGGTGAAAATGCAATTGAGGATGTTAAAATGACCGACGTACGTATTACCGTTTATATATATTTTTCTGGTGCCACCACTTAACCCGATATTTTTAACGGTTACATATTGGGACCCCTGAGTAAAAGTGAAGGTTGACGAGGTAAAAGTAACGTCTGAGGCGTTGGCTGTCTCAGATTGAAAAGTGACGGTGTTAGTGGGTGATTGCCCGGTTATTTCCGTAAGTGTAAAAGACTGGGAAGCATAAGTGCCCGATCTGATATTGAAGGTTACAGGACCTGAAACGCCATTGGTTTCCAGGGCCGCTACTGCAGTAACCACAGTGGCATAGTCCGGAGAAGTGCCTCCAACGGTATAAACGCCGGAAAGCGGCTGAGCCAAAATGGGAGCAAAGAAGCTTAGTGACAGTAAAATGAGTAATTTTCGAATCATAGTTTTAAGGTATATAGCAAATATATCAATTTTCAATTAGTGGACAACTATTTTAAACGTCACTGCGAGTGTCCCGATAGCTATCAGGATGTCGAAGAACCTCGCTAATCACAAAATGCAAACCTCAGTACCTCAGTACCTTTGCATGACAACTCATAACTCACAACTCATATCTTCATCGAAATGCGCTGAAAAGTAATTTTAGCATAGTACTAATTTAATATAAGTTTCAGTTTTGCTACTATTTATTTGTAAATAGTATATAATATATTATCTATTTTCAGATTATTTTGCTATATTTGTATAATATATTATATATTTATGTCAAAATACAGTGCCACAAAAACGCCAACTGCTGTGATGGAAGAACTAGTCCTGAAGGTTCAGCAATTGCGAAAAAAAAACGGAATATCTCAGCTTGAATTGTCTAAACGATCTGGTGTATCTTTTGGAAGCATCAAGCGTTTTGAAACAACGGGTCAAATTTCGTTGGAATCACTATTGAAATTGGCTTATTTTTTTAACCGTCTTGACGATTTTACCCCTGTATTCAGTATTGATGCTGATTTAGGAAGTGTAGCCAAATTATTCAGTGATAAAACCAGATAGTAATGAAACCCATTCAAAAAGTTACCGTTTCCCTTGATTTTGGTGATAAAGAACTGCAAGTTGGAGAATTGATAAAGGAAGGCAGAGGTATTTATTTTAAATATTATACGGAATTTATTAAAACAGGACTTGAACTTTCTCCTTTTTATTTACCGTTGAATGATAGTATATATACTGCGCCCGTGCAACCCTTTGAAGGATTGTTTGGTGTGTTTTCGGATTCATTGCCTGACGGATGGGGACGTTTATTATTGGACAGAACCTTGACTGCAAAAGGTATTCTAGTACAAGATATTACGCCTTTACAGCGATTGTCCTATGTTGGTTTAAAGGGTATGGGAGCGTTGCTTTATCGTCCTCAAATTGAAACGGCTGCTCAAGAAACATTACTAGTTGATTTAGAGGCGATTGCCAAAGAAATGACTGTGGTATTACAAGGTGCTAGTTCTTTAGCGATTGATGAATTATATGAAATGGGTGGTTCCTCGGGAGGGGCAAGACCTAAGATACTTGTTGGATATCATCCTAAAACCGAACATTTGATTCATGGTATAGAGCCTTTGCCGAAGGGATATGAACACTGGCTTATAAAATTTCCATCATCCAATGACAGAACCGATATTGCTTCAATAGAATATGCATATCATAAAATGGCGCTAACTGCAGGAATTAATATGAATCCTTGTAAGTTATTTGAAACCGAATCGGGAAAGGTGTTTTTTGGCACTAAACGATTTGACAGAAGCGAAAATGGCCGACTTCATTTGCATTCGGCAGCCGGTATGCTGAATGACAACTTTAGGTATAGTACCATGGATTACGGTAATTTGATGGATGCCACTTTTCGACTGGAACAGGATGTAGCCGGACAGGAGAAAATACTAAGGATAGCTGCTTTTAATGTTTTTGCTCATAACCGGGACGATCACAGTAAAAACATATCCTATCTGATGGATGCAGCAGGAAAATGGCAACTGGCACCCGCTTATGATTTAACTTATTCCAATTCTTTACACGGAATGCACAGTACTACTATAGCCAGAGAAGGCACGAATCCGGGAAAAAGCCATTTGCTTGAATTGGCGAATGAATTTAGATTGAAAAATGGAGCTGTAATCATAGAGCAGGTTAAGCATGCTATATCCCAATGGAAACGGTATGCCAAAGAAGCAGGTGTCACCAAAGAATCGATGGATCTGATTGAAAAGAAGATGCAAAGCACTTTGAAATTATAATTAACTCTAAATGGTATAAACGTTACCTAATTACACTTTTAAATGGGTCACAAATTTGGTAACTATTTGTGACAAAAATAGTTTGCCAATTCTTCTTTTTGCGGCGGTAATCGCCGTTGATTTGGAAAAATTTAAACTAGGGACTCTTTAGAAAGTGTCTGATTTTCAGGAGAAGCTGCAACGCCACTTATTCTTTAACCACAAAAACAATCATAATCACTTTGTCATCCTGAGCTGAGTTTACCCTGTCCTGATAGCTATCGGGATGACGAAGGGAAGTGTCAAAGGGCCAATTCACAACTCACCGTGCCAATAAATTTTAATGTTTTTTTAGAAGTAGTAGCCAAATTAGAGTTTTAAATTTCAGTCCCTTCTGGTTTTGGAAAATCTTTGCCTAAATGATTATGCAATTTTTTCTCCAAAATGATGTAGTACATCGTTAATGATATTGTCATAACCAATTTTACCTACGATCTTAGGAACAATTAAATCAATATCAATCGATTTTATTGTGATTATAACGTAAGGCCAAGTTGGTACCACCGGCTAATGAAAATTCAGCCAAGCTGGGTAAAATTTGAAGTTCTTTGATTAGTAAGATTAAATCGGCAGCAACTGCACTCATACTTTGAAACGATGGAATAACTCCACATTATATCTTTCCGACACCATTTTACATACACTATTACTAATACGCTCTTTGGTTGCTTTAAGATATTTTACAATAACCCTTGGAGTATACAATTGCTCAAGTTTTTTAATATCCTCTTCAAAGGTTGCTGGTGTAGTGGCAAACATAGCCCTTGGAATAATAATATCCTTATCTCTGTCAAGATTAAGTTTATTATAATCCATATCCCAAAAAAGGTGTTTAGGGAAAATAGTCGCTATGTTAATCTGCTGTTTCACAATACAAAGGTATAAAAAAATAATAAAAAAGAGGTGTTCTCATTTGTTTTCTAAAGTATGTCTCTTAAGAACCAAAAGCCACCTAATTCATTTTCTGGTTTCTCAGTAAATTAAGAAATCGCAATAAGTATGCCGCTGATGGATAGAAAGTTGCCAATTTACCTCAATCATCCACCACACTGTCATCCTGTCCCGATAGCTATCTAAAATCAAAGGGCAACCACCAAGAAAAAAAATCATCTAAGTTAACTACCAAATAAAAACCTTAGAGCCTCAGAACCTTAGAGCCTCAGAACCTTAGTACCTCAGTGCCTCAGAACCTCAGAACCTTTGCATAACAACTTCACACCAAACCACCCCAATATCCTTCTCCCAATCCCATCATCTAATCACTACTTCCTTCCTTAAAAATCGAAACCCTCCCCAGTCCACAAAACCCAATCGTCTACACACTGTCACCCTGTCCCGATAGCTATCGGGAGTCGAAGACCCTCGTTATCACAAAACCCAATCGCAAGCACTATGAATAATCTTGTTTTGATGAGGCAAAATTAGAGAACACTTGTCTTGCAAAATGACAAGCAAGCGCATATTAGGACAAAGAGGGAAGAGGGATGAGGCGATTGTCAGTCTTTTTGTTATACGAGGGTTCTCGATACATCCCGTCTCTTTTTCTAAACGAGACGGGATACTCGAACTGACGAACGTACTGTTGTCTCAAGTTCCCAAAAGAAAAACCGATTAGTTTCCCAATCGGTTTTTATATTTTATAAAAGAGGTCTACTTTAAATAGACACTATTGTCTTGAAATAAGCTTACCGCTTTGAAGCGTTCCATCAGCACCTGAGAGTTTGTAATAGTAAATCCCTGAAGCAAGACTCATAGGTATGCTAGTGGTGCTTTGCGTTAGTGAAGTCTTTAGGACTACCATACCCAATGCATTATAAATCGTAAGTTCGGATGAACCGGAATCAAAATCAGCCAAAGTTACATTCAAAGAAGAAGTAAACGGATTTGGATAGAATTGCGCCTTAGCTTTTATAACATCGTTTATGCCTAAAGCACCACAACCCGGTGTCATCTGAGCATTGATTCCAAAGGTGGATATTCCACCACTTGTACTTAGGACACGTCCTTCGACAGTGGTTCCTGTATTTAATATTACGGCTCCATTGTTACCGATTAGGGTTCCCCTAAAGCTAGCGTAATCATTCAGGCTGGTGGCACCATCAATTTTCCAGAACACATTTTTCGCCTGTGCACTATTCTGCAATACTACCGAGGCATAGGTACTGGTTGAAAGTGCACCGACAATCTTGATTACAAATACGGCATCGGGATTATTCTGGGCGTTTAGGAAAACGGTTCCGTTTAATACCGTTGCAGCATTCATAAGATAGGTATGAGGTGTCAACACCAAATTCTGCCCAAAGGCTGCAGGATAAAGCAGCTCTATATCGACAGGAAGTGTACTAAGATAGGTATACACATTGTTCAAATCGAAGGCACATTGTGCAGTCGATACATCAGGGTTTGGGTGTATTGTCCCGGTTACGTTTTCTGTTTGAAAGCCCGTTGTAAGACCAACATTGGTTCCAATATCGCCAGTTACAAAAGAAACCCCTGTATTGGCTACGGCACCATTTCCTGAAAAAACCGTATAGCAGGCAACGGTATTAAGCGCAGGTGCAGTAGGTCCGGTAAGCACCGGAGTTCCGCAACCAAGCGGCATTACTACAGTTACTCCGGAAACCGTTATGGCACCTGTTGTTGAAAGCGCACGACCTTCGAGTGAAACACCTGTATTAAGTATGATGGCTGCATTATTGGCAACGATGGTTCCTTTCATGACGGTATTGGTGGCTAAATCTACAAGCCCTTCTATTTTCCAGAACACGTTGCAGGCTACGGCTCCATTCGTAAGTAGTACTTGTGCTCCGGCTGCCGATGAAAACGCACCCTCTATCTGAAAGATAAAGACGGCATTGGGATTTCCCTGTGCGTTAAGTGTCAGGGTATTATTCAGACTGGCACTTTCTCCTATAAAGTAAGTTCCTGCATTAAGTGATTGTCCGTTTCCTAGTAGCGGTGCGGGAAAAAAGTTTGGGATGGCTGCGTCTAATTGGTTATAAGCAACCGTAAGGGAAGCCGCTGCATTCGCCGTAGTTCCATCAGCGTCATGCATGACACCGTCTACGTTTCCGAAATTGGTACTCGAGCCGTTATTGGTGCCGACATTACCGGTAATGTGTGAGAGTCCGGTACTGCTGACCGCTCCATTAGTTGAAAAAAGTGCAAAACCAGCCGATGTTCCCAGTACGGGTGCCTGGGCATTTGTATGGGCAGCAAAAGAGAATAGGGCAACCGAGGTTACCAATAGTAGATGTTTATTCATAATATAGATTTGGGGGCAAAGCAGCAATTTAATTATCGCTACATGGTAAAGGTAGGTTGAATAAAAGCCTAACAGCGGAAACTACCTTTTAATGTAATGTAATCCGTGAATTATGTAACTGGAAACTTTGTTTGTGTAACTAATAGTAAAAGTTGTGAGTAATGCATTACGACATTACTTATTACTACAGTCACCTTAGTTTATCCCGATAACTATCGGGAGTCGAAGACCTTCGTTCAGCACAATTGCCAATCGCCACCCACATTTGTCATCCTGTCCCGATAGCTATCGGGAGTCGAAGGACTGTCCCAATAGCTATCGGGAGTCGAAGGACCAACTCATAACTCATAACTCGTAATTCGTAATTTCTAATTCGTAATTCACAATCAAAACCACCCCAATATCCCTCTCCCAAACCCCTCATCTAATCACTACTTCCTTCCTTAAAAATCGAAACCCTCCCCAGTCCACAAAACCCAATCGTCTACACACTGTCATCCTGTCCTGATAACTATCGGGAGTTGAAGGGCTGAGTTGAGTTTATCCTGCGCCTAGTTTATTCTGTCCCGATAACTATCGGGATGCCGAAGGAATGGGTCGAAGGGTTCTCGTTCCTGTTCCCCCCCGTAGGGACAGGTCGCGACCTGTCCCTACAATCAAACATTCAATTTTGATGATATTTCATTGCGGTCTGAGATTTTAAGCAAAATATCAGCAATCATTTCGGTTTCTTTATTAGTAAAACTAGGAGTAAAGTACTTAATATATTTATTCAATTCATCTAAGGCAAGAATCTTTGTAAATTGAAATTCCTCATTGGGTTTATTATTAATGAAAACAATAAGATTTCTGATAGGGATTTTTCTGTCTCCCCAATGATTTCTTGTGAAACTCAAATTAGATTTTTTTATTTCATTCGATAATAGCCTATATAGCGCATAGTTGGTTCTCTTCACTTGTTGAACAGGCGAACGTAACTCTTTATTGGCTATTGAATGGTTGCTCCAATTTTTGGTTTCAATTAAAAAAATACCCGATGGTGAAATCAGCAAATGATCAATTTGAACAGATTTTATATGGTCATTTTCTTTTCGATTATATATTGGAGGATAGAATGTACAGCGAAAATCATTTATCAGAATATAATCATCAGACAAGCTTTCTAAAACATCTACAACTTTCTGTTCTCCTAGAGCGCCATAGATTGAATTGTTTACACCTTTAATAACTGTTCTTTTAAGCTGAAGTTTTTGCAACTGCAGTGAACTACTCTCATTTACCGCCACCGTGAAATTGTTAGAGAGATGTTGGTAGCGGTTATTATTTTTAGAAAGTAAAAGTTTATACTTTCTTTTGGTAATGATAATACTACAGCGAAACAAGAGCGGTGTAAACCAAATTTTTATCCAAATCACCATATTCAACCAATACTCTTTAATCATTGGTATAATTTCCGAATTGGCTATAGACAGGTTTTCAATCTCTTGTTTTAAAAAGTCAAGTCTTTGCTTTAATTGTTGTTCATGTTCGCTCTCCGTTTTCGAAATAGCCTCAATTAGAGTAGCTATATCTTTTTCAAGCACTATTTTTTCTTGTTGAAGTAATAATGTGTGTTTTAATATAACTTCTTGTTCTTTAGAATGATAGCTCTTTTCGAAATGGATTAACTCATCAAGCGAATTAAATTCGTCAAGATTATTTCTTACCAAATGAAATCGTATATCATTTAGTGCGCCGATGGTATTATAAATTCTACACATATGCTCTGCTGATGGGTTATCATTAGATATAGGGGTAAATTTATTAACTGTAAAGTTGGGGTGGTATGATAGTTAAAATAATTTTGATAGATTCAAATGTATAAGAGATTTATTTTATAAGATATTCAATATTACACTGATTCAAAAAACTGTATAGCAAAATTACAGAAATCAATAATAACCTCTTTATCCAAATCAAATTCTTTTCTTCTGCCTAAATAGTTTTGTGAAGTAGGGGAGATTTCCTTGCCTTCTTTTAATTCCTGATAAGTAATGCATTTGATATGCTTTTTAGAAACCAATATGATATAGGCATTTTCATAAGGATAGTTTTTCGGTAAATCTTTAAAGGTAAACTCTTCGCTAGCCCTAAACTTTACTTCTATAAAATAAACTTCTTTGCTTTTGGGACTTTGCATCACAAAATCAGGCATTCGCTTAATCTCTTCGGCTACTTCCGAACGAACTCCTTTTAATAATTCCATGATGCCGGGTATGGTGTTTTCCATACCATATCTGAAAACATTGTACCCAAGACTTAAAAATAGCTCTTGTATTAAGGTTTCAGCAATACGACCTTTAATCATATTATAACGGTACAATCTTGCCTTGTCTGATAGACCGTGAGTATCTTCTTTTTCAAGAGCAGCACTAACTTTTTCCTCTGTCTTTTTTTGCAGTTTGGAATAGCACGTTAAACAATGCCCACCGTTAAATTTGGTATACTCTCCGCAAATGATACAACTTGCCATAAGTATATTTTTTAGGATTAAACTAATTACAATAGAAAGGATCTGGGTCTCCGGCAGCTGGGGCAACTGTGCCATCAAAACACAAATGTAACTTTTTTGATTTAATTGTAATAGGTTTAACTTCTACTGAAGTGCCTCTTTCACTATCAGGTGCCTATGCTGTTTTATCCTGATGAGCCGGAATATTTTTTAAAGTAACATACTCCGTTTTATAAACACCTCCTGAGTCTTTAATATAGTCTACAGCAACCGTCACTTCATTAATGGTATAATCAGTAGTATTGTTAACAGTAACATCAAGATTACTGATACCACCTAGGGGATCATAACTATACTGATTAGTACTAACAGTTACTTTTTCTTCTATAGCGTTTCTAATTTGACTATAGTCAATCTCTTGGGCTACAGGAGCAGCTTCCTCCTCAGGTATTATATTTTCAAAAGAATCATTTGGTTTATCATTAATCATGGCAAAAATGGCCAACCCGGAAAACACCAATACTATGGTAGCAACGCCTATAAGTACGTTTCTTAAAGTTGTAGACTTTTTCTCCTTATTCTTTTTATTCTTTCCTTGTTTAATACTCGGTGGTGATTTCTTAGTTAAAGAGGGTGGAATACTGACAAGGATACTTCTCAACTCTGCAACTTCTCCGGCAGTAGTCCAATCTGCTATACCTTCATACCATATGGGAGTGTCTTTTGTGATTTTCTTTTCTTTTAATTGTTCAAGGTTAAAGGGGCCTATATTTTCTGAACCGTTGTGTAAGAAGTACTTCTTCATTGTTTTTAATTATATTTAGTAGGTTATTTAATTATTGAGACGAGACATTATTTCTATAATGTTTTTTTGATAAAACACTAAGCGTAGAATCTCATCAAACATATAAAATTTCTCACAGATAACAACCTCAATAATTGTAATTTTATGACAAGGTCAAGCAAATTCCAATATGGTCACTTAACTGTTTATCATGATTCCAAGTCTCAAGTGTCACTTTTTTATTTTTAATAAAGTCTTTACTCAATACAATTTGGTCAACATTGTTTTCAATTTCTGAAGTCAGGTTTTTAAGGTTGCCTTTTTCAAAAGCGTTGTTTAATTTATTTCTTGCATCGTGACTTGGATAAGCCCTTCCTGAAAAAGTAACGTTTAAATCGCCAACGATACAAAGAGAGTTTTCGTGGGATAGCTTTTCAAAGTCTAAAAGTTGGTTTCCTAAATCACTTTTGAAGCGTTCTCCCATTCCTCCAAAAACGCCTATGATAGTAGCATAAACATTTAATAGGCCATCAGGGGTTTCAATTTGAGCGCAAACTGAAGTAAAAGCATCATACGTTTTGTGCTGCAATACTATTTTATATTTGGTCCAAATGGTAGTCCTGTTTTCTCCTGCTTGATATGCAATACCATCATGACCTTTTGGTAATGATTCTGTGGCTATAGCATTGTATTCTTTGCCGGGGGTAATAATAATATTTGTTTCAGTTAAGACTACGATATCAGCGTTATATTGGGCTAGTTTGTCCAGAATTAAACGCTTTGCTTTTTTGGGTCTTTGTATATTCCAAGTTAGGATTTTCATTATAGTTGTCTCTTTACAGCATTCCCTTTTGCTGTAAGTAGGTACCTCTGTTTCGGATGGTTTGGACTATCCGGGTATTTCATGGTAATTACTCCTGCAGCCAAAGCCGGCTCCAAATAATTTTCTCTGAAATTCCCCTCGTGTTTTAATTCCAGAGCCTGTTGTATTTCTTTCCTACTCATTTCTCCTTCCATTACTTTTAACAAATTTCGAACTTCTACGGAAGTACTACGGTACTCCTGCGGTACTTGGTCGGTACTTGATGGGTACTTGGTCGGTACTTGGTCGGTACTTGGTCGGTAAAGAATAGCCTTGAACGCTTCTTGTTGCTCAAAATTTGGTTCCGGAAGATTGTTTTCTTTAGCAATTCTTACCATATCAGCCGTTCCTGTACCCAAGCGTTCTATATATCCTTTCAGATACATAGGTTCTGCCAATAAAGGATTGGCAGGTACCGAGGTGTGTAGCCCTTTAAGCTTTTCAATCGTCCAACCCAAAGGTAAAGCGCCGGGATTAATCACCTCTAAGCGATCACTAAATAACATAACTTGCACACTGCCGTTATGAGTATAATCTCTATGGGCAATCGCATTGACAATGGCTTCGGCTACGATTTCTTTGGGGATTTCATATTTTCCGGGAATTTCAATATTTTCTTTCCGAGTACCAACAGAGTAATCTAATTTTGAAAGTACAAAATCAACTGCTTGATCCACCAGTTCAAATACATCGCCTTTGAACACTTTGTAGGATGGAATGGGTTTCTCTACAATAGTTCCGTGAAAATGTACACAACGCACCTCCGAATTAATAAAGAAACGCTGTGGCTCTTTACCAAAGAGTAACAAAGCCGCATGGGTTAGTTTTGCGTCTTTCATTAGGTTTAAATGGACCAAAATTTCTTCAATCGAAGCGGTTTCCTGTAATTTAAACCCTCTTTTAGCTCTGGCTACTTGAACAAATTCACGTACTTTGTTTTCGTCTATATCAGTAATACTTGCGCTTGCATCTGTGGCAGCGTCAAAAGGACCAACTCGTATTAACTCTTTTTCGATAAGGTAATTAACTAAAGCGGCATAAACAGCAGCTTTTAATTCATCAATAGTAGTAAATCGTTTTCTGATTAAAACCTGTTGTGCTTTTTGAATAAAGGCATTTTCTTTATCATGTCGTTCCCGGGTACTATGACTGGTTAAGAAAATCAATCTGGTTTTATGATGTAGTGTAGCGTGGTCAAATTCACGTTCGGTGGGTGAAACGCCTGCTGCATCTTCAAAACCATATTGCGTGCCCAACAAACCTAAATAAACATCACATTGTTGCACTTCAAGCAGATAAATAGCATCAGTTCTTTGATCAATGGCAGGTAATCGTTCAAACAAAAAAGGATCAAAGAACCTCCCCAACAAAGGATCCGACAAAATATATTCGAAAATCATCTGTCTTTCTTCAGCAAATTCTGCTTGTACACTGCTTATAAATAGTCTTGTTTTAGGCATGGATTATTTTTTGTCTTTCAATTCAATTAAGATCACAATATATAGTATAACTTACTATAACAAATATATCATTAATCTTTTAAGTGCGTAAAAGCTTTCCGGTTATAAAATTCGTAATTCCCTCACTATCCACAAAACCCAATCGTCTACACAACTGTCATCCTGTCCTGATAACTATCGGGAGTTGAAGGACTATTGATACCCACAAAAACCAATTACAATCAATCATTCTGAGTAAACACGGTTAGCCTATCGGAAGCAGTATGAAGCCAAATTAGACCTCTCAAAAACTCAACAATAAATCGCAAAATCAATAGTAGCCTCTTTATCGTTTCTCTATTTGACATAATGTATGTTTTGATACACTACTCATATAGTAAGTAGGGCTTTCCTATAAGGGAGGTATTAAGTATGGAGCTATGAATTATGAATTATGAGTTATGAGTTGGGAGTTATGGTAAGGAAGTTCAAATATTGAACAAGTTTTAAGAATAAATAAGAAAGTGTCACAGATAGGTTGGTTCTTGCTTACCCGACAATCAGAGGCATTACATGGTCTACTTGCAATCCGGTGTATTGACAAAATTCTTCAACGGCTACCAAGTGTTGCGGTTGCTTGTTGAAGTGCTTCCGAATTTCAAGCAATAGTAGTCGAGAGTATCTATAACCTCGACCCGTAATTCTTTGAACGTCTTTGGGGTAAATGCAAATTCTTTTAGGTTCAGGTTTGGCCATAGAATTTCTTTGTTTACTCCTGTACCCTTTCATTGGGACAAATCAAAACTATAGAAAAAATATTACATTTTAAAATTATTGATAGGATTAAATAGGATTAAGTAGTCCTAACTGGTCCTTTTTGGTCAGCTGTATTTTGTTGAATGACTGCTGTTTATAAGCTTTGCGTTGTAATTCGAATTACAGATGCATCAAAAAACAGAATTCTGAGGTTTGGTGAAATGTACCTTAAACATTTCGTTTCATTCACATTTTAAATTTTAAAATCATGGCCAGACAGAAAGGCATATTGAAAATAAAAGGTACTATCGGTGATATTACTTTTTACAAAACCAAGGATGGATACCTTGTGAAAGAGAAAAGCGCCATTGAAGGCAACAGGATTGCTACGGATCCTGCTTTTCAGCGAACTCGAGAAAACGGTTACGAGTTTGGCAGAGCCGGCAAGGCAGGAAAAGTACTGAGAGTGGCCTTGCGTCCCTTGTTACTAAATACCGCAGACAATCGTATGGTAGGTCGTTTGACCCAAGCCATGATGAAAGTCATTAAAGCGGATTTGGTTAGTGAGAGAGGGCAGCGTAATGTGATTGACGGAGAGACCGAGTTGTTGGTTGGATTTGAGTTCAATATCAACGGTAAGTTGAGTAACAGTTTGTATGCTCCAATCGTTGGAAGTATTGATCGTGTTACCGGTGATATTACCCTTGACATTGCTTCTTTTATTCCAATCAATATGGTTGCGGCACCTTCGGGAACCACCCATTTTAAGATTATTTCGGGAGGGGCTGAGTTGGATTTTGAGGCAGAAACCCATGTGGTTGCTACTGCCGAGACGGCCATATTGCCGTGGGACACAACTCCAACAGCGGTGATTGCTCATACTAATCCTGTAACGCCAAACAGTACCAAACCATTATTATTGGCTGTTGGTGTGGAATTTTATCAGGAAGTCAACGGCACTATGTATCCTTTGAAAAATGGTGCTTATAATCCGTTGTCTATTGTTGCTGTTGATAGTGGTGTATAATGGTTCTGATACTCACTAGAACTTATTTCCCCGCTGGTACTAATGGGAAGCTGGAATGTAACGGTAAGTTTATTTGTTTTACGATTGAACTGCCGTGGAAGGATAACTTACCCAAAGTTTCCTGTATACCGGAGGGGAAATATTTTATTGTAAAGCGATACAGTGCCAAGTATCGATGGCATTTGGAGATTGTGGGAGTTACTAACAGAAAATATATACTGTTTCATCCTGCTAACAATGCCCTTAAGGAATTGCAAGGCTGTATTGCTCCTGTAACGAAACTTTCGGGTTCGGGTTTGGGGTTGATGTCGAGAAAAGCTTTTAGGCAACTCAAGGCGTTAACTTATCAAGCCCTTGACCAAGGAGAAAGGGTAGAATTAATAATTCATTAAATATTTTAATATGAATGTAGTAAACAGAGCGAAAGCTCCAACCCCTAAGTTTTTCAGAGTGCTTCGGACTATAGGTTTGGCTTTACTCGCTGTAAGTGGTGCTGTGTTAACCGCTCCGGTAGCTTTACCTGCCATAGTGACTACGATTGGTGGTTATGTAGCGGTAGCCGGAGGAGTGGCGACAGCCATTAGCCAGCTGACGATTGAGCCTGAAAAGGCCGCTGTAAAGAAGAAGAATGTCCAATAATCATTCTATTGTTTGCGGCACTGTAGGAGGAACATTTTTGAGTATACTGTCGAATATTTCAGGTGATGATTTGATTAAAACCATTGTTTTGGCTGCGATTGGCGCCATAGTGAGTTTTACCATTTCGACGGTACTGAAATGTATCCTTAAGAAGCACGAAAAATAGTTGAGACTGTTTTTGACCCAAGTTGAGAAGCTTGGGTTTTTTTATTGGTTCATTCCTTTCTTTTGGCTTGACCCAAAAGAAACAAAAAGTCAAGCCTACATAGTTTTAGCTTGAAAACTACCTTGATGCTCACTCCACATACCAATCCGTTCGCCTTTCAGGCTCATCTCGTGGTACGCTGCCGTTTACATCTACGTTGTTTACTACGCTAATCCTATGAGGGCGGTTTTTAGCCCCTACTTAGCGATTCGTTTAGGAAGTAAAAGAAAAACCTGGCTGCTTTTGAAGGGGTTGAAGGATGGGGTGTAGTTTAGGTATTTTTTGTTGTGAAGGTCTTTTAGGCATTTGTGGTAGGTGGCGCGGGAATTGATTTTGCTGCGTTGCATGATTTCTTTGCTTGTGATGCTTACCGGATTTATTTGGTTGTTGTGTTGCCAGCAGTGGTAGATGGCTAGGTATAGGCTAATGTGGGATGGGTTGAGGTTGTCGGATAGGCTTTTGTTGAGAAAATGACTTAGGTAGTTCATACTGCACTTTTTGGTTATCGCAAAAGTGGCGGTTTTGGTTTGGATGGTTTCAGAAGGTGGGCAGAAGGTGGGTTCCCGTCTGCGCGGGAATGACAGAGCGGAAATGGCAGAAGGTTGGTGTTTGTTTTAGTTTGTTATTGTAAGGTTTCGAGTTCGTTTGCGATATTTACTCGTGCTTGTTTTTCGTATTTTTTTTGGAAATAGTCTGTTTTATAGATTTGTTGCATTTGAAGAAAGTGTTGTAGTGCTTTTTTTCTTCCATTTGCATACATAAAATCGGGATAGATTGTATATTCTTCTCTGATTTGTTCTGTGTATCTTTGATAGTCTTCTGGGTTTTTACCCAAAATGGCTAAGTCGGCATCTAAAAGGTAATTAGTATCGCTGTCGTCTGAGAGTTCATGTTGTTTTGTGGCGTTAATTATAGCGACACATTTCTCCATCTTTTCATCCGGATATCCTATTTCTGTTAGTCTTTGTCGTGCTATTTTAGCACTGTCAATTTCATTTGTACTGCTTGACGCTTTATAGATTATGTCATGGTAAAATAGGGCGAATAATAGGGTGTCCCATTCCGTAATCTTATCTTTTATTTCTTTTAAATCGGCTATCATTGCTTCTAAATGTTCGATCGTATGATAATGCCTTTTGGATTCGGAATATTTGGTAAATATTTCCAACCAAAGGTTATTAGCCAATTCGTGGGCTTTGTTGTATTTTTTAACGAGTTGTAGAAATGTATCAGTTAGCATAAGCGGTCAAGTGGGTGCAAAGTTACTTTTAATTAATCGAATTTGTAAAGACTTACTATTTTGTACTGCTTTTTTTTAGTTTTTGTACTCCAGTTGTTTAGCAGTTGATTTGATCACTTTATTGGGGTATTTTTCGGCGTAGGCGTAAATTAAATGCATAATATAATTATTGCTTTTATACGGAGTTACACACTCCTTAAGTTCTGTGATAGTGGTAATACCAGTTTCAGCGTTTATATAGCCCATGCCATAAAAGTGTCCCTTTTCGACCCAAATGCAACTGTGCTCTTCTTTGGTTCGGCCTTTGTCTACAATGGCAAAAGTATTTCTGTTATTTAATAAGAAATCAAGGGCGCTGGTTACTTGTTCATTGTGTAGCTCTACAGCGGGTAACTCAGTGTGGTCTGCATTTTGAAAAATTTCGCCCTTATTGACCATACCGTAATTGCAGAACCTATTGTCAATGCCGAATTGCTCCGCCAGATTCTTCAATAGATTTATACCTTCATACAAACTATTGAAAGGTTCGATGCAGGATTGGAATTTGGTTAGCTTTCCGATGGCCAAGTATTTGTAACCACTTCGGGCTTCATATTGGTAAAGACCAAATTTGGGTTCAAAACGTTTTAACGCCTTATTGTATATAGGCCATAGTTTTTTAATTTCTGAACACTCTAGCAGTAATGCCATTAGTTCGGTAGCACAAACTTCAAATGAAATGCTATAGGTATCGCGCAAGAACTGTTGCCTTTGTGGTGTGATTTTATGGCCGCTGAAATGGGTAGCGACCCTTTTCTTTATGTTGATTGCCTTGCCAATATAGATTACCTTTTTTTCTTGATTGTAGAAATAATAAACGCCCGGTTTTTCTGGTAATTGCTCAAAATCTGCCGGAGGTAAATTAGGTGGTAAGCGTTGGTCTTGTGCCGTTTTTTTTATCATTTTTGACATTTCGCCTTCGGTGTCCCATTCCAGCAGTCGGGTAAATAAGATGGCTGTTGCCGATGCATCGCCTCCCGCGCGGTGCGCGTTTAGGAGTGGAATTTCTAATGAATTACAAAGTCTGCCTAAGCTGTAAGATGGTAAACCGGGTTTGATTTTTCGAGCCGCACGAACGGTACAAAGTTTTCTAGCTGTCCATTTGAAACCACTCTTTTCGAGTTCGTGACGAACGAATGAATAATCGAAATTGACGTTATGTGCTACAAAGATTCGGTCGTTGAGCATCTCTAAAACTTTTTCTGAAATGTCATCGAAGATAGGGGCTGAGCGTACCATTTCATTGTTGATGCCTGTTAGTGCAAAAATGGCTGGTGGTATTTCTTTTTGGGGATTGACTAGTGTTTCCCAATGGTCGATTACTTCGGTACCATTATGGATGATAATGGCGATTTCGGTAATGCGGCTGTGACTGGCGTTGCCGCCTGTGGTTTCGATATCGACTATAGCGTATTCCTTTTTTTTCATTTATTTTGTTTTATTATTTTCTTTTGTCTTGATACAAAAGAAACAAAAAATCAAGCCTTGGACTATTCGCCGACCTGCTCACACTCGAAGCAGAAATAAAACGAACTCTCCCGATTGGCATCGGGATCAAACAGCGTTTTATTTTTTCTGCATCTTCGTGGTGCAGGTGCCCGGCTGCCATAGTCTAATGGCATTTTAAGCGGAATTTGTTGCTTTCGTTTCCTTCGGAAAGGGATCTTAGAACTTTTTGTTTTTCATTTTAGAATGTCTGATTTTTCAAGTTCTTTACTTTTTGTCTTGACACAAAAAGTAACAAAAAAGTCAAGGCTCTGAATCTTCGGCGGTCAAATCTATTCTTGAATTTGCTTCGCACCGTTCACCTACGGTTTGGGTCTAAATGAAAAGAACTCTCCCGTTTGGCAACGGGATCAAACAGCTTTTCATTTTAAGAATTCTTCAAATATTTGACGCTCGCCTGCCAGATTCTAATGCTATTTTCTAAGAACATTTGTTTTATCATTTATTGTTTTATTTTGGCCCTCGCGCCGCCTGGCTCCTTCGCTAAAAGAGTCCACCGGACTCTTTTCATACACTCGGCCCCATTTTTTGTCGGGGTAAATTAATCTCGTGTTCCTGAGGGTAAGGTGCTCGTTGTGTCATGCTGACGTCTTCGCGGATTTGCTGTTGTGTTTGGAAACGTTTTTCATCGGTGGCTGAATAACGAGGATCGGGAATGAATGGCATTTTGGTCATTTTTGAAATGGTAATGGTTGGGAAGTGGTAATCGACTTCTACCTGACCCAATAACAAATAACATCCACCCCCTTTGAAAGGATATTGTTGTAGGCAATCGGCGAAATGGGCTGTGTCGAAAAATTCTCCTTCGGCATCTATCCAAGTTCCGAAATACATATCGCCTCGTTTGGTGGGAACGTGTTTGCGAGAAATTAAGTAAGCCAACATCCGTACTGTTTTTTTATGGTGTTTGGTCAAATCCCGTGCCATTACATCGCCGCGGAATCTTGTTTGGAGTAGATTAAAGGGTGTCACAGAGACCGGAAAATCGAGTAGTTCAATTTCATCGAAAGCATCTTCGAATGGTGAACGTTCTAAAACCGGTAATTTATATTCCTTAACCGGTTCCTTGAGTAACATTAGGTTGCGGTTTTCGGGTTTGAAATTGATTAAAATTAACCGAGCTATTATTAATAATTCATTTTTTGGTTTGCCTGTAAAACGGAAAGCGCCAATGAAGATTAGTATTTGGATGCCTTCAATTCCGATGGGAATTCTATCGATAAAGTCTTCTAATGATAAATACGGGCCATTTTCTTTGCGTTCCTTTACAATGAGTTCTCCTGTTTTAGAATCCAAGCTTTTAAGATGCTGAAAACCTAAGTAAATATTTTTGTCATATACATTGGTTTGGTATTCGCTTTTATTGACGCAAGGATTGTGGATTTTTGCCCCTGACATTTTGGCTTCGTGAATGTAGACTTCGGTACGGTAGAACCCACCAAAATTGTTGATTACCGCTGTCATGAACTCTATTGGATAATAGGTTTTCAAATACAGACTTTGGTAGCTCTCGACAGCATAGGAGGCAGAGTGTGCTTTGCAAAAGGAGTATCCTGCAAATGACTCAATTTGGCGGTAAATTTCCTGGCTTAACTGGTCGGGATGTCCTTGCTTTTTGCAGGAATCAAAAAAGTTGTCTTTTACTTTTTGCAGTGCTGCTTTTGAGCGTCCTTTTCCACTCATGGCTCGTCGTAGGATATCGCCATCGGCGGCAGGAAGACCGCCGTAGTGTAACGCAATCTTGATAACATCTTCCTGGTATACCATAATGCCATAGGTTTCTCCCAATTGTTCTTTAAACACCTCGTGGAAATATTCGAAACGGTCGGGATGGTTGTGGCGGAAAATGTATTCTTTCATCATGCCGGATTGTGCTACTCCGGGACGGATGATGGAGGAGGCCGCCACTAATACTTTGTAATTGTTACATTTTAATCTTCGGAGCAAACCCCGCATGGCGGGACTTTCAATGTAGAAGCAGCCAATGGTTTTGCCTTGGCTTAAGAGTTCGTTGCAGGTTTTCTCGTCTTTGGAAAGGGAAGTATCCCGTATATCGACTGTTATGCCTTGGTTTTCTTTAATCAGCTTTACAGTATCGTCGATGTGGCCAATGCCCCGCTGGCTCAGGATATCGAATTTATCAAACCCGATATCTTCCGCTACGTGCATGTCAAACTGGACTATGGGAAATCCTTTTGGCGGCATTTCCAGTGCGGTGAAATTGGTTATGGGTTCTTCTGAAATGATGATGCCACAGGAATGCATACTTCTTTGATTGGGGTATTTTTCGAGCATCATACCATATTCCTGAACCATTTTGACCACTTCATTTTTGTTGTGCTTTTGCATTGGGTTTTTGGCCAATTCATCGAGTTCTTCTTTGGGTAAGCCAAACACTTTGCCTACTTCCCGGAAAATGGAGCGGTACTTGAATTCGACATTGGTCCCACAGAACGCCACATGATCTCTGCCGTACTTATTGAAAATGTATTCTAAGATGGTATCGCGTTCGCGCCAAGACCAATCGATATCGAAATCGGGTGGCGTTTTGCGATTGACGTTTAAAAAACGCTCGAAATACAAGTCGAGTTCCAAGGGACAAATGTTAGTAATGTCGAGACAATACGCAATGATACTGTTGGCACCGCTGCCCCGACCAATATGCAAAAAGCCTTTGCTAATACTGTATTGTACAATATCCCAGGTAATGAGAAAGTAGCCGCTGAATTCTAAATCGTTGATTACTTTCAATTCCTTTTCGACTCTGGCTTTGGCTTCTGCATTGGCAGGACCATAACGGCGTATCATTCCTTCGGATGCGAGTTTAGTCAGTAATGCAATATCATCGTGTTTGTTGGTCGTATAGTGTTTTTTGTTTTTAGGGGTATTGAAATCATATTCGAAATTACAGGCTTGGATTATGGCTTGTGTATTTTGGATTATTTGAGGATAGTCAGTGAATTTTTCTAAAAGATTGTTGACTGGTATCATGACTTCGGATACTTTACAATAATCAGTATCCTTCAATTTTGAACCAATAATATTTAAGTCGATTGCTCTGAGTATTTTATGGAGGTTGAATTCTTTTTTGGTACGATATGTAACGGATTGTAGTATGACCATTTTGAGAGTTCTTCTTTTCCAGACGTAATTGTACAATTTGGGTAATTGCTCTGCATTAATGCCTATAAATTCGTTTTCCTTGAGTTCCTCCGGGACATTATCTAATGGATAAATAACAAACACATTTTCGAAATTGGGAGCTTGTTCCGGAAGTAGTGTGTTTTCAAAATTATGGTTTGTTATTATGCGGTTCATTTCTGCAATTCCTTTTCTGTTTTTTGCGAGTCCGATGAATAATTGTTTACCATTGTTACGGAAGTCGATACCTACTAATGGTTTAATGTTTACTAAAGCACAAGCTTTTATAAAATCATAAATGCCTGTTACTGTGTTGATGTCGGTTAGTGCCATTGCCGTAACGCCGTATTGCACTGCTTGTTCCACTAGTTCGTTTAGTGGAATGGTGCCGAAGCGGAGGGAGTGGAAGGAGTGGCAGTTGAGGTACATTTTAATTTTGAATGTTGAATGTTGAATTGAGAATGTTGAATTTTGAGTTGTTAGTTTGGCCCTACGACCTTTCGACTGTGCTCAGTGCAGGCTAGGCTCAGGGTGACAAAGGTTTTATTATTAAGTTGTGTTTTTTAATATTGCGTTGGCACGGCCGACGGCTTGGAAGCCGAAGCGGTTTTTCATTTTGTCTAAAGCCTGATATAGGGCTACCATTTCTTCGGTGTCTTCGAACATGTTGATTTGGTAGGTGCCACGGACTAAGCCGGTGAATGATACTCCGACTAATCTGATTCGCATGCGGCGGTTGTATAGTTTGTTGAATAATTCTATGGCTATTTTGGACAAGATGTGATCGCAGGCGGTGTAGGCGATTTTTCTTTGGAGATTCTCGGTGTCAAAGTTGGCGTAGCGTATTTTGATGACTAGTGTTGATACTAACCATTGTTCGGCACGCGCTTGATAAGCTAGTTTTTCGACCATGCCTAAAATCAATGATTCTACTTTTTTGATGTCGATGGTGTCTTGTAGATAAGTGTGTTCTGTTGAAAGGGATTTTCTTTCGGTATAGGGTTGCACCGGGGTGTTGTCGATGCCGTTGGCTTTTTTCCATAGTTCGAGACCGTTTTTTCCTATCATACTTTGTAGCACCTCCGCCGGAGTTTCGGATAACTTTTCGATATTACGAATTCCGAGTCTGGAAAGGAGATTGAAAGTTACTTCGCCTACCATTGGGATTTTACGAATGGATAATGGATTTAGAAACGGCTTCACCATGTTCTGCGGAATTTCGAGATTGCCTTTGGGTTTGCCTTCTCCGGTAGCGATTTTGGAAACCGTTTTGTTTACGGATAATGCAAAACTTATCGGTAGTCCGGTTTCTTTGGTGATGGTATGTATCAATTCGTTTGTCCATTTGTAACAGCCATAAAATTTATCCATACCGGTAATGTCGAGATAGAATTCGTCGATGCTAGCTTTTTCCACCAGTGGTGAATTTTCTTCGATGATTTGGGTTACTTCATGGGATTTTTTTGAAAACAATTCCATGTCACCTTTTACAATTTTGGCTTGCGGACACAATTGCATTGCCATACGAATTGGCATGGCGGAACGCACGCCAAAATACCTTGCTTCATAAGAACAGGATGCCACGACTCCTCTTTCGCCACCACCTACGATTAGAGGAATCTCGTTTAATTGAGGGTTTTCCAGTCTTACGCAAGAGACAAAAAAGGTATCTAAATCCATGTGTACAATGGCTCGTGACATATAAGGTGGTAATTTATTGAGTGAAAATTAATTTTTACAAAATTAGAATGATATTACCAAAGATTATTATATTTGTTGTGAATTAAATTCACATAATCACATGTCTATATTTTCTGATAACCTAAGGTACCTGCGTGTCAAAAGTGGTATGACACAACAAAAAATAGCGGATGAATTGCGAATTCCGCGGGAACGATATGCCAAATATGAAGGAACTACTGACCCGCCATTGGATTGTCTGCAAAAGATTTCCAGGTACTTTCATGTTAGTATTGATTTATTGTTGTCTTTTGATATCCGGCGGGTGCCTTATGAGAATTTAATTCAATTGGAAGAAAACCGAATCTTACTTCCGATTACGGTTGACAGTGATGGTGAAAACAGAATTGAGATTGTTGGTGCCAAAGCTCAAGCCGGTTACTTGGCCGGTTATGGTGATCCTGAGTTTATTGAGAGCCTGCAACGCATTTCGCTACCCTTCTTGACCAAGGGAAAGTATCGTGCCTTTCCGGTTACCGGTGATTCGATGCCTCCACACAAGGAAGGCTCATTTGTAGTTGGTGAGTATGTAGAACGCATTAGTGATATTGTTGATGGGAAAACTTATATTCTAATCACTAAAAACAACGGCATGTCCTATAAAAGGTTGTATATAAAAGGCAAAGATGGTGTCATGGCACACTCTGACAATCCTATTTATGAGCCTTATGAAGTCTCATTTTCAGATGTATTGGAAATTTGGCGTTATGCCTGTAGCATAGCCACGCAGGAATTTGAGAAGGATGATTTAGGTGTAATGAGTGTGCAGGATATATTGCAAGGTATCAGACAGGATTTTTCGGCGTTGCGGACTGAGTTTGGGCAGAGAAAGGGATGAGTTGTTTAGTTAGGGTCTAAGGCGCTGAGGCACTAAAGTTAGAGGTTAAAGGTAAAAAGTTATGGGTTCCCGCCTTCTCGGGAATGACAGACGGAAGAAGGAAATAGTGAGGAGTTCTGAATATAAGTTGTGGGTTGTGCCCTTCGACTCCCGATAGCTATCGGGACAGGGTGACAATGTGCATTCAATTGTTTATGGTTTTATTAGGTTAAATTTTTTCATATGCTTTCTCGTTTGCTATCAAAACTCCTGTTGGGATTTTTTTAGTTCCCGAATGAAAAAGGTGGGTGACATGCCCATTTTTTTGTTGAAGGCTTTGGTGAAGATTTGGGTTGAGCCGAAGCCTGCTTCTTCGCCGAGGGCTTTGTTGGTATAGTTGCGGTATTTGTTTTGTGTTTTTAGGAGGTTTAAGATGTAGTTTATTTTTAGGTCGGTTATGTATTCGATGGTTTTTTTGCCACGGTGGGTTAGTATCACTTTGTAAGCGTATCTTTTGTTGGTTTTTAGGTGTGCTGCCAGTTTGGACAGGCTCATGTCTTTTTCGATGTATTTGTGGTTTGTTTCGAATTCTTCGAGGTTTTTGAGGATGGTTTCTACCAATTGCGGGTTAAGGTCATCGCAGTTTTCCTGAGGGAATTGTGGTGGTGGTTGGAATTTTATGGTTTGTTCCTTTATGAATTCGTCGAATTTTTGTTTCATGCGCTTTTGCTTGTTTAGATGGTGTCTGTACAATAGCGCTATTGCTATAACTAAAATAGCTATGGTTATTCCTCCTATTTTTCTATAAGATATCAGTGATTGTTCTATTGCTTCTTTGGCCACTAATAGCTTTTTTGTGTCGTATTCTTTGTGAACTTTATTGGAAAGGTATTTGTAATTGTGGTTAAGGGTGCTGTCAACCTCTAGTAGCCGATTAATGTATTTTAATTGTAATTCGGGTTTTTGTTGTTTGGTGTAATAGTCAATTAGCAACTCGTAATTTTCTCTTAGGTCGGGGCGGGTGTATTGGTGGTCTGTGTAGGCTTTGTCTACTTTGATGAAATAGGGAATAGCCTTCTTTTGCTTTTTTAAGTCCCAGTAACTTTTTCCGATGTAGAACCAGGCTACGGTTTCGTTGGCGAAGTCTTTCTTTTTATGGATTTCCGGTACTGTTTTTTGAAGACTGCTAATGGCGGTTTGGTAGTTCTTTGTGAAGTATTGGTTGATGCCTTCGGAATGATTGAAATAGGGTATCATTTCGAGGTTTTGGTATTCCTTACTTTTTTCTAATCCCAATTTGTTATAGTAGGAACTCAAATCGTACTTTTTGATTTTGGTGTAGCACAGCCCAATGGCGTGCAGCGAGGTCAAGTAAGCCAAATCATTTTCTTCTTCATAGTAACTTATACACTCCTTGAACAGCGATATGGCTTCCTCATAGAACCCCAAATAGTATTTGGTGTTGGCTATACCATATTTGACTTTATAAATAGCATAGTGGTCGGAGGTTTGTGAAAGGTATTGGTCGGCAAGAAGATAGTTGTCTAGTGCCTTTGCGTGTTCTTTTTGTTTGTAATGCATGATGCCTTTGGTAAGGTAAGCTGTTCCGATGATGCCCTTATCGGTGGTATGCTTGGCTGCAAAAAGGAGGCTGTCTGCATATTTCATCAGCTCATTTTTGTCGGCTTTGTACATGATGGCTCTGTAAGCGAGTGCCATTTGCTTCCAGTTCTTTTCCGCTTTGGCTTTGGCTAACCACGATTGGGCATAAATTCCGGATAGGAGTGAGTCTTTACTATTGGTCGCTTCGCTTAAATATTTATAGTCTTTTTGTGAGAGTTCGTATGGCTTAATAATGGTATTGTTTTGCGCTTTACTGTATTGTATCATTAGTACAATCATCAAGATTGGAACTATAGTATTGGTGGTTTTGTGTTGAAATGATAGCATCTCTTAAAGGTTGAACAATTCTTAAAAATGTAGCTAAATTACTAAAATACTTCGTATGATAGGTGTTTAAGAATTAATAAGTGTTGTGTTAAAATGAATTTGGTTCAAAGGATTGATTATTTGAGGTTTGGGTTTAATGGAGGTGTGTTTGATTCGAGAATTGCACATTTTTAATTCTTGAATAGAGAATGAGAGGGTTTGTTTGCCAGGTAACAGCCCGATAGTTTTGCCTCGAATTCAACTGGGTTTATAACGTGTAAACCCAAGAGTTGTTCTAAGTACCCCGGGCGAAATGAACTGAAAAAACAGTCTCATTTAAAAACATTAACATCATGAAATTTTTTAACTTTTGTTTAATCTTATTTCTATTTTTTATCTCTTGTAGTGAACCTACCAATCCGTCTTCAGAAAGTACAGCTACCGATGGTACTTTGTCTCGGTCTGTTGATTTAGCGTATGATTTACCGGCTAGAAATGCTGCGAATCCGTATGATGATGCCGGACAAATTCACCATGAATTGTTGCTGACTTACTATTATGCCGATTTTCAGCCCTTGACTTTTAACGGCATAGTGACCACGACTACGACTATTGCTAACAGCAATGCTTCGTTTAATGCCTTGACCAAGGACACGCCTTATGTGTTGACCGCTGAGGATCGGGTGTTGTATATTTTAACGCATGTTGACAGTTGTATGACTGACATTATTGATGCCAGTCTTGATACTCCCAGTGCTAAGGTCAGCTTGGCTGATTTTACTGATTCGTTCTTCTTTCTTTATCAATACGAAGAAGATTATAGTGTGATTTATGATTTTGTCGCTGCCTATGAAAGTGACGTTTTAAAGGACACTCTTTGGACTGAGAAGGATAAGCGGGTTATACTTACTACTACTTCGATAGCGAGGCATACTGCTTATGCCAAGAAGAAAAAGCCTAAAAAGAATAAAGACCCTGAATGGCAGTATTTGGTTGGGAATATAGCCGCTGCAATAGATGGTGCTGATGAGGGTGTTGAAGAGGCGGTAATGAGGGGGTTGATTACGGGGATCGTGGAGAATAGGTAGTTCCCGCCTTTACGGGAAGGACAATAGTTACGAAAGGTTCTAAGGTACTGAGGAGCTAAGGTACTACGGTTTTTGAAAAGTCTAAAGACTTTTGTACCTGACTGCCACCGGAAACCGAATGTCCACTGGACATTTATTCCGCTATCGCTACATACAGTTCGACCTACGGTCTCGGGTCTCCTCTTAATATCAAACCTCTTAATATCAAATGCACCTCAAGCCGTTCTCCGTTTCGGCTCAACTCGTGGAGTGCTGCCTCTCGATTCTTCGTTGTTTTAGCTTCGCTCAGTTCGCCTTTGGCTCGGGTGCGACGCAAATTCTATGAGGGCGAAGGGAAAGTGTGCTTACCGAAAAGAATCTTTAATTTATGAGAATAAATGGCTGCCCGTTGGGTGGCCATTATTAGCGTTTTCTTTTCTTTTCTTTTTTCTCTTGATAGAAAAAAGAAACAAAAAAGATCAAGGCGGCATAGTACCTGACTGCCACTGGCAGTCCTCCTCTTAATATCAAATGCGTCCCAAGCCGCTCGCGCTTTGCGCTCGACTTGTGCAACGCTGCCACTTCATGTCTTCATTGTTTTTTTACGCTTTTTATTTGAGGCCGGTTTTGACCTCTGCTTACCGATAAATAAATGGCTGCCTGTTGGGTGGCCATTATTTGTTTCGGTTATTGGGGTTTGTTACGGGGATAGTGGAGAATTACTAATTTGTTCATTTTGTCTTGATACAAAACGAACCAAAAAATCAAGGCGGCATAGTACCTGACTGCCACTGGCAGTCCTCCTCTTAATATCAAATGCGTCCCAAGCCGCTCGCGCTTTGCGCTCGACTTGTGCAACGCTGCCACTTCATGTCTTCATTGTTTTTTTACGCTTTTTATTTGAGGCCGGTTTTGACCTCTGCTTAGCGATAAATAAATGGCTGCCTAATGGGTGGCCATTATTTGTTTCGGTTATTGGGGTTGGTTACGGGGATAGTGGAGAATTACTAATTTGTTCATTTTGTCTTGATAGAAAAAAGAAACAAAAAAGATCAAGGCTGCATAGTACCTGACTGCCACTGGCAGTCCTCCTCTTAATATCAAATGCGTCCCAAGCCGCTCGCGCTTTGCGCTCGACTTGTGCAACTCTGCCAATTCATGTCTTCATTGTTTTTTTACGCTTTTTATTTGAGGCCGGTTTTGACCTCTGCTTAGCGATAAATAAATGGCTGCCCGTTGGGTGGCCATTATTTGTTTCGGTTATTGGGGTTGGTTACGGGGATAGTGGAGAATTACTAATTTGTTCATTTTGTCTTGATACAAAACGAACCAAAAAATCAAGGCGGCATAGTACCTGACTGCCACTGGCAGTCCTCCTCTTAATATCAAATCTCCTCGTCTATGAGGGTTACTTAGTGTCGTGTTTTCGTTGTTTTGTAACGCAAATTCTATAAGTGCGAAGGGAAACTGTGCTTACCGAAAAGAATCTTTAATTTATGAGAATAAATGGCTGCCCGTTGGGTGGCCATTATTAGCGTTTTCTTTTCTTTTCTTTTCTTGATAGAAAAAAGAAACAAAAAAGATCAAGCCTACATAGCCTTAACTTGAAAACTACCTCGAATCTCGTTCCGCACCCCAAGCCGTTCGCCGTTTCGGCTCAACTCGTGGAGTGCTGCCTCTCGATTCTTCGTTGTTTTAGCTTCGCTCAGTTCGCCTTTGGCTCGGGTGCTACATTAATTCTATGAGGGCGGTTTTAACCCCTGCTCAAAAGAGCTGAGAATTACTTTCTAAGAATATTATAAATGGCTGCCCAATGGCTGCCCATTATTTTTGGTCGACCTCGTGGATACGGGTGGTTAGGTTTTCTTTGAGGGTGTTAAGGAAGTGGGTGGGTTCGATGGTTTTTCGGGCGCAGAGTTCGTAGAAGGAGCGGTGGTATTGACCGAGTTTTATGTTGAATAGGGTTTCGAATGTTTGGGCGATTTCGTGTAGGGAGGTGTTGCCGTTGTTGAAGGGTTGGGTGGCGTGGAGGGCATATAATAATTCGATTAGGGCTACTTTGGGAGCGGTCCATTGTAGGTTGCTTTGCTTTTTGGGTTGGCCTTTTTTGTTCTTTTTTAGTTTTGCTGTGAGGTATTTTTTGAGGGCTTTGTTGGCTTTGAGTTGGGCTACTTTCTCGTCGAAGGCGGTTGAAAAGTTATCATCAGTATGTAAGTAGTTGTTTTTAACTGTTAGACGGAACTCGAAGCTGTCTCTCAGGAAATATAGATGGTCTAAGCAGGTGTTTTGGGTTTTTAGGTATTGGCAGAACTCCCTATTTTGATGATGGAACTTGTTTAGTTTTTTTAGCTCTTTTTGGTAGTGCTTTTTAGCGACTCTGGTTTTGCCGGTTTCTATATGGTATATTTTGTTGTAGTAGATGAGTTTGGCGGTGAACTTGGGTTTGATGGTTTTGAAGAATTCAATTTCATCTTCAGGGGATTTGAACTCGTATTCCTTAGTAGCGTTCTTTAGTTTTTGCAGTGCCTCGATTATTGCTTTTATCGCAGGTTTGCAGTATTGTTTTGGTTTGTTGGATTCTGTATGAATGGATTGGAGTTGTTGGTTTAATTCTGCAAAAAGGGTTTTGGCGAATGGTTTCATGGCGGATGGTTTTACAGCTACAGTGTAAAACTATTTGAGATTGGTGTGATTTGCAAGTGTTTGTTTGCCGGATTCGAGAATTGAGTAGCGTTGTGGGTTGTGAGTTGTAAGTTGTAGGTTGTAAGTTGTAAGTTGTGGGTTGAGGATGTATTTGTGTTTTTGTTGGAATTATGGTTGGGGGGAAAAGGGAAAAGGGAAAAGGGAAAAGGCCCTTCGACTGCGCTCAGGGTGACAAAGAAAGGGCAGAGGCTCTTAGACTAAGCTTAGGGTGACAAAAAAGGGAAAAGGGAAAAGGGAAAAGGCCCTTCGACTGGGCTTAGGATGACAAAAAAAGGGAGGAGAGAAGCTATTGGTTATTGTCTTTGAGGGGATTACCGTTGGATTCGTTTTCGTAAAAGAGCCGTTTGACGATTTTTTTTGTTTTTTAACGATTAAAATAGTAATTTTAAGTGATAATAAATAGCTGTTAATCAGTTAATTGTTAAATTTAAGGTAGTACTTTATCGGGAAATACCACTACAAGCCGATAATTTCCAGTTGACAGCATACCTTCTTTGAAGGGTAGTAGTTGCATGGAAATATTCGGCTTTTTTGTTTATTTTTTTACAATGTTTTATTTATAAAATTAATTCGGATGGCAGACAAAACAAAACAAATGTTACGTAAAAGGATCGAATTATATGTTGACGCCATTAAGAAGCTTTCTTTGGATCCTTATAAAAAAGACCAATTGGTGTCCAATTATATTTTGAATTTGAGGTTAATGGAAACCTTGGCTAACAGGAATCTTTTATTTCAAGATATATCAAATGTTATTGTCATCGTTTTGAGTGCTTTAGTTCCCGTATTTATCAATTATTCCTCAGCAAACGATACTGTTTCAGAGGATACACCCAATCATCTTATTTGGGCTACTATCTTGAGTGTTGCTTTGGCTATTTTTAATGCTTTGAGACAATCTTATAAATTCAGAGAGAAATGGCAAAATTATCGCCGCACAGCTGAACTTTTATTAATTGAAGGACAAAATTACTTTGCCTTAAGTGGTGTTTACCAAAAATATGTTACGCATGACGAAGCGTTTCCTTATTTCATAACTGCAATTAGTAATATTCGTATTAATCAAATTAATGACTATATAAAAAATGCGCTGACTGAAAATGAAACATCTTTAACACAGCAAGCCAGGGAGCATCTTGCCAAAATGGAGGATGATAAGAAAAAAAGACAGGAAGAAATTAGTAAAATTAAGGCAATAAATAAGGAGGTTAAAGATTTTGTAAAAGCTGTACCGGCCATATCCTATGACGAGATTGATCATCAGCGCAAACTTATAACTCTTTATCTAAATGACCCCAGTTACCAAGCACCTGAGAAAATTAAATTTAAAAACACTGACTTAGTAGGCTTTAGTTACAAAGTTGAAGTTCAAACTTGTAATTCTGAAATTCAAGGAGCTTTTGGACCATCTTCCGGGGTTAAGAACGGAGCTATGACTACAAAGGATTATGGAAGTGCAGGTTGTTTTTGTTTGCAGCAAGGTAAAGTTGTATTTGTTACTTGTTATCATGCGGTTAAGCACAAAAGTCACGATTGGGATCTTTTTGTGTCGAATGGTAACGATGATGTCATTACTGTAGGTGGTGATATAGTGGGAACAATTTTGGAAGCAAGTAAGAACGAAGAATTAGACATTGCTATTGTTGAAGTTTCAGATGCTATCAGTTATGAGACAAAATTACCGGGTCAAATCACCATTCAACATTCCAATATTTATTTAGATGAAGAAAATTATACGGATTACAAAGAAGTATATATTATCAGTAGGACAAGAGGCTATAAAAGGATTAAGGGGCATCTTTCTGCGGTAGGGAAGCCCGTAACTCTGAATTACGGCAGTAAAACTAAGAAGGATTTTAAAGATCTTGACAATATTATTTTTGTTCATAGTGTTAGTACGGAGCCTTTTTCTAAAACCGGTGATTCAGGTTCTTTGGTTTTTACTTCCTCCGGAGAACCTATCGGAATCATAGTTGGGGGTGATGGTGTTCGATGTTCTTTTGTTATCCCGTATTCTTCTGTTGCAGATTTTTTTAACCTTTCAATTTTATAATGATGAAAAATTATTTACAAAACTTTAGAGCTTTGAGTTTGCTGGTAACTTTACTATTTTACTCTACCACATTTGGTCAAACCCTTTTTTTACGTGACGACGGCACTACTGTTGTTATCTCTAAAAAAGTAGGAGCCAATTTTACTGATTTGGATTCTAACCAATTAAAGAAAGAAGTGGAAGTTAAACGCGGCTTGATTATCGATGCCTCGGGTTTACCCAATAACCATGTATTAAAGATTAGCACTGTAACTGCAGCCGGAGTAGAGAGCGATATAACCAATGTTGCTACTCAAATTACCAAAACTGGCAGTCGTTATACTTATCTTGGAACTGATGCTGCCATAAAAATTCTGAAGATTGAAGTTACTCCACCTGTTGCAGGAGGCAGAGCTGCGACTGTTTTTGCTGATATCGGTAAGGAATTTGTTGCTCCTGTTGATGATAAAGATCCGGACAAAGACCAAGAAAAGAGCGAATCAGCTAAATATGATAATTGGAGACAATTTGTTAGCCAAAATAGTGGTGGCGCTTTGGATATTATTAAAGGAGGAAAAAGGTATTTTCCAAATTCAGATAAGGCCTATATCTGCGTTGATCCCTACGGTAACATTATTGGTCGTAAGCCTGTAAACCTTGACCAAGATGATGAGGTTATTTTTTTGGTGGTTGTGCCCGAAGTTAAGTATGATGATTACAGTATTGATGACAATGATGCTGAATATGCTCCAACGGATCTTGCTTTTCGTCCTGCCGACGCCATAACCAATAATGTTCAAAGCGGAAACGTTGATGAGCCTATTAAATATACAATCAGAGAATTTATCAAGGGGCCCTATACGAGTAGTAATGTGGTGTTTAATGTTAAAAAAGATGGCGCTACTGTCAGCACTTTTACCATTCATATTAACCCATTGTATCATGTGGCCATTGGTGTTTCTTATGTCAGCAGTAATTTAGAAAACCCAACTTTTGATGTTGTGCCCTTGGCTGATTCATCGGGATTAAATACTATTCAGCGTTTCAATAATACAAATCGCACTTTAATAACCTTTAATGTTATTTGGTATTGGTGGTCGACAATGAAATATCTTCAAGGAGATCCATTAACCAGAGGTAGGGATGTGCTGAAAGAGCCCAATTTGATTACCAGAATAAACCCAACTTTTGGGGTTTCACTTAAGGGGAATTTGCAGGAGAATTTTTTTGCAGGTCTTACTTTTGAATTTGCCAGAGGCGGCAGTATTTGTGCCGGTTGGCATTATGGTAAGGTGACTCAATTGAGCGATCGAAATTTTGAATTGGGTAGCACCGCTTTTGCCGGTACACAAGCTGATATAAGAACCGAAGAGGTATGGAAATGGGGGCAGTTTATCGGTATTACGCTGGATACGAGAATATTTAACCGTTTGTTTAACCGTTCTGTGACCGGAAATTAAGGCCATGACATATTCTATGTCATTTTATTCATCGTTTATAACAACTATTAATTTTGAACGAAGAACCAGAAAAAGTAACAGTTAAGATAGGAAATTAACAATAAAACATTCAGCAAAAAAATCGAAATGGCAAAACTGTTGACCGTTTCAAAATCATTTATTAAGAACATCGCAATTCAGCTGCGGTTTTATTTTGAGTTCTCCAATAATCCTTTTGAAATAAAAAAGGAGAAGCGTTTTGCAGGTGCAATTCTATACTAAAGCTATCCAATTGCACACAACAGGTCACGCTTATCAGGAACAGATAAAGGAAATGGTATCTCCAGAGGACGATTTTAATGATACCGTTTTAATCTGTTAAAAAATTAGTAAATAGTGTGTTGCCACCATTGAAAACCATGTGATTTTCCAGTAATAAATCTTTTAAACCATTAAAAAATGAATAAAAATTTAGCCATTAGAATAGCCCTAGTCTTTTTTTCGGCTTTCATGATTTCTTGTGCTTCAAAAAAAATGACCGCTAAAAATCAAAGTACTGCCGCTGGTGATGTTGTATTAAAAGAACCTTTGGAACAGCTACAACAAGCACAGCAACAGCAGCAAATTATAACCTTAAAAGGTATTATAGTTGACGACTTAGGCAAAGTATTGCCCGGTGTGACAATATCTGTTCCGGGAAAACTACAGGGAACTGTTAGCGATTTTAATGGTCATTTTGAGATAAAGGTAGCTAAAAATTCAAAAGTTGAAATTAGTAACATTGGTTATGCCAATTTTACTTTAGTTGCTCAAGATTATAAAGACCTTAAACTTGTTTTTTCTGATACTGCTGTCGTTGCCCGTTTTTACTGTAAAAACCATAATGCGGCGCATTCGGCTACAACCCGAGAACAAATGGATCGATTGACAAACACCCAACAATGTGTATTCTTTTAAAAAACTGAAATTATGATTAAAACCGTCACTTTAACGCTTGTATTATTTTTGGCTCTCTACTTTGGGACAGGTGGATTTCTGATTTTGCAAAACGATCAAACCTATGAAGACCTCAAAGCCACAAAGGTTACGGAAAGTAATAAACAGGATATTGTAGTTGGGATGCAGAATATAGTAGATGAGCAGACCGCTATAGAAGCTATTTATCCTTATATCCTTGCCTTACCCACTGTTTTAAGTTTTCTTATTACTTCTATTTGCTTTGGTATTATAGGATCGATTGCTAAAATCGTCAATGATACGATTCAAAGTAAAAAAAAGATAACTGCTACCGTCAACCTATTGCTTATTCCTATTCAAGGCGGTCTTATAGGTATTATTATATTAGGAATTTCTTATGCCTTGCCCGTTTTATTGACCAATGAGAATATATCTCTAAAGCCTATTTCAATTGTTTTCTTAAGTTTGTTTGGCGGAGTGTATTACCAAAATTTTTACAGTCGCTTTTTAAAAATTGTTAATTCAATTGGGCCTGCTGATAAAGATTAATTGAAAGCCAGAGTTTTTGAAAATCATGCTTGAATCCCATCGCGCCGCCTGGCTCTTTCGCTAAAAATGCCTACCGGGCATTTTCTTAACGCTCAGCCCTGCAACCCAAGCCGCTCGCTTTGCTCGTCTCGTGGATTGCTTTGGTTTTGTTTCTACGGGATTTTGCTGCACTAATCCTATGAGGGCGGGTTCAAACGCTGCATTACCACAAAGTTCAGTTTCTAAACGGATTTAATAACCGAAAATAAGCCCTATTTAAACCAAAAAAAGCCAATCAGAAGGATTGGCTTTTTAACAAACACTGGTAAATATATATCTTAGATAACGTTTACATTGGTTGCGGTTGGTCCTTTTTGGCCGTTTGATACCTCATAAGACACTTTGTCGTTTTCACGCACTTGGCCATTAAGACCGGTTGCATGTACAAATAAGTCTGCTCCGCCATTGCTTGGCGTAATAAATCCGAAGCCTTTGGCTTCATTGTAAAATTTAATGGTTCCTTCGTTCATAAATGATTGTTAAGCGGCGAAGGTAGTCTTTATTATTGATTATTAGGAATTTAAACTAATAATAAAAATATTGAGAATGTTCATGACCATTTTTTATATTGAAATTAATTAGCTTTTTTGATGTATTCAATGCATACTGAACTATAGCTTTCCGACCCATTTGCCAATCTCGGTAATCATTTCATTAAAATCGGGCTGGCCTTTATAATATAGTGCGGCAGTCTTTTTATAGCGCTCCTTAAATCGTTCCCTCAATTCCGGGTTGTTCAGTAAGAAAGCTTCGTTTTCGGTAATAGGGGTCTCGTAGTCTTTGGGTGGAAAACGTGCGATTTTGTGTTCCTGATATTCGTTTGTATCAATGAACTGCTGTACCTGCTGGTCACCAAGTAAACCGTATACATCGTAGTACTGGCGCATCAAATTTTGGCGCTCTTCTCCATCTTCCTGTTCCTGCCTGAATTTGGTTGCTATTGTCTGCAATTTTTCGACAAAGGTGTAGCCAATATGGTAACAGGCGATGTCAACCGCCCGATTGTCAATTATATCTACTTTTTGTTCTACGGCCTTATCATAGGCCCAAGATGATATCGTTATGGGGTTGTTTGGTGTTACTGTATCAAATCCTACTTCCAGTAAAATTCCTTCCTTGACACCCTCAACAGCATCAGAACTGCTTTCATAATGTAATCTTATGCCACCGCTGCGGTATTGTTTTGGGTCGTCAAAAGCTTCGTCCCGTATAACTGATATGACTCCGTCAATTTTTATATCCTTAGCCAGTCCATCATAAAAACCTTTTCTTTTTTGAATGTTATTTGGGTTATTGTTGTTAGGATTTTCATTTATTGCCATTTCTGCCGGTGGCTTGATATGGATGTCGATATCCTCAGAAAAGCGGTGTATGATTCCGTATCCTTTGGATAGGGAAGTACCTCCTTTGAGTTCAAATTGATATCCTTGTTTTTTTAGTCCGTACAAGACATGCATAATCCAATAGTCTTTTTCGACCAGACCAGGTTCGATATTCAATTCGGCTCCGACAATGCGCAGCAGTGCCCGGAAATCCTTATGGTTGTGTAAGTAGTGAGACATATTATGCGGATAGAACCGGTTCCAACAGTTTTTTTGCTTTGATGCTACCGTAGTCGCGGAGTGAATTTCTTAATTTTTTCGCATCCATTGTTTTTGCCTTGAAACACACTCTTGATACTACTTCGTTTGGGTCTTCTGCAAGTTGGTCCAGGTTATTCAGTAAGTCTACCAATAGGAATTCAGGCGTAGCTTTAAGAGGGAAATGAGGCTTTCTTTTAAAAGTAAAAGTCACTCCACCGAGCTTAAACTCACCATGGCGCTTGTGGTTGTACACGGTTTTGGTGTTGTAAAGCTGTGTGGTTCCAACACCTAAAGCATTGTAAGCATTAAAGGAAGTAAGCAAGAAACGTGTGTCTTTGAGGAATGAGCGTACCAATACTTCCTCTTCGGGAGGTGCTTCTCCAAAGACGGTTAACTCCGGATAAAAGTATACACCCTGTGAAAGCTTTTGCAAGGTTCCTTCCTGAACCAATTCCTCAAGGTGACGGTCAACTGATTTTGACCACTTGGACAAATCAGCCCGACGGTATACTTTACCCCGTTTTAAATGTTTTTTTAATTCCTCTAACTTATTCATGAAACAAAGTTACGAAATAATATGTAATTGCATATATTTTTATTAAAAATTCATGCAAAATGTTTTGTAAAGCTGTATTTAAACAGAACAAGAAAGAAGTGGTAGGAGTACTTCGTATAGCCCGGATACTATCTAAACAAAAAAAAAGCCAATCAGAAGGATTGGCTTTTTAACAAACACTGGTAAATATATATCTTAGATAACGTTTACATTGGTTGCGGTTGGCCCTTTTTGACCGTCCGTTACCTCATAAGACACTTTGTCGTTTTCACGCACTTGGCCGTTAAGACCGGTTGCATGTACAAATAAGTCTGCTCCGCCATTGCTTGGCGTAATAAATCCGAAGCCTTTGGCTTCATTGTAAAATTTAATGGTTCCTTCGTTCATAAAAATGATTATTAAGCTACGAAGGTAGTCTTTATTATTGATTATAAGGTATTTAAACTAAATAATTGAAATATTGCAATATTCGCTCTACCACAATTATTTTTTATGAAGCTTTCTTATTCTAAAAATCTTCTTTCATCTAAGCAGATAAACTAAATATCCTTAGTTGAATGATTTTTTAATAAAAAAATTATATAATACATTGATATTTAGCATTTTGAATTGTTTATTAAAATGTTCATATGTTTTTAAAAATATTCTTGCCTTTTATTGGAGAACTTTACCCAATTAGCTAAATTGCAGTATTAAATAAAATCAATGCATACATTAAAATTTTCGGGTCATGATACCTTTCATTGTCGACAACAGTGGTTGTTGAAAGGTGTAGAACTTATTAATAATCAAGAACTTAATGGATTTCATAATCTCGAAGAATCTATCTTGAATTTAGGGGTTGGTAAAAATATGGTTCAAGCTATTCAATATTGGATGAAGGCTTTCGGACTTATTAATAATGAAAAACACCTAACAGAAATCGCTGATATACTTTTTGTGCAAAATGGTGGTTTTGATAAGTATTTAGAAGACGAGGGCACGTTGTGGCTATTGCAGTATCTTCTTTGTAAACAGCAGGAAGCCAGTATTTTTAAATTGATTTTTACGGATTATGCAAGGGAACGTATTAGCAGTGAGTTTGATGAAAGGCAAATTTTAAATTTTCTTAAATTAAAAATTGCTGAGACCAGTAATCGAGAAACAAGCGAGAGTACCTTGCAGTCTGATTTTAAGGTCTTTACACAAAGTTATTTTTCCGGTATCAGAACTGCTAAATCCTTGGAGGATGATTTTAATTCTCCCTTGATTGAATTGAATCTAATTTCAGCGGTTAACAGAGGAAATGGTCTTACTACTTATAAGTTGAATAAAGAGGATAGGGTGACTTTTCCTAGTGAGATTTTTGGGTATTGTTTGGTTGATTTGTTTGGAAATGATGCTGCTGTCAACTTTAAAGATATCAGGGATACTTTGGGGTCTTATTTTGTTTTAACGAATGAAGGACTTGAGGTTGTAATTGATAGGCTGCGTTCTAAGTATCCTGAGTTTATTTACAATGAGGATGCCGGAACCCGACAGCTTCAATTGAAAATTGAGAATGAAGATTTTAAATTAAGATTATTGCAAAATTATTATGGAGTTTAATATATCCACCAACATCGTACGCGATCAAAGTAAGGATTTGAATTATGTAGTGACTCCTAATGCCACTAAGATATTTGAACGAATTTTTAGTAGTGAGAACAGTGCTAATAGGTCTTTTACGATTATAGGTAATTATGGTACCGGTAAGTCTACTTTTTTATGGGCTCTTGAAAAGAATCTTCTGAAAAAGAAAATTTATTTCAGCACTAAAGCCAATGAAAGATACCAATCGTATCAAATTTTAAAGCTTATAGGTGATGCTACGAGTTTGACCTTTGCCTTTCAGAAAGCCTTAGGGCTTGACACTGTTTCGTCCTCAAGAGATATTATTGATGCGCTTGAAAAACGCAGGGTTGCTGCTGATAAAAAAAAGAATGGCTTTGTCATCTTAATTGATGAGTTTGGAAAATTCCTAGAGCATATCAATAAAAACAAGAAGAGCAATGATTTGTATCTTTTACAGTTAGTTTCTGAATGGGCCAATGACCTTGATAAAAACGCTTATTTTATCATCACACTTCATCAAAATTTTATTTCTTATTCCTCGTCGTTAGATCTTGTTGATAGACAGGAATGGGAAAAAATTAAAGGAAGGTTTGTTGAGCTATTGTTTAATGAACCTGTTGAGCAGTTATTGTTTTTTGCCAGTAAGCAACTTGAGAAAATCAGTATAGCTGCAACCTTAAAGAAAGATTTTGCTTCATTAAATGACGCCATTTCAAAATCACATTTGGTAGCCTTCACTCAAAGTGGACACGGTAATCTTACCGAGAGGTTGTATCCGCTTGATTGGCTGTCTGCTAATATGCTAGTACAATCACTTCAACGTTATGGACAAAATGAAAGGTCTTTGTTTTCGTTTCTGAATGAGTTTGAAGCGTTAAAAGATACAATAGCGAATCCTTTTTTTAATGTAACCGCTGTTTATGATTATTTGATTCAGACTCTTTCGAGTGATATACAAAATTATAGTAATCCACACCGACCACAGTGGTTGTCTTCTATGAGGGCACTAGAGCGCGCAGAGTTGTACTTTACTGACGATTATGCAGTAGCTGCCGAAATTATTAAGACTATTTGTTTGGTTACTATTTTTGGTAAAGCCGGTGGGAAATTTGACAAAGAGTTTGCCTCCATTTACCTCTCTCTTACGACTTCTTATTCCTCTGATTTTATCAGGGATTCTATTGAAAAACTTGAGCAATCAGGTATTATAAGATTTTACAAGCACAGTCATAAGCTTAACTTTTTAGAAGGGACTGATATTGATATAGAGCAGGAGTTGACTAATATCACCAAGGAGATTGATGCTAATTTTTCGATATCCGAAGAACTAGGGAGGTTGATAACGTTTCCAGTTGAAAATGCAAAACGTCATTCTTTTTTAACCGGAACCCCTAGGTATTTTGAATATCGGATTTTGAATGATTTGAACGATATACGTTATGCCGAAGGCGCTATTGATGGGTATATCAATCTTATCTTTAATTCGAAAATTAAAGGCAAAGATGTTAAGAGAATCTCTTCGGAATCGCAGACTAATCTCTTTGTGCTTTATAAAAATTCGGATGCAATTTATAATGAGATATTCACTATCAATAAATATAAGCTTCTGTTAAACAAGTTTGTTAGGGATGTAAATGCCTTAAAGCTACTTAACGAAGAATTGCAGCATCATGTAAATAAATTACATTGGCTTGTATTGCAAAACCTTTATAATGATGCCAAAGAGAATTTATGGTTCTATAATGGCGGTTCCAGAACTGTGCAATCCCGCAAAGAACTGAACAGCCTGTTGTCTGAAATTTGCGACCGAGAATTTGGTGATGCTCCTATATTAAAAAATGAGTTGTTTAATCGGGAAAATCTTAGTCCTCAGATTAATACGGCGCGTAAATTCTTGATGCGTAAAGTGCTGGAATTTGAAAATGATGCTTTATTGGGTTTTGAAGTTAGTAGATTTCCTCCTGAAAAATCTATTTATTTGAGTTTGCTGAAGCAATCAACAATACATCGAGAAGTAGATGGTGTTTATCAATATGCACCGCCGCTTGAAGGTACTTTTACTCCCTTGTGGACTACCTGTAATGCTTTTCTAGCCTCTGCTAAATCTTCTAAAAGAAATTTAGGGGAGCTTTATGAAGTGCTTAAAACGAAACCTTTCAAATTGAAAAAGGGATTTGTTGAGTTTTGGATACCTTTATTTTTGATTATCAAAAAAGAGGATTATGCTTTGTTTCATGAGACTAATGGTTTCGTACCTTACATTTCTGAGGATGTATTGGATATGATTCATAAATCCGCTCACAACTATTCGATAAAAAGCTATGATGTAACCGGGTTGAATATTAATTTATTGGAAGGCTATAAAGAGATGGTTAATGTAAGTGAGGAAGGTAAGGGTACTCAAAGCACCTTTTTATCCATCTTTGGCAATTTCTTGCGTTTTTACCGAAGTTTAAACGACTATACGATTAATACCAAAAAATTATCAGATAAAGCTATAAAACTACGGGAAGCTATTAAGACCGCTAAAGACCCAGAAGATGCCTTATTTAATCAGTTTCCGGCTGCGCTAGGATTTCATAGTCTTTCCATTAAGGATGATGAAGAAGTTTTGAAAAATTATACTCTTCATATTCAAGATGCTATTCGTGAATTGAGAAGCTGTTACGATGGATTGATTGACAGGGTTGAACGCACTATATTAGAATCCATCGACAGCAAAGGGCAGGACTTTATTGCTTATAAAAACAATATCACTAATAAACTAAGAAGTATTGATTCAAGTTTATTAAGTACCGAACAAGGCATCTTTTTTAAGCGGGTATTTTCGCCTTTAGATGATAGGGTTTCTTGGTTAAAGTCGATTGCTGATGTGGCTTTGGGCAAGTCTATTGATAAAATGATTGATGAAGAAGAGGTGTTGTTGATGAACAATATTAAAGCATTTATGACCGGGTTGATTAAATCTTCGGCAATCCATGAGTTTAATAAGCTCAGTAGTGATAAATTGGTTTCTTTTGAATTTGTCTCTGAGCGTGGCGATTTGATAAAAGAAAGAATAGTGATTGACTCCAAAGTGAATGGCGCTTATTCGGGTGTCAAAAAAGAACTGACTGAAAAATTAATTATTTTAGATACTGATAAGCGTAAGCAATTGCTTTTTGAATTATTGTCATTAGAAATGAATACTAATCTATAGTAGTGATGAGTGAAATAAAACATGTTTTAGGCATATCCGGTGGTAAAGATAGTGCTGCTTTGGCTATTTATATGAGCCAAAAACATTCAGATATTGATGTTGAATACTATACTTGTGATACCGGTAAAGAATTGACTGAGACCTATGATTTGATTGGGAAGTTGAATTCTGTACTGGGTAAAAACATTAAACTGTATAAATCAATTGATGAAGTTAATTCACCGGAAAAAAACCCGTTTGATCATTTCTTAGCGATGTATGGTGGTTATTTGCCTTCGGCTACTGCAAGGTGGTGTACCGGTAAAATGAAACTGGAGCCTTTTGAAAATGAAATAGGGGATACTCCAACAATTTCTTATGTTGGTATTAGAGGTGATGAAAATCGTGAAGGTTATATCTCGAAGCGAGAAAACATACAGTCTATCTTTCCTTTTAGAAAAAATATTTGGAGTGAAGATGTGGTTAAGAAGTTTTTGGCCAATACTAACTTGGACTTTATAGTTGTCAAGTATACTGAGTTAGGTCCCATCAACCTTGAGTTGATTTTGAATTATGTTTCTCAACCTATTTCTATGCGTTATACTTTGAAACAAAAGTTGAATGCCTTATTGGATGCTGATGTGAAACTGTTTAATCGAGTGGTTTTTGAGTGGCTTAAAACGACTGATTATCCTGTGGGTAAATTGGATTCGTTTTCGTTGATTGACAATGATGAGAACCTGGGGATAGATGATGTCTTTAAAATTTTAGATGAGAGTGGCGTAGGAATACCTGCTTACTATAAACCTATAGCATACACTGTTGAAATTGATGGAGAACTCAAACATGGCACCTATGCTCGTAGTCGCTCCGGTTGTTTCTTTTGTTTTTACCAACAAAAAATAGAATGGGTATGGTTACTTGAGCAACACCCTGAATTGTATGAGGCTGCGATAGTTTATGAAAAGGAAGGGTATACCTGGATGGAAGAGCCGCTAGGGGAATTGAAAAAACCGGAGCGTGTTAATGCTATTAAGAGAGAACATTATATAAGAATGAATCGTAACAAACAAAACGCCAAAACTTCTACTAGCTGGCAAGATGAAATCTTGCTGTCTGAAGGGGAGGGCTGTGCTAGTTGTTTTATTTAAAAGGTAAATCATGGAAAAAATGATGGAATCATTGAAAGAGTTTGTTTGGGATATTATCGGTTATTTAATTCCTGGGGCATTTTTATTAATTGTGTTTAATTTTTGCCTTGATAAAAGAGAGTTTGAGTATGATGATTTTTTAATTGATTGGGAGGTTTTTGGAACTAGTTTAGTTGTTATAGTTTCTTATGTTTTAGGTTATTTAGTATATAGTTTTACAAAATATAAGATTTATTTGCAAGATAGATTGATTAAGTTTATTATTTATTTAAATTATAGTCGAGATAATTTTATAACACGATTTTTTAAAAAGCGACATAGTGAAGAATGGAAAGAACAATTTAAGAATTCCAAACTTTATGAGGCAGCTATTGCAAAATTGAAGGTTGAATACCCAACAATAGATACAATGGAAATTAATGAAGTTAGAAATATCTTAATGTCTAAGAATCCAACACAATCTGAGACTATTTATACTTTTATGTTTAGGTCATCAATTTTCGATCATGTTTCAACTATATTTATGTTAGTCCTTTTCATTTATCTAATCCAATTATTTACTTCTATTGAATTACTCAAAGATGATATTCAGTATAAATATATTTATTTAAGTATGTTAATTTCAGTACCATTGTTAGGAAACTCTAAACGCTTTTTTTTCCCTAAGGCAATGCGAATTCCTTTTTCAAATTTATAGAAAATGAAAACAAAGATATATTTAGCGGGAGGATTTAAAGGTGGATGGCATGATATTGTAATTGAGAAATTAGGTTCTGATTTTATCTGTTTTAACCCTCAAAAACATGATTTAAATGATGTTGAAAAGTACACATCATGGGACTTATATCATGTTGAAAAATGTGATATTTTATTTGGTTATATGTCTAGAGATAATCCATCAGGATATGGTTTAGCTTTAGAGATTGGGTATGCTAAAGCAATGAATAAATTAATTATTCTTGTAGACGAACGCTCTGAACATGATGAAGTTTTTAAGAGGTATTTTTCTATTTGCCAAGAATCTGCTAATGTGGCTTTCGATACCTTAGACGAAGCTATAGGTTATGTTAAGAGTTTTGTTATTTAGAAACTAAGTAATAAAATGATTTTCCCTCTTTTTTAAATTCAATTTTACCTTTTATTCGTAAGTGCATTAGTTTACAATCACTTATTTTTAGAAGGGATTTTGTTTCTGTAGAGGTTAACCATTTTTCAGAATTTTTCATTTTTTAATTCTACTAATCAGATAATCTTCAATTTTATCTACTTTAAATAATGCAATTAAAATGTCTTGCATTTCTAATTTAGAAATTTTAGATTCAAGTTCTGAAAGATTTCTAAAATCAAATATTTGATCATTAGTTCCAATTGTTAAATACCCTTTGTTCACAAAAGCTTTTAGAGGTAAACCTAATTTATTGTTAGTTGATTTAAACTCACTTTTAAAATTATACCATACCTCCTGAAATTCATTGTTCAAAATTAAAATATCAGTAATTTTTTTTTCGTTTTTGTTATAAATTCTAAAAAGTGATATTAACAAAATTATCTGATGAGGAGCAAGACTTCCTCTAGCTTTATCTCTTTTTAAATTATTTATAAATTCTTCAGCTATCATCATGCTCTTATTTACGTTTAATAATTTCTATTAAATAATCGTCTGGACTATCAAATTTACGCTCAAAACCAGGAGTTTGTCTTATCTCAAGAATATGTTTTGCTCCGCCTTCTGCATATTCACTAATAACAGTTAATAATTTTCTTGAGTTTAATATATCTTTAACTTCTTTAGTTTTAACTTTCCCTATAGCCATTAGCAATAGTCCATTAGCAATTGTATCAGAACCATTAGTTATCATTTGATATTGAAAAGAAGATTGAAATGGTAAATCGGCTCCTTCTTCTCTTTTATCATTTTTAAAACCAATAATTGCAGCCCATGCATAAACCTGCCAATATTTAGAAAAGAATTTATCATCTTGTTTTTTTAACGATTCTTGCTTGCGAGCAAATAAATCTTTAATTTGTTCAACATAGTTTCCATAATGAACATTTCTCTTGTTTATTTCTGTAAATAGCTTTTCCATTATTTTATAACATTTTTAAATGTTTTTTTATTTGTTCTAGAATCAGGCCCTGATTTATCTATCAAATCATTATTTAATTCATAGTATTTACTAATCTTAGCTTTTTTGATAAACTCATCCCTTTCAACTCCTTTAAGGTTATTGTAATCTTTAGACATAATAATTATTTGATCGAATGAATCTGATAAGTTTTCAGTTAAAAAAAGTGTGTTATCATCGTCAAATTGAGATGTCGGTGCGTCAGCTAGTAAAGGAAATGAACGATTCATTTTCTTTTCGCTTAACGACAAAAAGGAATTAGCAACAGCTAATTTTTGAGCTGTTAATTCAGCTGTATTTAAATTTGACAATGATTTGCGTGTTACTTTGTCAATTATTCTAACACCTCTATCAATTTCAATTTCTCCTTGTGTTTTACCTCCTAAATACTTAGTATAAAGCTTATTACTTTCAATAGTGATTTCATTTATAAGATTACTTAAAGCTTCAGATTTTAAATCTACTAATACACTGTGAATTAAGCTAATGTATTTTTGAGCTTCTACTTCTGAAATATCGCTACCTTCTGTATCGGTAATAAATTTTGACTTTTTAATTAATAAATCTTCTAAGCTTCTTTCTTCAAATTGTTTATCCGAATCATAACCTTGTAATCTTCTTTCGATTGCAGTTTTGCTTGAATTCAGACTTCTAATTTTGTTCAATATTTTCTCTGCACTCTCAGAACCTAGCATAATTTCGGAACCGTTTGAAATCCCAGCATCTGAAAATAAATTATCCCTTAATGTAATTGTCCGTTTTCTTAATGCAATTAATTTTTCAATTTCAGCATCATTCTTTTCCACTTCTTGTGATATTTCCGGTAACTCATTTAAAAGACCACGTTTTGCCCTATTTAATTCTGTTAAGTTATCAGAAAGAATTTTTTGTATTTGATTATTCTTAAAATCCTCCATTCGAGATTCAAGAGCAAAATATGCTGGAGAATTATCTTCAACTTCACGTTCGCATATGTAACAAATATGATCATCAAGCATTTGCTGAACATATTCTGGACCTGGTAATGTTATGGGTACTGGATTTTCATTTTTTTGTTGACTTTTAATTTCTGAAGCTATTAAATCTATATTAGTCTTTGAAGCTTTAATTAAATCATCACATTTATTTAACATCCACTTTGATATAAATTTTTCTTTACCAAATGTTGAAAGTGATTCAATTTTATCATTTATTGACTTGATTTCATATTCATATTTAGTAAGCTTAGTTTTTAAATCTGAATACTTGTCAAGACCTTTTAATTTCTCTTCTTCTTTGAAAATCGATTCTTTTAAATTTTCTAATTCATTCTGTGCTTCAATTTTTTTATCGTCCAAAGATTTTATCCTATTTCTTGAATATTCTATACTATTCAAAACACGTTCTTGTTCTTCAGATAGTTTTTTCGATTTTTTAACTTCTTTATCTATCTTATCGCTAATACTAGTTATGGATTTCTTAGTTACATTAACTAAGTTTTCATAAACAGGAAAATATGAAATTTCATTGATTGCATATTTTAATGTAGCAGGATTACTGAAATCGTATAATTCATCAACTGTCTCGCCCTGAAACCACATAAATTTTCGAATACTGACTGGAAATATAATATCAATAAACCATTTATGTTCTCCTTTTTCTAGAAAAAATGTTTCCCCATCTTTTACATACCAAATATTTAATTCTGTTGTAGAAACTGGGTATATCTCATTATCATTTTTTTTATACGATATTTCTTTTTCAAAATGATATTCGACTAGTTCATTTTTAATCTCTTCATTTCTATGAAATTCGGCAGTTAAAGTGATTTTTATTGAAGATTTTAATATATCATTGTCTTTTGAATTTTCAATTACATAGTCAGGTAAAATATTTAATTTAGAAGCTGCTTTCCATTCTTTCTTAGAAGTGTCTGACTCCTTATCAACATAAATATTATCAAAAAAGGTCCAATGAAAAGCATTGAAAAAATGTGATTTCCCTCCAGAATTTTTGGCAGAAATTATATTTAATCCCTTATCGAATTCAAAAACATTTTCTCCTACATAGCAGAAAAAATTATTAATCTCTACTTTATTAATTATCATTTTTTTGAATTTTAAAATAGTTAATTAAATAATTTTCAAACTCTGTTTTAGATTTGTCAATAGCTTCTGCGTCTGACTTATATTTTAAAAGTGTATCAAAAGCTTTTTTTAACACAGTTAAATCTAAATTTTTATCCTTAATAATTTTCTTATATTCTTCCTTGTCAAGAATTTCATCGAATTCTTCTCTTAATGAGTCGTTTAATGATTTCATCTTATTTGTAGTTGTTTAATTCATTGTTTGCTAATTCATAAATATCAATATCTAAATTAAAACAAAGAGTTTCTAAATCTTTTAATGATTGGTCTTTGTTTTCACTTAATACAGCAAAATTTACTAGTCTTCTCAATTCAGATAAGAAAATGTTCTTTTCCATTTTGGTTAAAGTTTCATCTGTATTAGTATGACTTAAAGATGGCTTAACAATTAAATCATATATAATAGCAAATTCTTTTTCTTTGTGTGTTCTTAATACTCTCCCTCTCCTTTGAATATATTGTCTTGGATTACCGGTAGAGGAGCAAAAAATAGCATATTTAGTTTGAGGAACATCTACACCTTCATCTAAGCACTTCATTGCAAGTAAAGCATCTAATTGTCCTTCCTTGAACTGACTTAAAATTTGGTCTCTATTATTTGTTTCACCGGTAAACTTTGCCATTTTCGTTTGAAAATGATTGTAGATTTCTATCATGTAATTATCAATAATCTTACTCGTTTCATTTTCAAATTCTTGAGGAGTAAACTCATTTTCAATGCTGTCAAATTCTATACCTTCAGGGACATAAATAAATGCTTTTTTGAAATTTTCTTTCCCAATTTTATTTATTATTGAAATCAAAGCATTCAACTTGTTTTTAGCTTTGTGAATTATATTTTTTCTCTTTATGAGCAGATTATTTACATATTCAGATTCTCTATATTTACCTGTTTCAAAGTCAATATATTTCATTAATTCCTTTGAAATTTTGAGATAATTTTCTTGTTCGTCTATTTCTAAATTTACTATAATAGGATAATAATAGTATTTACACAATATTCCATTATCGATTGCTGTTTTCATATTATATTCAAACGTGTATTCTTCATCTGAACATGAAAAAAAATCATTTAGCAATTTATTACCATTATCGTCAAATTGTCTTTCAGGAGTAGCTGATAAACCAATTCTTTTATTAATGAAATTAGGGATTACTTTTAAAAATCCTTGTGATCCAAAATTATGAGCTTCATCAGCTATTAAAGTCATTTTAGCAAAATCATCCGTAAAATATTCTTTTAACATTGATTGAAATCTAACACCTTTAAATGTTGCATAAGTAGTTATAATAGCATAATTAATCTCTCGACCAAAAAGAATGTTTTTTCCTAAATTAGTAACTTCTGATTTCCAATTTTTATTTTCACTACAACATAAAATAGTATTTTGATAATTAAATTTTTTGTTTGCTTCTTCAATCCATTGTTTAGTTAATGCGGTTGTAGGCACAAGAACTATAAATTTGTAAAAATTCGATAATTTAAAATCTTCTAAAATACAATTTAGTGAAGTAAGTGTCTTACCAGTACCAGTAGCCATAGCAAACAATCCTTTTCTATCATTATTCACCCAATTATTATATGCCTCTATCTGATAGTCTCTTGGACCTTCTGCATATGGAAATTTTGGAGTTTTTCTTTCAATTTCAATTTTACCAAAAATATTGGATATAGTTTTTTTTATTTTTGAATTTGATGACATTAAATTTTGTTTCTTTCTGAGTAGTTGTTCTTCTTGAACTATTAATTCATTAATGTCTTTATTTCCAAATCTATCTTTTAATACGACTTCAATATCTTTACTTGGCAAATAATCTACATCATCATCTTTTTCATTAAAATAGTCATCAATAATGTTAAGCTGCTTTTTTATTAGTTTATTAGACCTACCATTTTCCCAACTAAGAAATGCTTCAAGCTCCTCTAAATTTTCAGATAAACCATAAAGCGTAAAATTACAAGATGCTTTATAACCAACATTATTTTCACCATCGCTAAAAACACCGGATTTGTAGTGAGCAATTCCTTTTCCGTTTTTTGGTTTAATAACTTTAATTTCTATTCTTTTTTGCGATATTAAATAGGTTAAGCATTCAAAAAAGTGAATGTCATATTCATCTAAGTAACGATGTAAAATACTTGAATCAGTTAAATCAAAAACCTTTAAGTCATTTGTATTGCCTTCCTCAACCTTATTAATTGCTTCTTTGTCTTTTGATGAAAGTAAATGATTGATAACCATTCTCATTTTTCCGCCTTTGCTTATAAAAGTAGCAAAACCTACTGACAATAAATTGATGGCAGAAGAACTGAAGTAACCTAATAACAAATGAAATTCAATACTATTAGTCAATCCGTCCAAATAGAATTGTAATGGTTCGTCCTCACTACCAGTTTTATAATCCCTATCTTCCGCCCATGTAACATTTTTTAACATACTAAGTACTTCTTGTTTCGACTTTTAATGTATTAACTAATTCGTCTATTTGATTTTTTGTTATTGTTTTGTCAATTGATATTCTGATAGTTTGCTTGCATTCTTGATCGTCCAATTTCATTGCTTTTAACACATGTGAACTTTCAATAATTTGTGAAGTACATGCCGACCCATTGCTTAACGATAAATTACTAGTCATTGCAATAAATACCTCAGAATTTAATCCCGGTATCAAAACATCAACAATATTATATGCCTTCAATTTTTCACTTCCAATAATAACTGAATTTGGTATCTGCTTAACTTTCTGGCTAAGGTATATACTTATTTCCTCTGTGACACTAGCGTTTATTTTTAATTCCTTTTGTGCAATTTCACATGCCTTTCCCAAACCAACAATTAGCGGAGTATTGTATGTGCCTCCTCTTAAATTATTTTCCTGACCACCGCCATGAAGGAGGGGAGTTAGTTGTATTTCTTTCTTTTTGTATAACGCTCCAATGCCTTTTGGGCCATTAAATTTGTGACCACTGAAGCATAGCATGTCTATATTGTCATTGGCTACATCTACTTTAATTTTGCCTATGGCTTGGGTAGCATCACAAAAAAAGACAATATTATTTTGGTGTGCTATTTTACCAATATCTTCAATAGGTTGTATCACTCCGGTCTCATTGTTTACATACATTATTGCTATTAATATGGTGTCGGGACGGATTGCTTCTTGCAACTCTTGAAGTGATATGAGACCTTCTTGGTTTACGTTTAGATATGAGACTTCAATGCCACGCTCTTCTAAATATTCGCAAGTGGCTAATACCGCTTTGTGTTCGGTTTTAACTGTTATGATGTGATTGCCTTTCTCAATATTGGCCTCGACATAGCCTTTTAGCGCTAAGTTTATCGCTTCGGTTGCCCCGGAGGTAAAAGTTATTTCCGAAGCTTTTGCGTTGATAATGGCAGCGGTTTGTTCTCGAGCCATTTCAATTGCTTTTTTGGCTAGTTCTCCAAATGTATGATTGCTAGAGGCGTTGCCATAGATTTCGGTGAAATAGGGGAGCATTGCCTCAAGGACTCTATTGTCTACTTTGGTAGTTGCTGCATTGTCTAGGTAGATGGTTTGATTTTGATTCACCTTCTTTTTAATTGAGTCTTCTAAAGTACTAAAATAAATTTAATGTTTGTAGTAAATTTATGGTAGTTGACACTGATGTCTGTTGGTATTTCAAAGTAAGTTCTGTTTTACACTCTGTTCCATTTTTTAGTCTTTTCATAAAAATCTGTCAAAAATTGTTTTGTGTCCGGATTAGCAATCGCTTCAATCCATTCCTCGTAACTCCATGCTAATACTTTACATTGTTTTGCTTTGGATATTATTGAATTCATATTTTGTGTTATTTTGAAGTCGTCATGATAGTCTGAAAACCTATTCTCAATTTGTTTAATCAATTTCTCCAAAGTAATTTGTTCTTTAATTTTGGCAATTTTGTTCTCAGGTGCGACTACTATAAAAAATATGTTAGAGTTATTATCATACGGTTGGCTACTTATACACGCAAGACTTCTACTCGCTTGATTGTATTCTTTGACATTACTTGTTCCTTTACTCAAAGAACTACCCATTTTTGCTTCTATAATACCAAATATTTGAGCATCTTGATTTACATTTATTTTACCTGATATTGAGTAATCAATAGTAAAATCACCAAAGACAATATCTGCATGGGTATAACCTTCGCGTTTTGTTGATGCCTTTATGAATGGGCTTGAAACTAACGCTTCGGATGTCCAATTTGGAATTTTACCAAAATCAAAACCATTTAATTTTGCTTTTTCTTTAATTGAGAGAGTGATTAACAAGCGAGTCATCCATCCTTCATTATAAATTTGTGTAGGATTGATATTTGGAATATTTGAGTCTATACTTTCAATTATAGTTATAATTTCTTTCATGTTGAGTGACTGGAAGGTTACTTTACATCAGTAAATAATTGAACGTTAGAATTATTCCAGTTTTACTGTTTTGAGTTGAGCAATAATTTGATCAATAAACTCAAAAACTAATTCTTCTTCAAAAAATGAAAATTCTTTAAACACATTATTGACTTTTCCGCCATCATATGTGAAATCAGAAATGCAGGCTAATTCCGGTAAATTTTGCTTTATGTCTAATTCAGTATTTTTTGGATTCCAAACATGAATTTTATAACCGTATTCCCCACACCAAATATCCATTTTGACAGTGAAGCCTTCCATGTCAAAGCACTCAAAAACACAGTCTCTGAGCTGATATCTCCAAATTTTAGAAAATGGGAAGTAGTGATTTTTGTATTTATCTTCAATCCTAATTGCCATATATTCAGGTAAATCATTAAGCATGTTTCTAATGGAGATTGAAGTTTTTAGGCTGTCATTTTCTTTTAAGGTATTGTAAAATTTTTCGACTGATATAGTATCCATAGTTTGAGAATTTATGTGTTTGATTAAATTACCATATTGTTGTAGAAGAAATAAGCCCTCTGAGTTTTTACTTTCAATAATAGACGGTACAATCCAATCATGGAATAGATTTGGATATGATTTATCAAGAGATGGGATAACCTTTAGAATAGGCTCTATTTGTAATATTTCATCTTTAGTCCAATCATTTTTTTCGGGTCGTTTAGTTGAGTTAAGTGTCAGATAAACTATTGCTTCTACGTTGTATTTTTCTTTGATTGTGTTGAAGTATCTTGGTAGTTGTCTTTTTTGATCAATAGCATTGTTGATTTTATTTTCTATAATTATCGCTTTTGTACTAATTTCATCAGCTATGAGAATATCAATATTATTTCTTTCTCTAATTACCATTGCATTTTCAAAATCATATTTATTTAGCTGATGATGCCCCGATTTATTTAATAAGTCAATAAAAATATTCAAATATTTTGTCTTCTCGTTATGCTTTTCTGAAGGATCAAGGAATGCCTTTATTATATCGCTATGGAAATTTTCTCTATAATATAAGTCGGACGATAATTTGAATACATTAAAGCCAATATCAAAAATCTCTTTTTTTGATTTTTCATAAAAAAAAGCAGTTTGAGTATTTGAACTAGTAAAAATATTTATAGAATTTAGATGCTGTTTAAATTCTTCTCTCCAGGTTTCAAGAAGTTGTCTTTCCTGCATAAGCTTGGTAAATTATCTTTTGAATGATTGAATAAAGTTCTTAGTTTAAAAATTGATACAACAACTAAAGTATGTCTTTTATAAGATTTTATGCTGACGGTTCATTTTATGTATTTTATTATATTAGGGTCGATACAAATAAATTCATAGTACTCAATATTATCGTTCTTAGTTGAATCAAAACTTTCAATTTCAATTTTACTTTTCCAAAAACCATGAATTTCATTCGGAATAAATGAAGTGTCATTACCATAAGGAGCCTCTAATGATAAATATCCACGTCTATTCCCTTCTTCAAGTAATATAAAAATTCCTTTTCCTGAAACATCATCCGAATAGCCCGAGAAACTTTTTACGTTGACTTTGTGTGAAAGTTCAACATTTCCGGCTCTTATGTTGGAGAATAATGTTGAGCTCTGTTTTAGCTTAATGAATTGAAGCGCGAACTGGTGTGCAACTTCAATGTTTTTTCTTTCGATAATAATATTTTCTTGGTGAAATGTTGCTCCATAAGACCAATTAAATGAGCCAGTTATTGTAGTGCATAAATCTATTACACAAAATTTATTGTGCATTAAAGATGATTTTGTGTCGTAAAGAAAAATTTTCCCACCATTCTTTTCAAAATCAGCATATTTATCCTTAAAATCATGAAACCTTTGATCATCATTTATAATAATTTCCACTTGAACTCCTCTCAGAAGACAATTGGTTAATTCATTTAATATATATTTTTCTCCCATCCAAGCCACAGCAGCAAAAACATTGAACTTGGCACTTGAGATCTCGTCTATTATTCTCTCTTTTATATTTTCGAAATATATCTCCATGTTTCTTTCTGTAAGATTTAAATTTTTAATCTTATTAGTCTTTTAAATTTTATACTATTGAGTTTTGAATCAAATCTTTTAGTTCTATTGAACTAGAAGTATAAAAACTTTGCTTAAGATCTAAATTGTAGCTTAGTATTTTTTATCTGGTTAATAGCTTTGCAGCTATCGTTACAGCGTTGTTTTCATATGCTTTTGCTGAAAGCATTGTTAATCTTGATTTGATTTTTGTAGGCCCCCAAAAAAGCCATCCTTTTGCGTTGAAATTTTCTTCTAATTCGGCTTCTCTATTTTTATGTACTTTACCTGCTATTAGTCCAAAATTAATGATTGTGTCATCAGCAATAATTTTTTGATTAACCCAATCTATTTTTAGTCTGTTTTTGAGGACATTTCTATATTTTAGAGAAGTTAGTAATTTGTAACGTCCATGCTGAATGTCTTGTTCAGCTATTGCATGTTCAAATACAACACCCGCACTATCTAAAAATGATTTTGCTTCTATTAAATATAGTGTTTTTTCCGTTGGCTTGTAAGCTACAATATCAATTTCAGGTCTTGGCGTAGTAGCTTTACCGATTTCAACTTTTTCTTGTTTTGTTAAGTTTATTTTGACTGAATAACGAACCCAAAATCCATCTTCTTCCAATAGTTGCCCAATTATTTGTTCAAATGCATCCATATTTTTTCTTGATTAATCAAAAATTATTGTTGGTAACAGTTAGCGGCCGAATTGTGAAATTATATACTATCTTCCATAAAAAAATATAGATAAATATGTTTTTGAATAAATAATAAAACTGATGACTGTTTTAAAACTGTAGACTTATAATTAGTTATTTTTTATTGGATAATATTAAAAACTGTCTAAAAATACTTCTAAACCATTCATCTCTAAAATTTATTGCGATTTTTCTAGTAATTAAAAATACAATTATTGTTGATATTATTACAGCCAATATTATTGTGAAAGCAGACAACTTAAAATGCAATAACAAATTCAGTATTCCAAGGTTTATTGGGATTATTAATGTTGTAGCAAATGAAGAAAGATAGCTTGAACGATTTATATATTCTTGACTTTCATCATTTGTATGAATTTTGACGTAATTAAGGCAGCTGAAAATTATTAAATTATCGTTTAATAGTTGATTTTTATCAACATTGTTGATTTTAAAAACTTTTTTTATTCGTTTTATTAAAACATCTTTTAATTCTTCAGAATATTGAGTCTCATTGATAGTTCTCATTTTTCTAAATTTTTCCCTTAGAATTCTATTGTAAAACATTATTTGTAATTGACAAATCAAAAAGCCAACTAAAAAAGAAAAAATTATTCCTATAAAGCTCAGAGTTCTATCTGCAGAAATATAAACTGTAGTTAAAGTCTCTCCAAATAAAAGATTAAAAATATTTAGACTGAAGTAGCATATTAGAATTCCTGGGATCAAGTAAATAATGAAATCTTTCAGATAAGTTATTTTTTCAAACATATTTAATTATGTGTTTTTTATTATTGTGAATTAGTTATATCGTCAATTTGTAGCGAATATCAGCCAGTAGCAAAGCCAATGAACTGCTTTCGCCACATGTGATAATGTTTTAGTAAAAGTAGATTTGAAACATAATAACCGGTTATAGCTGATAACCGCTGTTATGAGCATGGCTCATTCTATTATAATTCCTTCAAGGTTTTCAAAGTTAAAATTTGCTAATCTTATAAGTGCTTGCTTAATTCTGAAAACATCTATTTCAATTTCATTATTCCAATTTAGAGTCATATAACTAGAATTTGTTCTTCCAAACAAGTGAAAAATAAAGCCATAATCTTGAATATTTTGGAATTGGGAAAGATATTCGTCATAAGAATAGAGTTTCATTTTATAAACTCTCTTTTCTTCGTCAGTTTTTATTAAGCCCGGAGAATTCTCTAAAATGATGTCTAACAAATTAACAAACTGATTAATGCCTGTTTGTAATTTATAAAATAAAAGATGTAAAATTACTAATCCCAATTCTGAATGAACACAAACTTTGTTCTCTCCAACTTTGACTACTAAATCATCTAAATACTCATCTGAAAAATGTTGTGATTGAATATAATTTCCAGAGTATATGTGTCTCAAAGTTAATTCTTGAAATCGATATAATGTTTCTAAATTTTGGTCTCTTACTCCATAGAAATTAGAATTGTAACACTTAAACCATCTATCGTAGGTATATTCTTGAACTAAGTCAAATCTTTTTGTGAATACTTGATATAGCATACATATTCTATTATATTCGTCTGTACTCATATTTATATTTTTTGATGTTAATCTTTCAGGCTGGTACTGCTCATAACGTTTCGAGGCTATTTGACTGTAGCGAAGCCAACGAACTGCATATTATCTACTAAGATAAAATATTTACGGGAATAAATGGTACAACTCAAGAAAAACTAGCCATAGCGGCTAACAGCTATTGTGCGAACTGTTTTTATCTATTTCGATCGTTTATTCTTTTTTTCTTTATAATTTTTCTTTCTTGTTTAATATCATAATCCACAAAATTTTTCATATCACTCAATACGAAATAAAATGAAAGAAACATTTGAATTAGTGAAAAAACTAAAATGCTTGTTACAGATCTTACTATAAAAGTATTTTTTGTGTCCAATGTCATCAATATTAAACATACTAAAAGGCAAACTATTGAAATGTAAATTGAAAAGTATGAACTTCGGTAAGATAATTCAAGTTTATCAAGTCGTAGTTCTTTGAATTTATATTTAATCGTTAAATGTTCAGAATTAATTTTATCAGATAAACTTGACGCAAAGTTGAACATCAAACCAATTGTTATTGATAATACGACAGAAATTAGGTTGATGATATTTGTATCAAGATTTAAAATAAAAAATGAAATAGCTGACAAAAAAAATGAAATAAATAATATCACTATTCTTGTGTTTTTATTGAATCGGTCGTAAAATTCATTAAAAAAACCAAATAATTTACTCATTTTATTAGTAAATATTAATGTCAAGCTCAGTTAATAATTCATTTACTTTATTTCGTATTGATTTAAAATTTGGATTGCCATCGGAGTTCTCTTTTACATCATCTAAATCATATATTGGTTTGACTTTTAAAACATTAGACAAATCAATTGTTCTTGATTTGCCATTATATTCCGAATTGATTATTAAGTAACTTCCATTATTTATGTTATAATTTAATTCGTCAAATTCAGGAATTTCTATGAAGTTTTTTCGATCTTCAAATGCATTAACAATTTTATTTTTTATTCTAGTTGTCAAGTCTCCACTTGTTGTCAATTTTGTTTCTATTTTATATGTTCCTTGATTTATTATGTTTAGAATTCCATCATTACTCTCTGTTTTTACACCTTTTCTTACACAAGTTATTGAATTATAGTTTCCCTCTTTTAAATAATTTATATAAAATTCACGTTCAATAAACTGCTTTACTGATAATTTAATTCCGCTGTAAAGTTCATTTAAAATAGATTCTAATATGTTACAAAATTCTTTTTTACAGCTTTTCTGATTTTTTTCTAACACAATAAATCCAGTATCGCTTCCTTCGATGAATAATATTTGAAAATAATGATTGTTATCAATGTTTACCCCTTTTTCTTTTTGTCCACTTTCTTTTTTATGTTTATCTGCTGATGTGAATTTAAGGACTTTGTCTGCATCGCTACCGACTACAAAAACACCCTCTAATCTTTTATTTTTTTCTGAAAATTCAAAGTAAGATTTTTTTTGTTTTGATTTTTCATCAATATATGTATCAATTTTGAAGGTTTTTTTATCCTTGCCTGGTGGAAACTGATTAATCTTATTAGGCATATTCTTTTTTAAATATTTGAATATTTCTTTTAAAGTTTCGTCTTCAAATTTTATTTTAACATCGTTATTACTTTTATTAAGAATATTAAAAGTAAAAATTTCAACTTTTGCTATCATATCTTTATTTTATTATTTAAACTTGTTTTTTTAACATTTTGCACAACAGTTAGATAGCCGCTATACAAAACCTTTATTAATCTAAAAGTTGGTTGTATATCCGCTATTTATGTGTTTAGTTCGTAAATTCAAATATATTAAGAATTACTTTATAAATTATATATACTTATATTTTATTTCTTACGATTTTTCCAACTATCATTATGATGCATATTCTTTTTGCACTCATAGAATATCCCTCGGATGTAGATCCCCACAATTATAACCGGGATTGCTACTACTATTTCATACCACTCCATACTTTAAATTTTAAAGGTGATCAAAATACTAATTATGAAATTGAATTAATATGCAAATAAGTATTATCTGTATGCAAAATAGAAGGCAAAAGAAAAGACACCTCTCAGTGTCTTTTAATTGTGGTATAAATAGGTGAAAATTAAATTAATCTGAATTAATTATTCTTTGTCTAAATCAAATTTAAAATCTAATAGCTCTTTTGGATGCACTTCAAGTCCTTTAGCTACTTTTATAAAAGTTCTTAATGTGATATTTGTTTTGCCTAATTCAATCTTATTAAAATCACTAGAGTCTATCCCTGTACTAAACTCGAGGTCTTCCAATGTATATTTTTTAACCTCTCTTATCTCTTTTACTTTTTTCCCAAAATCCCTTAAGAAACGTTCTAGTTGCTCACTCATAATCTTAATATATTATTAAAGCAATTTCTTATTATTTAGGATAAATGTTTTGGGGATATATCCCCAAATTAAAAATATTTATTATATTTGCTTAATCATTATAATTATGTAATGTAAATTTGCGATTCTTCAAGTATAATATTGAAGCATTCGCTTTGAATCTCGTTTCAGAAAACTGGTAATTTTTAACACACGAGAAGATAAGTGCCAATGCTCACGCTCCTTGGGCGTGGGCTCACTTATTCGTGTGTAGGGTATACCAGTACCTCTGAAACGTCTAAGCTGAGTTCCATGCCTTTTTTTTTCGCGAAGCGGAAAAAAAAGTATTAAGACCAGAGTATTAAGTATTAAGGCTTTTGGGCATACTTCAGATTATTAGATTCATCATTTTTTTATTGTGTTAAAAGGGATTAGGGAAGAGGGATAAGATTCCCTTCTCCAAGACGTCCTGATTGTTATATATTAAAGTTTGCCCTGACAGCCGTTTTTGAGTTATGAGTTATTAATTATGAGTTATGAGTCTTGAGATGGTTTAGTTGTTTAATTTAAATTGAGTGGGTTATTGATTAGATTTTGTTGGGGCAACTTTTTTAAAAGAAAATAGAGAATAGAAAATAGAAGATTAACCTTAAAATACAGGCCTATGGTATAAACAGACAAACTAAAACTTTACAAAATAAAAAAGGTCCCCTGAGTCTACTTGGCGGTTGAATAGAGGACCTAGACAAACAAAACTAATGTTTCATTTAACCAACCAATATTATGAATAAAATTTCATTGTACAAGGCACGAGCGCCTTTATTGTACGCACTTTTTATAAGCCTAGTTTATTGCAACGCCTTATTTGCCCAAAACACACAACCTACAACAATTACCGGAACCGTAAGCGATGTCAATGGTGTATTGCCGGGTGTGACTATTACTGTAAAACGAACGCAAAACAGTACCATATCGGATAGTGCAGGGAAGTACAGCCTTACTGCACAAACGGATGATACCCTCGTCTTTAGCTATATCGGGTTTAAGACTATAGAAATAGGGGTAAACGGCAGGGCTTTGCTCAATGCGGTACTGTCCGATGATGCTACCAACCTAAAGGAAGTAACGGTGAATGCCGGGTATTATACCGTAAAGGATAAGGAACGTACGGGCAGCATTGCCAAGATTACGGCAAAAGACATTGACAAACAACCCGTATCGAACGTACTGGCGGCGATGCAGGGACGGCTTGCCGGAGTTGACATCATACAGGACAGCGGTACGGCAGGCGGTGGTTTCCAGATTAAGATACGCGGGGTAAACAGCCTGCGCGCGGATGGCAACTCGCCCATGTATGTGATAGACGGTGTGCCGTATTCGTCAGAAACGATAGGGTATAGCAGTACGACGAGCGGCATGCCCAGTACGACAAGCCCGCTGAACAGCATTAATCCCAAAGACGTGGAGAGCATTGAGGTACTGAAAGATGCCGATGCTACTGCAATTTACGGCTCGCGTGGTGCCAACGGGGTAGTGCTGATTACCACAAAGAAAGGGAAGGCAGGAAAAGCCCGCTTTAGCGTAAGTTCTTCGACCGGATACGGAAAAGTTGCCAAATTCATAGACCTGATGAACACGGAGCAATACCTTGCCATGCGGCGTGATGCCTATGCGAATGATGGGATTACAACCTATCCTGGGACGGCGTATGATGTAAACGGCACGTGGGACCAAAGCCGTTACACCAACTGGCAGAAGGAACTGCTGGGCGGTACTGCCGAGATTCATGAACTGCAGGCGAGTGTTTCGGGCGGCTCTGACCAGACGCAGTATTTGCTGAGTGGGAGTTCAAGACAGGAAACCACGGTGATTCCCGGAGATTTTAAATACCGCAGGACGGGTATTCATTTTACGATGAACCACGCTACGGAAGACAACCGCTTTAAAATGTCGTTTGCCGGAGGCTATACGCTGCAGGATAACAAACAGCCTGCAACCGATTTGAGCCGTGTGGCCCGTAACCTGGCACCCAACGCTCCGGCTTTGTATGATGAGAATGGCAACCTGAACTGGGAGAACAATACGTTTCAGAACCCGTTGGCGGCACTGCGGTCGTTTAGTACGGTAGATGTGAAAGACCTGCTGGCGAATGTGGTGCTTAGTTACGCGATAACACCGAGCCTTACCGCCAAAGTGAATCTTGGTTATACTGATGTAAAGAATCACGAGCAGAAAATTGTACCCTCGACCATGGCGAATCCGTCGAGCGGTGTGACGAGCGCGGTTTCCTCATTGATTGATAATGCTACCGAGCGCCAGTCGCAACTGTTTGAACCACAACTGCAATGGAAAAAGGATTTTAAAAACAGTTCACTGGATATATTGGTTGGAGGGACAGCGCAGGAGCAGACGACGTCGCGCCTGTTCATATCGGGGACGGGCTTTGCGAGCAATGCCATGATTACGAATCTGGGTTCTGCCAATGCCCGATCGATTTTAGGCAGTGAGGTGCTGGAGTATAAATACCAGGCGTTCTTTGGGCGTATCAATTACAACTACAAAGACAAATATATTGTAAACGTCACCGGCAGACGCGATGGGTCGAGTCGGTTTGGGCCCGGAAAGCAGTTTGCCACTTTTGGAGCGGTGGGTGCCGCGTGGCTGTTTAGCAATGAAAGCTTCCTGAAAGAGAATACCATTCTAAGTTTTGGAAAACTGCGCCTGAGTTACGGAACCAGTGGTAATGACCAGATAGGGGATTACCAATACCTGAATACGTATGGGAACAACGGGCTGAATTATCAGGGTGTGGTAGGACTGGAGCCTATACGCCTGTTTAATCCTGATTTTGGGTGGGAGAGCAGCACGAAATTTGAAGCGGCACTGGAAACGGGATTCCTGAAAGACCGGATATTCCTGACGCTGGTGTGGTATAAAAACCTTTCCTCGAACCAGTTGGTAGGTGTGCCGCTGCCGGGAACAACCGGATTTACTGCTATCAATGCCAACTTAGATGCTACCGTGGAGAACCGCGGTGTGGAAGGGACATTGCGCACCGTAAACTGTAACGGAAAGCATTTTAAATGGACGACCAACCTGACGGTTTCGGCCGCGCGGAATGAATTGATTTCGTTTCCGGGACTGGTTGCTTCTACCTATGCCAACCGGTATGTGGTGGGACAGCCGACCAGTATCATAAAGGTATATGAATATACGGGTGTGAACCCGCAGACAGGATTGTTTGAGGTTGCCGACCTGAATGGTGATGGTGCCTTTAATACCGCAGGCGACAAACAGAAAACCATAGACCTGACCCCTGAGTATTTTGGCGGACTGCAAAACCAGTTTCAGTACAGGAACTGGCAACTGGATTTGTTTTTTCAGTTTGTGAAACAGAAAACCTATGATTATACTCCGAATTCGCCCGGTGGTGCGATGGTTAACCAAAGTGTGGCGTATGCCAACGCGTGGCAGCAGGCAGGCGACGTAGTGCCGTACCAGATGAACACATCAGGTGCGAACAGTGCTGCTTCGGCAGCGTTTTACCGTTATGTGGAAAGCGATGCGCTGGTGGTGGACGGATCATTTATCCGACTGAAAAACATTTCGGTAAGTTATGATGTGCCACTGAAAGCCAAAGGCGTTACCTGTAAACTCTCGCTGAGCGGACAGAACATACTGACGTTTACCCATTACAAAGGCGGTGATCCTGAATTGCGGTTTACCGGATACCTACCGCCACTGCGTGTTTTTACCGGTGGTGTGCAACTTACTTTTTAACTTAAAAGCAAACGATTATGAAAAAAGATATGATGCAGGATACCCCTGCCGGAAATATAAAATGGATGCTGTCAATACTGGTGTGCATCTGCCTGTTACACTCGTGCGACAGCTATGTAGAAGTGGAGCAGCCGAATTCGCAACTCACGGGAAGTGCCGTATTTGAAGATGTAGGTACGGTAAATGCGGCTATGACAGGGTTGTATGCGAAGATGCGCAATAATGGTGTGTTGGCAGGCAACAGCACGGGTGGTTCACTGCAACTGGGCTGGTATGCTGATGAATTTGAGAACTATCAGGCAGTGGGCGTGAATAATTTTTATAACAATACGTTGTTTGATGGCGAGTCAGTAGTAGGTACGATATGGAACCAAAGCTACCGACAGATTTATGAAGCCAATGCGATCATTGAAGGCGTGACCAACTCGGTCAGCCTGCCTGAAGCTTCGCGGAACCAGTTTAAAGGTGAGGCACTGTTTGTAAGAGCGTTGGTGCATCTTTATTTAGTGAACCTGTATGGTGATGTGCCGTATATTAAAACGACAGACCCGGTGCAGAACAGTCAGGTAAGCCGAATGGCGAGCGCGACGGTATATGAAAACATCATTGCTGATTTAGAGGAAGCACAGGCTTTGCTGCCGGAAACGTATATCACGGCGGAGCGGGTGCGCCCGAACCGATTTGCCGCGATGGCAGTACTTGCCAGAGCGTATTTGTACACGGGTGCATATGCCGAGGCATCTGATGCTGCTTCGGCGGTGATTAATAGTCCGTTATATACCTGGGAAACCGATTTGGATAAGGTGTTTTTAAAAGCCAGTACGACGACCATCTGGCAATTTATGCCCAATGCTGCCGGAACCAATACCAGTGAAGGCGGACTTTATATTTTTGTGACGGGGCCGCCAACCACGGTAGGATTGCGTGCCGATTTCGTCAATGCGTTTGCTGCCAATGACCAGCGTAAAGTGAAATGGGTGAAAGCGGTTACCGCAGGGACTAACACCTGGTATCATGCCTTTAAGTACAAACAGCGCATAGCTACCGCTAGTTCGTTAGAATATTCGGTGGTTTTGCGACTGGCAGAGCAATACCTCATTAGAGCCGAAGCACGGGCGAAACAAGGTGAACTTACCAATGCTAAGCAGGATTTAAACCTCATACGCAACACGGCAGGACTGGGTAATACCACGGCGGTTAATGCGGACGAAATTGTAGCTGAGGTGCTGAATCAGCGGCGGTTTGAACTGTTTAGCGAGTTTGGCCATCGGTTTTTTGACCTGAAACGTACGGCGCAACTCAACACCGTTTTACCCTTATCAAAACCGGGATGGAATGCCAATGATGCCCTTTGGCCACTACCAGCTACCGAACTGATTGCCAACCCGAACCTGAACCCGCAAAATACGGGTTATTAATCATGATGCCCACAAGCAAAACCTATAGGTCATGCCTGCTTTTGTTTTTTTTATCACTGTATGCCTGCCCTGTGAAGGGGCAGGTTATACTAAAAAAGCGGCTGACGGAAGCGGATTATGGCAAATGGGGAACATTGGATATTCAGCGTATTTCTACGGAAGGCAACTGGACCAGTTATGGGATGTCGTATGAAAACAAAAACGATACGTTGTTTGTGCAGCATACCCAAAGTGCCAGACGCTATACAATTCCTAACGGCAGGGATGGACGGTTTGGTGGCGAAAAGCTGTTTGCGTGCCTGAGTAAGGATAGTCTGGTACTGCACTCATTAGTTGACGGTGACGTACAAAAAATAGAAAGTGTAAAACAGTATGAACTCATTGGTGATGGAAAATATATCGTAATCTGGTACATCAACGGTGTTTTGGAAATACGATACGCTAAAGGTGTTGCCGTTGAGCGTATTGCCGATGTTGCGATTTACGATATCAATGAACAGGGCGATTCACTTGTATACGGCATAAAAGATAAGGAAAGTGGTAAAGCAGGCGTAATTCAGTTTGACCGATACCGTCACTTTAGCTTGGGTGCTATAGAGAAACCCCTTAACCGCATTGTTTGGCAAAAGCAAGGGAAGGCTGTTGTGTTGTTTGACGGTTTAAGCCTGTATTGCTATCGGTTTTCTGATAAAAAAATGCTGCGGTTTTCGTCTGGTCTGCCCAAAGAACAAGATATACGAATTATAACAGGTTCGAACGGGCCGATGGCCATTTCAGACGATGGCAGCCTGGTTTTCTTTACCATTGCAGCACCTGATGCACCTACTGTGAAAAAAGAAAATAGTGCTGTTGAGATTTGGAACGGTAACGATGCACCACTGTTTCCTGCAAAGGAATCACTTGCCATTGTGGCCTCTAAAAAGACGGCAGTATGGTTTCCGGACACAGGAAAGTATTGCCTGCTGACGGATGAACTGCTTTATAAGATTCGGTTAAGCGGTTTGCAGGACTATGCAATCTTATCCAACCCGTATGCCTACAGTCTGGAACCCAGGTATTATGAGGATGTGGATTATTATATTAAAAACGTGCGCACCGGGGCTGAAAAATTACTGTTGGCTAAACAATCGCACGACCCGAATCAATTGTGTTTTTCTCCGATTAGTAATGCTTTTGTGTATTACAGGGATACGAACTGGATGCTTTACAATCCTGATACGGACAGCCTTTTAAACCTTACCAAACTCCTACCCACCACATGGGATAATGGTTCAGAAGAGAACGTGGCAGGGCAGTTTGGCGCGTATGGTGTGGGAGGATGGGCTGCCGATGGCACAAGTGTGTTGCTGTATGACCGTCATGATATTTGGAAAGTTTCACTGAACGGAAAAGAAGGAAAGCGATTAACCAAAGGTAGGGAAGCAAACAGCGTATACCGTGTGAGCCGTGTGGAATCTGAACGTTTCGGCATCAGAGATTATGAGGGAGAAACGCGTGTTTTGCTCGATATGGATAAGGGTGTTGTTTTTAGTATGACGAATCAGGAGGATTGGTCGACCGGATTGTGTATTTACAGCAACCGATTGGGATTGCGGACAATCACCGATAACAGCGGTTACCTCAGTGCTGTTAAAAAGAGCGATACCGATTGTTTTGTTTACAGCAGTCAAAGCTTTTCGCAACCGCCACAACTGCATTTCATAAGCCTGAAAGAGGGCAAAAGCAGGACTTTATATCAATCGAACCGACAACAGTCCGATTACCATTATGGAAAATCGGAACTGATAACTTACACGAACCGTGATTGTAAATCGTTGAAAGGAGCGCTGTTTTATCCTGCGGATTATGATGCGACGAAAAAATATCCAATGATTGTTCATATTTATGAACAGCGATCAAAGATGGTCAATCGGTACGTGAAACCGACACAGTTTAATTACGAAGGTTTTAATGTTACCCATCTCACTTTAAATGGTTATTTCGTTTTGATGCCTGATATTCATTATAAGGTAGGGAATCCGGGGATTTCTGCCAGTGATTGTGTCATCGCTGCGGTGGAAGCCGTGATTGCTACCGGAAAGATAGACCCTAAAAAGATAGGACTGATTGGTCATTCGTTTGGAGGATATGAAGTGGATTTTATTGTTACACAGACGGATTTGTTTACTGCTGCCGTTAGCGGGGCTGGCGTCAGCGATGTTACGCGAAGGTATTTTGATTTGAGTAAAAATAGTATTCACATGCATGAAATGTGGCGTTATGAAACACAACAGATTCGTATGGGTGGTTCTTTTTACGAAATTAAAAATGACTATCTCAATAACTCACCATTATTACATACTGATACCATCAAAACACCTTTATTATTATGGTCGGGGAAGAATGATATTATTATTCCTTTTGAGCAGAGTGTCGCCTTTTATTTGGCACTCCGTCGTCTTAAAATGCCGACAATATTATTAGGATATCCCAATGAAGATCATACATTGTCTAAAAAAGATAATCAAAAAGATCTGACGCAACGCATTTTGAAATGGTTTGACTATTATCTGAAAGATCAAAAGGATATAGCTTGGATTAGGGTAGGAACCTCCTATGATTAAAGCAATAATGCCGATTCTTGTTGAAGAATCGGCATTATCTTTTAAAGGAAATCCTGCGAGCTATTCCACTTTTTCAAGCTGGATGATACAGGCGTTCTCAGAATCTTTTTCAAAAGCTTCTAATGAACCGTAAAGGCAGGTTTCCCCGCTACCCACGCGGCAACTTACCGGTACAGGGTCGCAATCCCAAACGTTCGGATTGTGAATGTAGGCAGTCATTGTCGTAGTCGCTTTACTTTCCTCTGATGAATCAGTGCCAACGGCTGCTGCACTGGCTAATGTAAACGCTGCGATTGGCAGCATGAACAATTTGAAAAATCTTGTTTTCATGGTAATAGAATTAAATTAAAATGATCTGATCTACTTTTTTCTACAGGTGTTCGATCTACATTCCTGGTACCGGCCAGTATATTTTTAGTTTTTGAATTTTGATTTTATCCTCTCTCCAAACCCGTATTTCAGCAGGAAGTGTCCTGAAATAATGTAAAGGGCATCCTTAGTGGCATGGAAGTCTTTCATTTTAAATTCTTCCTCGTTATAGACGTAGAAACTCAACACATATTCTTTCGTGGTGATATCATAGATATCTACTGCTGTGGCACCTTTCCAGATTTCTTCCTTTTCAAATTTCCCGCGAAGCATGGAATTGACAAAGAGCAGATTTGCCGCCACTGTCGTACGTTTGTTTACCATATGTGGTGGTGCAGCCAGTTTGGTATCGCCTGATTTACTGTTTTTGACGATTTTTAGCTTCGCTATGGTGGTGGTATCGATGGTATTGCCACGCTTTACACTATTTAGATTTTGATCGGTACTAATGAATTGGTTGCGGTAATGATAGGTATAGATTAATTTATTGATTTGCGGACTGTAATGCATGGTGCCGTCCGTATCAAAAATGCCGTCCGTTTGCTTTTGCAGTACGGTTGTATTGTAAGCAAGGTGAAACGAATCTTTTATCGTCACTTTTGCCAGCACGTTATCGTACGACTTTTGTTTTTGCGTGCGGATGATAAACTCATTTTGATTTATGAATGCAATTTCATTAAAGTGGCATTCCTTATTGCATGCCATCGTGGCTTTCCAATCGGATACCAATCCTTTGTAAATGACCGGTACTGACTTGTCGTATATAAAGAAATAAGGATATACAACTGCAAGCTGCAATGCGCTGAACGGAAATCCTTCGCGGTCGAGGCTGATGGTATGTTGCTTTGGATTTGACAGATTACGATCATATTCAAAAACCTGAAGCGGTGCAATGGGATTACCCAGATATACTTTGTCGGACGTTGCTCCTGCAATGTAAAAGGAGGTGTTTTTTAAATCAACGCCTGCAACTCTTGCTGCCGTACCCTGAGGAAAACGGCGTACAAAAGGATTTTCTTTGTGAATGATGTCTTCTGATAAAAGAAAGAGACCTGACATTAACGCAATACCGATACTAAAGCCGATTATGGTTACAATTACAGTATGTTTTAATCCGCTTTTAAACCCTATTGCCAATAGTCCCAAAGCCACAAATGCACAATTGAAAATAAGGTGCTCCTGCCAGCCAAGTTTTTCAAGAACCCCACCACAAGAGCAAGGAATAAAAGAGGTAAAGTTGAGGATCATTACAATGTAGACTGTAAACAGAAACATTAAAAAACAGCTAAAGTATAATGCCAGGATTCTGAGTTTGGGAATCATTAAGAGAATGCTTAGTACAATTTCAACTAACGGAACTGTAATAGATAATATTTCTGCGAAGATGCTCAGTAATGGCGACTGACCGAGCTGTGCTTGAAAATTTTGGAAATCAAGCATTTTGCTTACCGCAGCATAGGTGAAGAGTAAGATGTAGAGTAGGGAGATAGTGTAGATGATGTTGGTTTTGAAGTTGGATAGTGTTTTCATATTGGAGGTGCTAAGGTTCTAAGGTTCTGAGGTTCTAAGGTTGTAAAGTTTCTGAGTAGCTGAGTGGCTGAGAGGGTGGGTTCCCGTTCCCGCCTTCGCGGGAATGACAGAGCGGGAATGACAGATGGGAAATGACAGTCGCTAGATGGTGTAGAAGTTTTTATTCTGTGGTAAAATTGTAACTTTTATTTTTGTAATTGTATGCAAATCAGTATTTTAACTATCCTTATTCGCTGGGTCTAGTGATTTCGCCGGGTGCGTAACCGAATTTTTTCTTGAAAGCTTTGTAGAAGTTTAAATAGGAATTGAAGCCGCATAGAAACGATACTTTTTTTAAGGGTAAGGCGGTTTCTGAAAGTAAGCGGTGTGCTCTTTTTAGTCTTTCATCGTTGTAGTATTGAAAAATACTAGTATCAAATTGATTTCGAAAGCCTACTTTGAGTTTGAACTGGTTTGTCTCAAAGTGTATGGCAAGCTGTTTGAGTGAAGGGAGCGGTTCGTCGAGGTGATTGAGAATGTATTGGTGTAGGTTTTGAATGATTTGATTATCGGATTGTGTTGACGCTTTGTTTCCCAGTATAGCGTTGTACTGAGATGGTGCATTTATTTGTTCTAATTCTGTTGCAATGGTATTCAGTAGGGTGGTAATTTTTTCCAACTTAACATTATCACTCGGTGCTTCTAACCGAAATTGGAGGTTTCCGGTTGACAGTTCGAACAACATCTTATAGATGTTTTTGACCGCAGGATGTGATGATTGGTTTTGCATGCTGAAGGCAGTTGTAACAGCAAAACTATGTAAGAGAAAAGCTTGAAGCAAGAATTATAGTGTGCGATTCGAGAATTGAGAAGAAGAGGTTTGGGTATTTATGAGAGTAAGATACTTGAATTTGTTAATTCTTTGCGATCCATTTTTTATGACCAAATAATAAGAACAAAAAGCTTTTTATTTTTTCTTTCATTGAAGAGCGTAAGATTGAAAAAGCTTTGGTTATTTGAGCTTCGACTGCTTTTACAGAGACATTGAGGTATTCGGCTATTTCATTATTTGTTAAGCCTTGTTGCTTGCTTAAAATAAAAACTTCTTTGCACTTAGGTGGTAGATTTTGTATTTCTTTTTTTACTATTTCGATTACTTCGTTTAATGATTCAGAATCATCGTCGAGTAAAATTTCATTTAGAGTTTTAAAGTGTTTTTTTTCAAGTGACAATAAAGAAATGTTTTTACGATAGTGGTCGATGAATTCATTATATACTGATTTGTATAGGAAGCTTTTTATTGCATAATCAGGATTTAGTCGGTTTCGTTTCTCCCAGACTTTTGCAAAGACATTTTGTACTATGTCTTCAGCACAGTAAACGTCTTTGACTAATGTATTGGCGTAAACACAAAGTTTGTGATGGTAAGTATCTACAAGATATGCAAATGCTTCTTCATTCCCATTTTTGAGGGATTCAGTTAGTATAGTATTATCTGAGTAGTTTTTCATTTTCACAATGACAAATAAAGCAATAATTATTTAGATTTTTTACAGAAAAAAAAAGTTATCAAATTGTTAGGGTATTGTTTTTTTTGTTCGTTATATAATAAAACAACCATAATGAAGCAGAACGAAATAGAACTGTTACTAACAAAGTATTTTACCAACCAAGCTAATCAAGAAGACATTGAGGTATTGACTAAATGGCTTGAGGATGTAAATAATCATACTGCTTTTACGGAGTTTGTAAAAGCCAATTATGCCATTGATTTCAGCTTAAGTAGTTTTAATACTAAGGATGCAAAAATAAGGCTGTTTCAGAAGATTTCAAAAGAGAAAAATATTTTTCATCAAAGAATAGTTGCCTCCTATTTTAAGTATGCTGCTCTACTGGTTCTGTTTTTAGGGTTAGGGTATATTTTTCAAAAGACTTTTGTTACCAAACAAAATACTACAGTACTAGTGGCAAAAGATGAAGCTATAACTTTAAAATTAGCTGATGGAAGCACACAAATCATAAGTGCCAACGGGAACAAAAATATTACTGATAAGTTTGGTAAATTAATTGGAACACAAAATGATAGTATGCTTATATATGGCAAGCAGTTATCGTCGGGTAAATTGGTGTACAATACTTTGACTATTCCTTATGGAAAGCGGTTTAATATACAATTGGAGGATGGGACTATTGTATATCTGAATTCGGGATCAAGTTTAACCTATCCCGTACAATTTTTAAAAAATGGAAATAGACATGTTTCTGTTATAGGGGAAGCATTTTTTGAAGTAACGAAGGATGAGGGCCGTCCTTTCATTGTCAACGCGCAGAAATTGAATGTTAAGGTACTAGGGACTAAATTTAATGTTAATTCTTATGCTGACGAGGCTTCTACCGATGTTGTATTAGTAGAGGGTAAAGTGGGATTGTATAATAGCCTGAATGCTAAAAGCAAAATGGTAAAATTAGTTCCCGGTTTAAAAGGTTCTATAGTGAACGGACAAGATAACATATTTACTGAACAGGTGAATGTTAATCCTTATACTGCATGGGTTAAAGGTAAATTGGTTTTTAGAAATATTTCATTTAATAATATCATTAAAAGACTTGAACGACATTATAATGTGACTTTTATTAACAACAATAAAACTTTAGGGCGAGAGGTATTCAGTGCCAGTTTTAAAGATGAATCAATAGCCGAAGTGCTTGAGTATTTCAGTGAGAGTTATGCTATTGAATATAGAATTAAAGATAACAAGATTATAATAGAATAATAACTTTAAAAAGATGCCTATGGTGTACATCTAATTTTTGAAATCTCTTATCCTTATAAAAAAAACCGGAAAACGCGCTAACATTTCCCGGCGGTTATAAGTGATAAGCTAATTAACTAATCACAAATAAAAACATTTAAAAGTATGAAAAAACTCTTGAACCTACTAAGGTTTGAACAACCTTTTTTTAAACTGGATTTAAAAATGAAACTAACCATTTTATTATTAATGACTTCGCTGTTTGCAATGCATGCCAATGATTCTTATGGGCAAAAGACTAAGCTTTCTTTGGATTTCAAGGAGATGAAAGTCTCTGATGTCATTGAAAAAATAGAAACTGAAACCGACTTTCGCTTTGTTTACAATGTTAAATCTTTGGATTTAGAGCGTAGAGTCAGTATTACTGTAAAGAATGAAAAAATAGAAACCGTTTTGAAAGCTATTTTTAAAAATACGAATACTGATTACAAAATTAATGGCACTCTTATAGTTTTAAAACCCAAAAAAGTGTCAATGGGCTATCAATTAGACTCAATGAAAAATGCAAATCCAATTGTCATAAACGGAAAGGTATCCGATGAGAATGGAAACCCATTAGTCGGTGCATCGGTTACCGTTAAAGCCACTGGTGTAGGAGTAATCACAGATGCTAATGGTTTCTTTAGCCTAGCGGCAGAGGAGAATAGTATACTGATATTTTCATTTATTGGATTTAAAACAATGGAAGAGGCTGTTAATGGAAGAGCTAACATCAATGTCATATTGAAGGAAGATATTGCCTCATTGCAAGAAGTAACAGTTAATGCCGGGTATTATACTGTGAAAGAGAAAGAGAGAACAGGTAGCATAGCAAAGATTACTTCAAAGGATTTAGAAACACAGCCAGTACCAAACATTTTGGCAACTATGCAAGGGCGCATGGCAGGGGTAAACATAGTTCAAGAAACTGGTATTGCCGGCGGAGGATTTAAAATAAATATTAGAGGTGTCAATAGCTTACGTGAGGATGCTAATAGCCCGCTTTATATTATTGATGGGATTCCTTATAGCACCGACGCCATCAGCGATTTACAAACGTCAACCTCAACCATAGGAAATGGTAATCCACTTGCTAGTATAAATCCTAATGATATCGAAAGCATTGAAGTTTTAAAAGATGCTGATGCTACTGCTATTTATGGTTCTCGAGGGGCTAATGGAGTAGTGCTGATTACCACTAAGAAAGGAAAGACAGGTAAAACATCCGTTACGATAACAACTAGCACTGCTGTAGGATCAGTAACTAAAATGATGGACCTCATGAATACGGAACAATATTTAACAATGAGGAGAAAAGCGTTTGTTAATGATGGTATTACAACCTATCCCGCAAACGCCTATGATGTAAACGGTACTTGGGACCAAAACCGATATACCGATTGGCAGAAAGTTTTAATCGGCGGTACATCAGAAGTGAATACTTTACAAGCTAATATTACCGGCGGTAACCAACAAACCAGTTTTTTGGTAAGCGGAAATTACAGAACAGAAAGTAGTGTTTTTCCAGGTGATTTTTTGTACAAGCGAGGAGGTGCTCGTCTAAATTTTAATCATCGTTCTGATGACAACAAATTTTCTATTCAATTTTCTGGAAGTTACATGGTACAAAATAACGATTTACCTTGGATAGACTATGTCTCATTATCCCGTCAATTAGCTCCTAATGCGCCAGCACTTTATGATGCAAACGGAAACTTGAATTGGGAAAATAACACATGGGTCAATCCACTTTCTAATAACGTAAGAAAGTGTTTGACCTTTACAACAGACTTAATTGCAAATACCGTAATGTCTTATAAATTAGCAAATAATTTAGTTTTAAAATCAAGCTTTGGGGTTTCTGATTTAAGTAATGAGGATAGTCGTTCAACTCCTTCGACTACCTATAATCCATCGTTTAATTTAAGTAGTCAATACTCTTCCATTTACGTAAATAATTTACGAAGACGTTCTTGGATTATGGAACCTCAATTGTCATGGAAGAAGGAATTTGGAAATGCTACAGTTGATGTATTGCTAGGAGCTACTTTCCAGAATCAAACTAGTAAAAAACAATTGGCGTATGCCACGGGTTTTTCAAGCAATAGTTTGTTATATGATTTGGCTGCTGCTTCACAAGTTTTAATAAGAAATAATGAAGAAATCGATTATAAATACCAAGCTTTTTTTGGAAGAGCAAATTATACTTACGCTAAAAAATATATACTGAATCTTACTGCTCGAAGAGACGGTTCAAGTCGTTTCGCTTCAGGGAATCAGTTTGCTACTTTTGGTGCTATTGGTGCGGCTTGGTTGTTTCATAAAGAAGAATTTTTAAAGCCTATAGAACGTTTTCTAAGTTTTGGAAAATTGAGAGTGAGTTATGGTACAACAGGTAGTGATCAAATTGGCGATTACCAATATTTAGATACCTATTCTTCCTCTGGAATTAGTTATGGTGGAATCATAGGATTACAACCTTCTCGCTTGTATAACACTAATTTTGGATGGGAGTCTAATAAAAAATTAGAAGTTGCTTTGGAATTAGGTTTTTTAAACGACCGAATTTTGTTTAGTACAGCTACTTACAGAAATCGTTCTTCCAATCAATTGGTTGGTTTACCACTTCCGGGAACTACAGGTTTTCCTTCCATACAAACTAATTTAAATGCTACTGTTGAGAATAAGGGAGTAGAGTTTACTTTGAGAACTGAAAATATAAAAAGTACTAATTTTTCATGGATTTCTAATTTCAATATTACTAAAGCAGGTAATAAATTACTTTCTTTTCCAGGATTAGAAAATTCAGCATACCGTAATCAGTATGTTATTGGACAACCTACAACAATTCAAAAATTGTTTCAATTTACAGGTGTAGATCCGCAAACAGGATTGTATCAGTTTACCGATTTTAATGGTGATGGGGTGATTTCATATGAGTATGATCGTCAAGTAGTCAAAGATTTTAATCCTGATTTTTACGGTGGTTTACAAAATGTGTTCACTTATAAAGGATTTCAGTTGGATTTCCTATTTCAGTTTGTGAAGCAACAGAATTTTAATTTTGCCAATACCCAAAAGTTTGCGGGTCATTTCATCAATCAACCAGTTGCGTATTTGAATAGTTGGCAGGAGGCAGGTGATAATGCACCATATCAATTGTTTGCAACTAATGCCAACTCACAGGCTACACAGCGAAGTGACTTTTTCGGCTTAAGTAGTGGGGCGGTCAATGACGCGTCATTTATCCGATTAAAAAATATTTCTGTAGCGTATACATTGCCTAAAAGTGTTTTGCCTAATGTAAGCTGTCGTTTGGCTTTAGAAGGGCAAAACGTATTAACCTTTACAAAATATCAGGGAGCCGATCCAGAATTTGTACAAGGAGGTTTGTTGCCACCTTTAAAAATGTATTCCATTAATCTTCAACTCACTTTTTAAAGTTATTTACTATGAAAATTCAAATCAAAAAATACAGTAAACTACTAATGATTTTCAATTTAGTAGTAATATTACAGTCATGCGACGATTTCGTTAATGTGGATGCCCCTAGTTCACAACTAACAACCCCTGCAGTTTTTGAAGACGCTTTAACCGCAACTGTGGCACTAACTGATATCTATGCAAAAATGCGTGAAAACGGTTTTCTCTCGGGTAGACCTAATGGATTCACTTGCTTAGCGGGAACTTATTCTGATGATCTTGTTTCTTATGAAATTGGAAATAATACATCAGAAAGTTTTTTTAACAATTCATTATTATCCACCACTGCAAACATCAATACACTTTGGCGAAACAGTTATAGTCAAATTTATGCTGCAAATGCAGTAATTGAAGGAGTTAATAATTCAAACAATTTATCGGAATCGGTTAAAAATCAAGTAAAAGGAGAAGCTTTGTTTATTAGAGCTTTTTTACACTTTCATCTAATGTCTGTTTTTGGAGATATACCTTATATCAAAACTACAGATTATATAGCTAATAGTACTGTTGAGCGAATAAGTACTGAGTTAGTATTTCAACATCTTATTTCTGATTTAGAAGATGCTGCGAATTGGGTAAATACATCTTATATAGATTCGGGAAGAACCCGCCCCAATAAAAACGCTATTCAAGCATTTTTAGCAAGAGTGTATTTGTACCAGGGAGACTATACGGAAGCTTCAAATATGGCTTCCGCTGTTTTAAATGAAACTACACTATATCAATTAGAAAATAATTTAGATGAAGAGTTTTTAAAACAATCTAGTTCTACAATTTGGCAATTATCTCCAGGTGCAGCCGGTGCAAATACTTATGAAGGAAACTCTTTTATTTTCTTCACTGGTCCGCCAACTAGATTTTCTTTGAATCCAAATTTATTTGCTCAATTTGAGAGCAATGATTTAAGAAAGACACATTGGATAAAATCAATTACTAATGGAAGCCAAGTTTGGTATCATTCTTTCAAATACAAGAAAGACATTGCGACATCTACCTCTATGGAACACTCTATTATATTACGATTATCAGAGCAGTATTTAATTCGTGCAGAAGCTAGAGCTAAACAAGGCGACTTAATAGGCGCTATAGAAGATTTAAATGTTATTAGACAACGTGCAGGATTATCAAATACCACTGCTGTTACAACAGATCAAGTGTTAAGTGCCATACTTCAGGAGCGTAGATTAGAATTGTTTACAGAGTTAGGACATCGTTTTCTAGACTTAAAGCGATTGGAGCTATTGGATTCCGTTTTAGGAACAAAACCAGGTTGGTCAACTAACGATAAATTATGGCCATTACCACAAGCAGAAATGGATGCCAATCCATTTTTAGTACCACAAAATCCAGGTTATTAGTATGAAAAAATATATGGTAAAGAGTAAGAATGTAGCGCAAAACACGTTTTTGTTTCTAATTTTAATGGGTTGTTTCTTCTGTCAAGCCCAGTCACAAAAATCAATAACAGCAGCCGATTATAAAAAGTGGGGCGCCTTATTTCAAAATACGATTTCTGATAATGGTGCATGGACAACAGCCTATATGAGTTATGAAGATAGTCCAGACACCTTGCATATTGTTCAAGTAAAAGGAAAAAAAGCGTACAAAGTGGCTCATCCCCGAGAAGGAGATTTTTGGGGCGCTACCAAATATGCTGTTTTGGATGATACCAATACGCTATGTTTGTTAGACTTAAGTACAGGTATTCAAGAAAAAATTCCAGATGTACAAGCTTTTGCCGTTACTACCCAACACAATTATTTGATTACGTTGCACAGTAAAGCGAATCAAAAAGAAGTTTGTATTCGAAATGATAAAGGTCAAATAATGGAATGTTTAAAGGGAATAACATCTTTCAAAATGAGTCCTTCTTCTAATGCAATGGTAGGTATAGGAAATAAGGAAGGTGTCAACCAATTGCGTTTGATTCAACTGGATAATGTAATAACTCAAACGATTATAGACAAAGATTCCCTTCATCAATTTTCAAATTTAAAATGGAGTTCGAGTAATCGTTCTTTTGTGTATTCAAAAAATAAGGTGGACAATTCAGAGGTAAGCGTTTGTTTTTACAATATGTCAACTAAACAAAAAAGACAATTTGATGCAGCATCTTTGAATTTTCCTAAAAATTATTTATTGGATGGAGCTAATCCAAATCTATCGATTTCGCCAGATGATAGACGTATTTTTATGTCACTTCAAAAAAATGTTGCTATTGACCCATCTTCAAAAATTGTGGAGGTATGGAGTGGAGCAGATGGTATGGTTTATCCCAAGAGAAAAAAAATAGCAGCTATAGAAGAAAAGATTCGATATGGGGTATGGTGGCACGAAACCAATACTTTTCGTTTTATAACTTCTGATAGTAAACCTTTTCATTTGTTAAACCCAACAATGGATTTTGCTGTTACGTATAACATTACAAATAAAGAACCTCAATATGTTATGAAGCCTAATGTTGACTATTATCTTAAGAATTTAGAAACAGGACAAGAGCAATTATTAGTTGCGAATCAGTCTAGTGCTGAAGAAATTTTAAGTTTTGCACCAAATGGGCAATACGTTGCTTATTTTAAGGATACCAAATGGTATTTGTATGATGTCAAAAATCAAAAGCAACTGCCACTTTCCAATATTGCTTCAATGAATTGGAATAGTCTAGATTATGGTAAAAAAAGTGCTTTTCGTTTAGGCGGTTGGGGAACAGCTAATGATTGCTTCTTTTTAAATGATGAATATGATGTTTGGAAAGTACCCTTTGATGGTTCTACGCCAATTCGTTTAACAAGGGGAAGAGAGCAAAAAATTATTTTTAGAATACACCATTTTATTAAAAATAATATTGCCGTTTTTTCAGGAAGTGTAGCTGTTGATTTTTCAAGCGATATCGTTTTTTCAGCGAGTAGCGAAAATGCTACGGGCTATTTCATTAGAAAACCAAATGGCACTTTTAAAACAATTGTTTATAATGATTATTCCAATAAAGCAATATTGAAAGCAACTAAAGCGCCATATTATGTGTATCAATCTCAGCATTTTTCACAACCCCATGCGTTAAACTCGTATAATACTAAGACAACAGCATCAAACAGTGTCTTTCAATGCAATCCACATTATGTTAATTATTTGTGGGGTAAGCAAGAACAAATTCAGTACAAAAATTCTAAAAATGAAACGCTTAAAGGAACCTTGTATTATCCTGTAGCTTATGATGCTAATAAAAAGTATCCTATGGTAGTTTCTATCTATGAAGAGCTTAATTTTTTGAAACATAATTACTTTAATCCCACTATGTATAATTCTACCGGTTTTAATGTGACAAATTTGACTACTCAAGGTTATTTTGTTTTATTACCAGACATTAAGTATGAGTTGGGGAATCCAGGTTTATCTGCAACTGATTGTGTTGTTGCCGCAACCAAAGAAGTACTTCGAAAAGACATAGTGTTATCTGATAAAATTGCTTTGGTTGGTCATTCTTTTGGCGGGTATGAAACTAATTTTATTGTCACACAAACCAATATTTTCAAAACTGCAATTTCAGGGGCTTCTGTTTATGATTTACCTAGTTGGTATCTTTCCATAAGCAATAATTCAGGCGATTCAGAAATATGGCGTTTTGAAAATCAACAATGGCGAATGGGTAATTCACTTTATGAAGACAGAGAAGGATATGAGCGTAATTCACCTTCAACTTGGGTTGAAAATGTAACGATGCCAGTACTAATTTGGACAGGTGATAAAGACCCACAAATAAATCCGAATCAGAGCATTGCCTTTTATCTTGCTTTGAGAAGGCTAAACAAAAAAGTAGTATTTCTTAATTATTCTAATGAATCTCATTCTTTGCTAAAAAAAGAAAGTCAAGTAGATTTATACTACCGTTTTAATGATTGGTTAAACTACCATTTAAAAGATGAATCACCTGCGGAGTGGATAGTTAAGGGGTTAAAATATTAAATGAAAGTTATCTAGGTTTTAGTTTACGTAAATTTAATTAGAGAATTACTAAGCTATTCAGCATAGTTATTGTTGTACTCATTTTATCAACTTGGTTGATGAATATCCAAGGGATCTAAATCAAAAAAAATGTATTAAAGTATTCAAAATAATAATAGACATTTGACATCCTTTTTTTTAAGTTATGGATACAAAAGTTTATTTTTTTAGCTTGGTATTTACAGTCTAATCCCCAGCATCGGAACATTTTTATTGAGTTAGATTGGATTTGAAATTCCTATGTTTCGATTAAGCAATCGGAATCTCCATGTGGTAGGGAGAGCCGATTTGTGAATTTGGTTTTTAGTTACCTTGCTTTAACCCGATGGTCTTTATGGCTGTCGGGTTTTTTTCATTCTTGATATAAATCCTTATTTTATGAAATTCAGTCGAACTGACGATCTCGCTATAACCTAGACGTCTTCTTCACGTCACTTCGAGTGATTTTTAAACTTAAAAGCGACAGCTTTTGAGTTTAAAAATTGTATCGAGAAGCCTAGCTAGCACGACTGTTCTCGATTAGCTGCGCTCAATTCGGCTAAAGCCTCGGGTCAATTTTTATTCCACTGCGTTCCATAAAAACCACTCGAACTGACGACAAGTGCAAATAACACCATAAGTCTAAAAACCTCATAACCGTCACTTCGAGTGTCCCGATAGCTATCGGGATGTATAGAGAAGCAATTTTAAATAGATTATTTCTTACTTTTATAAGATGAAGCAATCCTACGTCTACATACTCAAATGTTCCGATGGCACTTATTACACAGGAGTTACAAGTAATTTAACGCAACGGATATTCCAACACGATATAGGTTATTATCCCGATTGTTATACATTTAAAAGAAGACCACTCGAACTAGTTTTTTACTGCGAGTTCATAGATATCAATATAGCTTTTGAAAAGGAAAAGCAAATTAAAAAATGGTCAAGGGTTAAGAAAGAAGCCTTGATAAAAGGGGACTATGACGCTTTACCCAACTTGGCAAAAAAGAAGTTCAGTTGAAACAACGGTTCTCGATACATTTTTTGTTGCGTTACACTCCACAAAAACCACTCGAACTGACGAGCCTCTACTAAACCGCCACCCTGAGTGTTTTTGGCTTTGCCAAAAATGTATCGAAGGACATCACTTCAATTGTCACTAAACATCTCCATACCGCCACCCTGAGTGTTTTTGGCTTTGCCAAAAATGTATCGAAGGGCGTCACTTCGAGTGATTTTATAAACTGAAAACGTTAGTTTTTAGTTTATAAAATTGTATCGAGAAGCCTCTTACACAACGTTTCTATACACTTTTATCCCATTACGTTCCACAAAAACCACTCGAACTGACGTTCTAACAACTAAATACCGTCACCCTGAGTGTTTTGAATGCAATTCAAATTGTATCGAAGGGCGTCACTTCGAGTGATTTTACAAAGCAAAAACGCTAGTTTTTACTTTGTAAAATTGTATCGAGAAGCTCGTTCACTACAAAACATCCTACCCCTCACTTTCACTAAAAATTAACATTCGTTTGGGCGTACGTCTTAACTATAAATGATAATTTTATGCAATGGAAAAGAATACAAAAAAAGGATTTTTCTTTAAGCCCTATGAAGCACCATTTCTTTCGCCATTTGATAAATTGTTTGACCTATTCAAAGAATTAATTACCCACACCTCCGGTGATTTTGAGGAAGCCATTGATTGGTTGCGGCAGTTGGATGTAGAATATAAATTAACAGACGAGCAATACACCATTGATGATTTTGTGGAAGACTTAAAGAAGAAAGGGTACATCCGTGAGGAAGTAAAACCCGATGGCAGCGGTGGTATGGGCATTACCGCTAAGACCGAGAGAGCCATAAGACAAGCCGCCCTAGACCAAATATTTGGCAATCTCAACAAGTCGGGTAGTGGGAATCACAAAACCAAATACTCCGGCAACGGCGATGAAAAAACAGGCGAGTTCAGAGCGTACCACTTTGGCGATGGACTAGAAAACATTTCCCTAACCGAGAGCATACGCAATGCCCAAATCAACAATGGTGTAGGGGAGTTTCAATTAACCGAAAACGATTTGGTTGTTGAAGACAGCCAGTTCAAAGCCCAAATGAGTACTGTCTTGATGATTGACATCAGCCACAGTATGATATTATACGGCGAAGACCGCATTACCCCGGCCAAAAAGGTAGCCATGGCGTTGGCCGAATTAATCACCACCCGTTATCCCAAAGATACGATTGACATCTTGGTTTTTGGTAATGATGCTTGGCCCATTGCCATTAAAGATTTACCCTATTTAACCGTAGGGCCTTACCATACCAATACTGTGGCCGGTTTGCAATTGGCGATGGATATGCTTCGCCGAAAGCGCAATACCAACAAGCAGATTTTTATGATTACCGATGGCAAGCCCAGTTGCGTGCGTGAAAAGGATGGCACCTACTACATGAACAGCAATGGTTTAGACCAATACATCGTGGAGCAGTGTTACAACCAAGCGGCACAAGCCCGTAAATTGCACATTCCTATTACCACGTTTATGATAGCCAATGACCCTTATTTGCAGCAGTTTGTCAACCGATTTACCGAAGCCAATCAAGGGAAAGCTTTTTACACCGGATTGAAAGGTTTAGGAGAAATGATTTTTGAGGATTATGAAACCAATAGGAAGAAGAAGATAAGATAGATAGTTTTGGAGAAAAGAGAATTACGAATTAGGAATTACGAATTAGGAATAGGAGAACCGACAACCGACAACCGTCAACCGACAACCGATAACAGACAACATACACTTAAAATGAAAACAGACAACATAAAAACACTAGGCGAATTAAAAAAAGCAGGGTATAAATCCAAAAGCATTAAAGACGAGTTGCGGGATAATTTGCGTAACAAAATAAAATCGGGGCAACCGGTTTTTGAAGGGGTACACGGATTTGAAAACACCGTTATCCCCGAGTTGGAGCGGGCCATTTTATCACGCCACAACATTAATTTATTGGGACTTCGCGGTCAGGCCAAAACACGCTTGGCACGCAAAATGATTGAATTATTAGACGAGTATATTCCGGTAGTGGCGGGTTCTGAGATTAATGATGATCCTTTGCAACCGTTGTCGCGTTTTGCCCAAGACCTAATAGCCGAACAAGGTGATGCCACACCAGTGAATTGGGTTCACCGCAGCGAACGTTTCTTCGAAAAGTTAGCTACGCCCGATGTTACCGTAGCCGATTTGATAGGCGATATTGACCCGATAAAGGCCGCCAATTTAAAACTTTCCTATGCCGATGATCGCGTCATCCATTTTGGGATGATTCCCCGAGCCAACCGCTGTATCTTTGTGATCAATGAATTACCCGATTTGCAGGCACGCATTCAAGTCGCCTTGTTCAATATCTTACAAGAAGGGGATATTCAAATAAGAGGTTTTAAACTCCGCTTGCCGTTAGACATGCAATTTGTATTCACCGCCAACCCGGAAGATTACACCAATAGAGGTAGTATTGTTACCCCGTTAAAAGATCGTATAGGTTCCCAAATATTGACACATTACCCCGAAACGATAGCCATAGCCCGAACCATTACAGATCAAGAGGCTAAGCTAGATGAACAACAAGCCAATACGGTTTATGTTCCTTCGTTAGCCAAAGACTTGTTGGAGCAGATAAGTTTTGAAGCCCGAGAGAGTGAGTATATTGATTCCAAAAGTGGGGTCAGTGCCCGAATGAGCATTACCGCTTTTGAAAACCTAGTTAGCACAGCCGAGCGTAGGGCACTACTAGCAGGAGCCGACACTACGATGGTGCGTTTGTCTGATTTTATGGGTATTATTCCGGCGATTACCGGTAAAGTAGAATTGGTTTATGAAGGCGAACAAGAAGGCGCTGCCACGGTGGTCCAACATTTAATAGGCGATGCCATTAAAACCTTTTTTCCGGCTTACTTTCCCAAAATTGAGAAACTGGAACGCGATGCCGATGCCAGTCCGTACGCCAAAGTACTCGAATGGTTTTTTACCGAAACAGGTTTCGAATTGCTCGATGACGCCACAGACAATGAGTATCAAAAACAATTAGATGCTATCACTCCATTATCCGATTTAGTTCAGAAATACCAACCCAATTGTTTATCGGAAGATCGCTATTTCCTGAAGGAATTTTTGTTGTGGGGTTTAGTTGAGTATGACAAATTGAGCAAGGATAGAGTGGCAGTAGGATATCAGTTCAAAGATTTGTATAGTAATTATATCAATAAACTATAAAAAGCGTTTAACTTACAAGATAACATTCGTTAAATGGCACAGCATTAATGAAATAGCTTTTTGGTAAAAAAATAAGTTAATTTTTTACCCTAAATCTTTTTGCAAAATGAAAAAGGTTGCTATATTTGCAACCGCATTGAGAAATTAATGCCCGACTTATTGGAGAAATGGCAGAGTGGTCGATTGCGGCAGTCTTGAAAACTGTTGACTGTAACAGGTCCGGGGGTTCGAATCCCTCTTTCTCCGCAAAATACTTTTTAAAGTACTTCAAAACCCCATAAATCTTATGATTTTAGGGGTTTTTTGTTTTAATCCCATATCAAAACATTCATTAATTCGCAATACTAAAGGGGCATAATTCGGGGCACATCTTCATTATTATAAATTGTGCCCCTATTTGACCGCTAATACCAGTATTTACAGCTAGTTCAGAAAATGAACATCTTGTGCCGATTTGACTTTTTAACTAAATTATTAATATTTAAAAGGTCACCAAAATGGATGCAAAAATCACAAATCTTTTTTATCTAAAAAGAGCGAAAGCCAACGTACACGGACTAGTCCCTATTTATCACAGAACAACAATCAACGGAAAGCGCCTAGATAAGAGCACTGGAAAGTTTATTGATCCTACCAAATGGTCGACAGAAGCTGGAAGAATGAAGGGCACTTCAGAAGAAGCTAGAACAATAAATAGCCACCTTGATTCACTAATTGCAAAAAATTCTAACATTGAAAAAAAATTAATTGCAGTTGATAAAGACATTACCGCCGAAATTTTTAATAATGTGCTGACCGGCAAATCAGAAAAACAAAGAAAACTTGTTCCAATCTTTCAAAACCACAACAATCAAATAGAAGCGTTAGTGGCAACTGGCGAATATTCTCCGGGAACATTAGAGCGCTATAAAACATCTCTTAGTCATACTATCGAGTTTATGAAGTGGAAATTTAATATTACTGATATTAATATCAAGGATATTGATTTAGCCTTTATAACTGATTACGATTTTTATCTCAGAACCGAACGAAAATGCAGTAATAATACAACCGTAAAATACATTAAGAATTTTAAAAAAATAATTCAGATTTGCATCGACAACGGCTGGATTAATGAAAATCCATTTACTAAGTACAAAGGAAAAATTAAAGAAATTGATCGAGACTTCTTAACTGAAAATGAAATCGAAATTATTTATAATAAGAAGTTCTCTAGTGAGAGATTAATTCTGGTAAGAGATATATTCGTCTTTTGCTGTTTTACAGGTCTTGCTTACATTGATGTAAAACAATTGACTTATGAGCATATCGGAATTGGAATTGACGGCAACAAATGGATTTTTAAAAACAGACAAAAAACAGATACTAGTTCAAAAATTCCATTGCTCCCTATTGCAGAACTAATATTGACGAAATATGCTTCACATCCAAAATGCTTAAATGAAGAACATTTGTTACCTGTTTTAAGTAATCAAAAAATGAACAGTTATCTGAAAGAAATTGGAGATGTCTGTGGCATAAAAACCGAATTAACCTTTCATCTTGCCAGACATTCATTTGCTACCTCTATAACACTTACAAATGGCGTACCTATTGAAAGCGTAAGCAAAATGCTCGGGCATACTAATATTAGAACCACGCAGCACTATGCAAAGGTAGTTGACAGAAAAGTGAGTGATGATATGGCTATCCTAAAACAAAAATTCACAAGCCAACTTTTAGCTAAAAGCTCTTAATAGTTCAATAATGATAATTTAAGGCATTGCAACTAAACTACAATGCTTTTTTTTATAAAACACCACCAAAATTAAGGTGTTTAATTCCCGAATCACACACTATACTTCTTGATTCGGGAATTGCTTTTATATAGTTTTGTACTCACTTACCACATTCCTTCTCGATACTTCTACACTTATATATACCGATGGACAACCAACAAAACCAACAACGGATAAAATCCATATACCGCATGCTGTTAGAAATCGCTAATGGCAATCTTACCTATCGAATGGTAATAGAGGGTCATGATGCGCAATTTGATGAACTGGCAAACCTGCTCAACCAAGTAGCCGAAAAATTGCAGGAAATCGAATATTCGAGTCCTTACAAGAATAGCAAAATTGATTTAGGTACATCAAATGATACAACAGTCCTCATGGTTCAAAAAGTCCTTGACTACATTCAAAATCATTTAGAAGAACCGCTACCCTCTACAAAAAAACTATCCAAAATGTTCGGAACAAACGAGTTCACTTTAAAAGAGAACTTCCGCAGAATAGTAAAAACTAGCGTCTACCAATTCTATAATGATGAAAGACTCAAAAAGTCCCATACATTAATAGAAAAAACCACCATTCCTCTAAAAGAAATAGCTTTAATAAGTGGTTTTTATAATTATGTCAACTTCTACAAAGCTTTCAAAAAGAAATTCCATTACCCTCCAAGCGAACTCAAGCGCGAGAATAGTGACTTGTAACTTTATTCCGTTTTTTACCTGCAAATATTCCCAAATTGAAATAGTTTAAAGATTTCATTTATAGAATTTTACATAGCCAAAACAAGTAAATCTAATTGCAATGAAACTTTCAACAACAATCCAAAACTACACGGTAAATAGTATATGTTGTCTTTACGCAGTATTATTTTGTTATGCGGCGACTAGCAAATTGCTGGATTTTCAAACTTTTAAAATGCAATTAGGACAATCTCCGCTCTTAAGTCCCTTTGCAGTTTGGGTTTCAGTCATTGTACCAATATCAGAATTCATAATAGCCCTAATGATAATGATACCTAGGTTCAGATTGCTTGGACTTTTTGCAGCTTTTACCCTGATGATAATGTTTACATCCTACATCTACATTATACTCAATTATAGTGCATTTGTTCCTTGCTCATGTGGAGGTATTCTACAAAAGATGTCTTGGAGCCAACACCTTATCTTTAATATAATATTCACAACATTGGCAGCAATAGCCATTATAATAATGCCAATCGAAAAAGTACGCGTAACAAATCTCTAAAATCATGAAAAAGCAAATCAAACTTACATTACTTTTAGTTAGCAGCATTTTAGGAACTTCTGCAGTAGTGGTACTCTATAGTGCTTCCGAAAAGATAATTCATTATAACAATAAATTTACCCGCCGATTCCCACAACACGCAGCCCAAGAAATCCATCAGGCAGACTTACGCTATAACTCCTACTACTTTGCAGGAAGTGGAAATGGTAAAATCTACCTTGGCAATTATACCGCACCATTACAAGTAATGGTATTAGATTCAGCACTTCAAACAAAAAAGGTTTTCCACATTAAACTTACCGAAAATAATTTGCCTTTTAACGGTCCACAAATCAAAATACTCGGCACTAATTTTTATGTTTTTGAAGGCACAGTTCCTTACATCTTTAAAGGAGATACTAAAGATTGGGTAGCTGAATTAAAAATTAAAAAAGGGAATATCTTTTCTCACTTGATACCTATGGATTCAATCAATATGGCTGTGCGTTACATTTCGCCAAAAGGAGGCGAGAATATCATCGGAAACCTAAACTTGACAGACAATACTAAATCAAAATATGGCAATTCATTATTGCAAAAACAATTCGATGGCATTTTCGACACTGATGGTGTGTTGCTGTTTAATAATGCTTTAAATCGTATCGTTTATGTTTACACCTATCGAAATGAATATATAGTGGCAGACCCACAATTAAAACTAGACTATCGGGGTAAAACAATTGATACTGTCAGTCATGCACACATTAAACTAACCAAGATTAAAAATACCAATTTAAAAACATTTGCCGAACCGCCACTGGTAGTAAATAAAACAAGTGCTGTTTCCGGAAATTACCTTTATGTGAATTCACAATTACCGGGTCAATACGAATCCGAAAACATTTGGAAAACGGCAGCTATCATTGATGTTTACGATTTGACCAATAAAACCTATCGCTCCAGTTTTCCAATCTACAATATCGGCACAACAAAGTTGCGCAACATAGTGGTAGAAGGAAATTTATGCTATGCCTTAATTGGTGACAAGATAGTGTGCTACAAATTACAAGACTATATCAACCAAAATAAGGCAGCAAGCCATGTATCAAAATTAAATGTGGATTAAAAACTTACCGGCCGGTATCAGGGATAAGATCGAAAACCTGTAAAAAAGAGTAGATCATAATAATTTTTAATATTTAGTATTATGAAAACAAATTTTTTCAAAAAGCTCATGATGCCATTGGCGGTAATGGTATTGGGCATCGCAACCGCTTTTACAACTACTTCAATGAGTAGCACAAAAGCATTAGTTCCTGTTCAGGGATATAAATTTATTTCTCAGGCAGACCCGTGTCACATCGATGCTATGTGTAGTAACGTGGTATCGGTAAACCTTTGTACATCGGGTTCCTCCCAGCTATGGGGTAAAGTAACACCAAATGCTCCAACGTGTGATGTTAAGCTTTACAGACCTTAGGGTAGTTTAAAAAAGCAATGCAGTTCCGCTAAGTCAGAACTGCATTGCTCTATATTATTGTGGAGAAAACCACTCAGGTCGTTTCCCATCCTTAAGATAATAGTCAAACCACTCCCTCTTTCGATTCGTTAAATCAATCTGATTTTCCTCTTTTTCAATTACATGATCATCTCCCGGATAAAGTACCATAATGTGCGTTTTATTCAATCTTCTTAAGGCAAGGTAAAACTCCATAGTCTGATTCGGCACAACCTGTGTATCCTCCATTCCTGTATACGAAAAAATCGGCTTCGAGACCTGCGATGCATAAGTTATGGGTGAATTGGCCCGATACCTTTCAAAATCCTCAAATAACGATTTACCCATGCGCAATTGCTGGTATTCAAACCTCCAGCAGTCAAACTTAATTTCATTGGGATTCACAGATAAGTAACCACTCACCAAATCAGTTATTGCAGCACCTGCTATGGCCGTTGCAAACACATTGGTCTGCGTCATGATAAAATCGGTTTGATACCCTCCAAAGGAATGTCCTGTTAAGCCAATTTTACTGCGGTCTATCGGCGCAATTCTAACTGCCACTTCAGTAGCTGATAGAACACAATCAGTAGCCGACAAACCCGGTTTACCCAATTCATAAACACTATCAGGATACAACACAAAATACCCTTGACTCGAAAATAAGGTAGCATTCATATCCGACCCATTCAGGAAAGTGGGGTTAACATAAGTATGAAGTCTAAAATTCTGCTTTTCATAAATGTACACTATCATTGGGTATTGCTTTTGAGGATCATAATCAAACGGATAGACCAATACCCCTTTTAAAGCAACTCCCTTAGAATTTTTATAATCAATAAGTCTTGAAGTTCCCCAGTCGTAATTATAGTGTTGTCGATTACTTTGATAGACCGTTTTAGGTGACGCTTTTGCCTCTTTCACAAGCAATGACGGCGGAGCATTAAAATCCTCACTCACATACACATAACAATCTGAAAATGCCGACTTATGGAGACCACTAATCCCCTTATCAGTAAATACAATCGGCTCCAGTTTCCTATTCTGATTCAGACTATAATACCCCGACAATCTGCTATCCGTTGTATTTGACTTAAGAAGTAAAACAGCATCTTCAATAGTATCACGCTTTGCCGTAATCCCATCCGCATAACGACTTACAACAAGGCGAAACACCTGATTGCTTTCCCGTCCATGAGTTACTCTTTTCAGGTTTCCGTCAGCAGTCGTAAGTTGCCAAAGGTCAAACTGGTCATACAGCAGCAGTCCGTTGTCAATACCCCACCAACCGGCAGCACCATATAGTGGTAGTTCCGCCATTCCCGTAGCATCGTCATAAAAGGCAATACCGGTTTTTCTGGTAATATTGGTATGTGTTCCCTTCGCAATAGAATAAAGCCACCAATCACGATCCCTAAAATACGCAATATAGTTTCCGTCCGGCGAAAAGCTTATAGTACCTATCGAACCAGCCTGCTGCTTTAAAAACAACGTCTTTTTACCAGTGCTTATATCATATAAATAGTAATCCCTATCAGCCTCTTGCTTCCAAGAGGGTTTATTGTCATTTGCATTATAAACCAACGCATACTTTTGATTGCCATTGAGTACTGCCGATGGTTGTACACTGTCACCAACAGCCATAAAATTTCCGTTTTTGGGATACCATACAGTAAGCCTTCGATCATCGTCCGAAGCACCATACTTATTCCTAAAGGAATACAAATCCTTGTCGGCAGCAATCCAAACGGCAATTCCACTTGGATTGGATATTCCAACAGCTTCTCTTTTTTTTATCATAAAGAACACCCGCTCTCCATCGTCCGCAATGCCAAGCGACGAAGTAAAGTTGGCATCTAGTACCATATCCTTTGGCCAGTTTAAAGCGGTCTCCGTTTCATAGCTATACAATGCACCACTGCCAATAACATAATACAAAACACTATCCGCAGTAAACGCTTTAGCGTCATTCCTACGGCTCACAAAAGCGATAGCCTTTCCATCATTTTTCCACACAACATTCTCAAACTGCTTGTCTGCACTTGTGGTAACCACGGTTTTGACTAGCTTTTTTCCAAAACGGAGCAACCCCAAACTATTGCCCGAAGGTTCAGTGATACAATAAGCAAGTAAATCATGGCTCTTATTCATCGTATAAGAATTCACATTGGCTACTTGCGCAACCGCAACTCCGGCAAAGTCCCGAATAACGATATCCGTCTTTCCATTTTTCCCTGCACAATAAAGAAGCACATACTTACCATGGTCTATAAAATCAAACTGCTGTACATTTTCAACATCCTGCACTTTATCACTAAGAAGATTTACTAACCTAAAGCGATTATCAGGCAGCATACAGCCAAACCACGAATCACCAAAAAACCTTCCGCCATAACCTTTGGCAAAGGCTACTATTTTGGCAGTAGTAGCGCTTTTTACAAAAAGCGTATCCAAACCCGATTCATACGATAGTGAATAACTAACCCAGCTACCATGACCGGAAATTCCTTCCGCATTCAGAGTACTCCACAAATGATAATCTTCTGCAGTCAGTTGCCGTGTTTTTTTGACCTGTCCGTTTACCGAACAGGCCATCAAAAGCAAAATTAAACTAACCCAAATTATTTTGCAGTTGTTTATCATAGTACCCATTAGTAACCCGGATTTTGAGGCAGTAAATGCGGATTAAGATTCAATTCCGTTTGCGGAATCGGAAACAAATCATCATGTGCATCCCATCCCGGCTTTACAGCAGATAAAACAGGTTGTATGCTGTTAAACCGTTTCAAATCAAAAAAGCGATGCCCAAATTCGGTAAACAACTCCAATCGGCGTTCTTGTAAAATAGCATCTAGAATTTCAGCTTGCGTAAGTGCCACAGTATCTGCCAATCCTGCTGTATGCCGTATAACATTCAAATCTTCTTTGGCGCCTATCAAATCCCCCGAATGCGCTCTGGCTTCGGCACGTATAAGGTAAAGTTCCCCTAATCTAAAAATGATAGAATATTCAGTAGAAGTTCCCGTGCCCGAATCTTTATATTTATATGGATGATACCATGTCGTAGTCCCATCAGTAACCGCTTGTGTCCAATGCACTTTTCGTTGGTCATTGGCAGTAAAGATATTCATAAAATCTGTGGTTAAAGAAGATAGTGGCGGCGGTCCGCTCATAAAATTAAAAGTCATTGCCTCTAATGTATTGCCACTGTTAAAACCCGGTGCCAATTGCCAGATGGTCGAAGTGCATTCTTTTAGAAAAATTTTATCAAGGTCCTCCTCATACACATACACTCCCGTATTATTTAATACCGCCGAGGCTTCATTCGAAGCTTCATTCCACAAACCGGCATACAAATCTACTCGCGCTAGCAGTGCATGAGCAACATCTTTGTTAGGGCGGGTTCTGTCAGCAGTTAAATACCCTGCGGGTAATAATACTATTGCCTGTTCCAAATCAGCTTTAGCATTGGCATATACCGTAGCAACAGGAATACGAACAGCAACACGGTTCACAGCATAATCTGTAGTCGTGATATAAGGCACATTACCATACACATTGGCAAGGTTAAAATGAAGCAACGCCCGCACAAACAGAGCTTCTCCGGTCAATTGCTCGCGGTCAGCAGTAGCTAGATTTACAGAATGTGCTACACCCTCAATCACGGCATTAGCCGCATAAATCTGATTATAAGTAGTATTCCACAAATCCTTTACATCAGCGTTGGAAGCCAGTAACGAATTATTATAAAAAGCTGGTCCGCTGGGTAACGTCCCATAAAAATCCAATTCATCAGTATAAATCCCCAATAAATGCGACAGTCCATTTGGTGAACCTGTCAGTAATCCCGCATCCCTAATTTTCGAATAAATATCAGTCATCGCGGCATTAGCCGTTGCCTTTTCTTCAAAAACAGCGTTAGCAGTAAGCTGTGAGTTCGGCAGGTCAACATCCACAAAAGAATCACAGGCATTCATAATGGCAGCCAAAAACAAAAGCCATACCACCCCAAACCCCAATCTCCAAAGGGTGTTTTTTATATTCCAGGTATATAACGTACCTCTATTTAAGTTTTTCATAATTATAGTTTTTCAGGTTAAAAGCTAAACTGCACTCCGGCAGAAAAAATACGCAAGGGCGGCAAATAACCAGCCGCTTTAAACTCGGGGTCGGCACCATTATAATGCGTTAGGGTCAATACATTTTGTCCCTCAAAAAATAACTTGCATTGCAAATCTTTCAAGGGTAAATCATAAGAGAGTGAAATATTTTTCAGTCGTACATACGAAGCATCACTTATGGCGCCATCACTTTCGTAAAATTTATAGGATGCATCCACGGCAGCGCTATTGGCACCATCAGTATAAATTTGATTAGTGGCAGTATCACCCGGCTGTTGCCAATGGTTCAACACAGTAGTGGGCTGATTGCTTTGTGACCCAGGATAGCCAAAGAAAACAGCAGAGTTATAATTGATTTGTTTCACAAACTGAAAAAGAAAATCCAGTTGCCAATGCTTATATTTCAACGAGTTTTGCAACCCTCCATAATACTTAGGATTAAAATCTTTTATAGTAGTTTTATCTTCAGTACTGGTTAGCATACCATCACCGTTCACATCTTCAAAAGTGTACAATCCTGTTTGTGGGTCTACACCCGTAAAATGATATACTTTTTGAATATTCAGCGGCTGGCCAATTACAAACTGATTGGCATAGGTTGAACTGGCCAATTCAGGGAAAGCCAAAAGCCGGTTCTTTGCCACAGTAAGATTAATGTTGGTGCTCCAAGTAAAATCCTTGCCTTGTACATTCACAGTTCGCAAGGTCAACTCAATACCTTTGTTCTGCACTGTTGCATCTAAGTTCGCCTGTAAAGAAGTAAACCCGGTAGTTCCCGGTAGCGGAATCCCCGTCAATTGGTTTGAAGAACGATTATCATACCATCCTGCGGTAAAAAACACACGGTCTTTCAAAAAACTGGCTTCCAAGGCTACTTCAAACTTTTTATTCGTCTCCCATCCAAAATCAGGATTAAATAAGCGTATAGGTTGTAATCCCACTATCCCGCCATAGTTAACACCCGATGACCCATAAGTATTAAGATACTGATAGTCGCCTATTTGGTCGTTACCCGTAATCCCATAGCTGGCACGTAATTTTCCAAAACTAAATACAGAAGAATCTTTAAACAAATTCTCTTTCGAGAACAACCAAGCAGCACCTATTGCTCCAAAAGTGGCAAACTGCTTTCCGGGTCCAAAACGGCTCGACCCGTCTCGTCGTCCGGTCAAATTCACAATATACTTCTCCTGCAGGTTATAATTCACACGACCAAAAAAGGCTTGGTATTTATATTCCGAAGCTTCGCTTATCAAAGTCAAAATAGTAGCAGCCGAAGCCAAATTATAAATCAGGCTGTTACTCGAAAAGCCATAAGCATACTGCACCAGCTGATTGCTTTTTTGCGTCTGAAAAGTACCTCCTGCCAATGCCTCCAACTTACCTTTACCTATCTTTTTACTCCAGTTAAGTTGCGGCTCAACAATCCACGATTTGCGCTCCGTACTGCCAACTATAAGAACCGAGTATTCCGGTCCAATACCAAAAGACGGATTATACCGTGTCGATGGATTAGCAGTTGTTTCCGTGTTAGTCAGCGCAGTAAAACCAAAATTCGATTTCAATTGCAAAGCATCCGTCAATTGATACATCATTGTAGCATTACCAATAAGGTCATTGGTTTTGGCAAGATACTTTCCTTCAAGGTTGCGTAACGGGTTGTTAAAAGTGTTGCTTTCCCAGTTCAAAGTGCCATCAGCGTTATACAAGGCAGGAGCATTCGGAGCAATCGTTACCGCTTCACGCATAAGGTCGCCTCGCGCTTGGTCATTATCCTGAATCGTATAACCTACAGAGACGTTCGTTTTAAATTTTTTATTGTCTGATTCATGATTCACATTCAAGTGTACATTCCCTTTCTTATACTCAAAATCACCAGGCAACACTGTGGTTTGTTTATTATAATTCCCACTCAATAAAAATTGAGTTTGTGCCGACCCACCCGATAGTGAAGTCTGTATATTGGTAATCTGGGCAGTACCTCCCATTAATTTCTTTTGCCAATCCGTGTAGCGGGTTGGGCTCCAAGTACCATTTACATCATAGGCATAATCCGGAATCGTAGTAATACCGTCATTAGCAAAAGCCTCTTGCCGCATGGCAATATATTGCTCAGTATTCAGCAAATCCATAAACCGTGTAACGGTGCCAACGCCTTGCGAAAGGTTGGCACTAAACCTTGTTTTCCCTGCTTTTCCTTTTTTAGTAGTAATCAGCACCACACCATTAGCACCTCGCGAGCCATAAATGGAAGTAGCATCGGCATCCTTCAACACTTCAATACTCTCAATCTGGTCAGGATTAATACTGTTCAAGGGGCTTGGTAAAAAAGGTAGTCCTGCAGAGTTAATTCCGGCACCAATAGGATCCGAGGCATACGGAACTCCGTCAATAATATACAAAGGTTGGTTACCATTAGCCCGCAAACTGTTCTGTCCGCGTATCTCAATTTCAAAACCACCTCCGGGAGTTCCTGTATTTTGAGTAATGTTCACTCCTGCCATTCGTCCCTGCATCGTGGCAAGCACATTAGTCACAGGCTGTTTTTCAATGTCTTTATAGGTGATTTTAGAAATACTCCCGGTGCGTTCCTTTTCTTTTACATTGTAATATCCGGCATTAACGGTTACCTCCTTTAGGGCAGTAGTATCTTCTTGCATGGCAATATCCAATATACTGCGATTGTCAACTGTGACCTCAACAGTTTTAAATCCCGTAAAACTAAAAAGCAACACATCGCCACTTTCAGCTTCAATGCTATACTTTCCGTCAGTACCCGAAAAAGCAGTTATATTTTTTCCTTTTACTGTAATGGTAACACCCTCCATGGGCATTTTGTCATAAGTAACCGTTCCTATGATTTTGTGTTGTTCTTTTGTCATTCCGACAAAGGAGGGCACGAGAGATAGCGAACTGGCGAAGCAATCTCCTGTAGATTCAGCAGATTCAACAGCAAAAAAAGTCTTGCTTCTTGTCTCTTGCTTCTTGCTTCTGAAGTCGTTTCCAAGAGGGAAAGCCATTTGAATACAAAGACAACACATAATAATAATAATAATAATAATGCACCTGTCCTTGTATAATGAAAAATTATTCATAATATTGGTTTAGTTAAATGAAACATTAGTTTTGTTTGTCTAACGGTCCTCTGTTCACCGCCAAGTAGATTCAGAGGGCCTTTTTTTGTGGGTTTGTTTGAAGTTTAGTTTTCGTTTGTTATACCATAGGCGTAGATGTGTTTAGTTGTTTATTTATCTTAAAGAAAGCTGCCCCAACAATTCTAATTCTAACTTAACCCAAACTAATTTGTCATTCCCGCAGGCGGGAACCATATGGCGTTGAGGCGTGCTTTCTAATTTCGGTAAAATAGTTTACGATTATTCAGGATATAAAGTGAAGAGTAGCGCAAAGAATCTGTTGAGTTCTAGCCATAAAAAAGGCGCGGAACTCAGCTTATTGCCATTGAGGTACTGGTATACCGTGCAACAATAAGTGAGCCCACGCCCAAGGAGCGTGAGCATCTGACTTATCATCTCGTTGCAAAAATTACCAGTTTTCAATGGCGAGATTCAAAGCGAATGCTTCAATATTGTATTTGAAGAATCGCAAAATTACAATCCAATTATGGATTATAAGCAAATGTAGGAAAAAATATTTATTGTTCGCGATAGCGAACACTTTTTTTGTTCCAATAATTTTATTTTGCCCTTTATACTTTACGAAAATTGGAAAATAATAAATCTAAAAATGATGCTGAAAGAAACATGCTTGTCAATAAGTATGTCTGCAATTTTATTGCAAAAAAGTGGATAATTAATAGATTAGATTCAAATGGAAAAGTAGTAACGATGAGACAATACGCTAAAGATTGTAATTTAGCTACTTCAACAATTACCAAGATTTTAACTCCTGACGGGTACAATATTCCATTAACTACAATAAATAATATTTGTCAAAAAGAAAAAACACCATTATCTCAGTTTTTTACAGCTTTTGAAAAAGAGTATGGAATTTCAATTATAGATGAGTTTTTAAAAAAGAAAAAATAGGATGATGAAATGCATTTTTTGTATCTGTAGTATCATCAATTAGCAGAACTTTTAAAATTTGCGAAAGGTTTAAATGTTAATCCAAAGGAACTATTTGACTTTAGACTTGATTTAGGTAAAGAATAATCAACCAAATACCACTAGGGAAAGATGATGAGAGGCATCTTTTTTATTCCCAAAATACACTGACTAATATTCCCAAATTGCATACTTCATAACCTTAAAAGGTAATATTTTGAACTTCTTTAAATTCAAAATATGAATTGGTATGAAATTCTAATGGCTATTCCAATAATTATTCTTGGTGCTTACATTCGTGGCAAAATCTACGAGAATAGAAAGAATATACATTGTAACAATAGTTGGAAAAAAAGGAAAAAGTAAAGAATTCTGAGTGGCATTTTTTAAAACTTTGTCTTAAATCTTGTATATCTTTGATTTAACTCAGCTTAAAAGAAGCCTACTTTAACCTTCCAGATATGAAACCAAAATTCCGCAAAAAAATTCCTAAATGGAAAATTTTCCCAAGTGTTGGCACATTAGGTTATTTTCATCCACTTGGTAATTATATTTACTTAGATCAATATACAGATAAAGCTGAATTTGAAAAAGCTTTATCTAATCCTGCATTAGACAGAAACCGGTTCAGTGTATTTGTACACGAATACCAGCATTACATTGATCACGTTAGTACATTATGGGGTGCTAAATGTATTTTCAAAATATTCGAATCTTTTGACGCAGTATTGCAAAATGATGAATATAAATTTTACAAACATCGTGCGCTAACATTAAATTTTAAAAGGGATTACCATTTAGACTATTATACAATAAAGTACAATCATATTGTAGGAGATTATCAAAACCGTTGGAAATTTCAAATTACCAGTGGTTTAAGGTTCGATAACAACGGGTATATTAATGAAGATTGGCCGATTCCATTTCTCTCATTTGCATCAAACAAGGATGAAAAAATCAGTAGAGTTCCTATCAGTGTTGCCTCGTTGCTTGAAACCACAGCTACACATGCAGAATATTCTTTTCAACTAGGTGAAATTCTTAAACTAGAGTCTCCACACAAAGAAACGCAGTTTAAGGCACTTTCAAAAAAATTCGAAGACAAATTATACCATCCCGAATTGACGCTATATTCAGCTGCGGTGCATCTGGTTTCGGTATACCTTGAAATTAATGATCCTATGATGGCGTACAAGGTATCATCTACTTTTGCTAAAATTGCTTTAAACATTCCTTCTAAACTTTTTGAGAGCCTATCTTTCCCTGCAGAAATCGGGCAATCAGAAGAATGGAATAAACGGGCAAAGAGAATGCTTTCAAATTTTGATCGCGGATTTGCTTTCTATCTTTTAGTAAGAAGTTATGTTTTAAAGCATGGTACATTAAAAACTGAAGAAGTTAATGTAGAAGACATATTAAGCGCTGCAAATCTTCCTAATGAGGCAAAATTGGAAGAATTAATTCAGGAAGAAATAGTAGCACTAGACATGGAGATTATGTTAGGAAAAAATAATTTTAACCGTTTTATAGTAGACAAGATTTTCTATGGTAAAAAGTTTCGAGAATCAACCGGAATAGGTCAGCAAAGAAGCCCTGTTGATATTGAAAAGTTTATGAAGGAAGCTCCGCATCTAATATTTAACAGCACCTACTTTGACTACGAAGATTTGGATTTGCAGCTTATTTTTTCTAAAGCATCTAAGCAAGAAATTTTGTCGCGAGAGGAATGGTTTAGGTTACATACTTTTTGTGAGAAGAAAATAGACGATTTCAATGATATTTGCGGCATCTAAGAAGTTTGTATGCATCTATTTAACCTTTTTAATTTAGAACATGATGAATGATAAACATACCTGGGAATTAATTGAAGGCCATGAAGATTGGAAAATTTACCCTGTTTACCGAATTTTTTACTTTGAGTGCATAAATACTGCAACCGTCTCCGCCATTGCTAGTTGGGAAGATATTAATCACATTGTGACTAATCAGGAAGCCTATGACGAACATCATTTAATGTTGATTGATTTAGCAGAAAACATTGTGAATCAGGCAGGGATAATTTCACGCTATTTCTTCCCAACCAAAGACAATAGAAATCCTGTGAAAAATAAAATCCATCAGTTAAGGGGAGAGAAATTAAGAAGCCTGTTTTCAATTGATCAGAATAATATATTAACTGACCGGAAGTTTAGGAACCACATAGAACACTTTGATGAAAACCTGGATAAATTTTTAAATCAGCCTGTCGTAGGTGATATTTATCCCAAAACAGTCTTCCAAAATTCAGAGCAAATTAATTCAATAATGCACCTTTTTAAGGCCTATGTGGTGAGTGAATTTAAATATATATCTTTAAGTCAGGAAATAGAATTACCGGCTTTGGTAGAGGAAATATATAGGATTTATAATTTAACTATTGACCAACCTAATTAAGAAGTATTACATGACTAAGCATGAAAACATACAAATGGAAATTGTTGCGACATGCCGGAATATAGGTGTTGAAGCAATTCAGGAATACAGAGGCCTAGATTGGCGAGCTGATGTCTATATTCCAAATAATGGCAAACCAATTGCATTTGAGATACAGTTAAGTCCGCAGTCACTTGCAAAAACTCTTGAAAGACAGACAAAATATATCCGTGATGGAGTGATTGGATGTTGGCTTTTTGAAAATCCGGTTCCTAAATTAATTGAAGAAAGACCAGACCTTCCGGTATTTTATGTTCAGGAAAACGAGGCCTCTAATTTAATTGTCAACTTGGGCGACCGTCGTAAAGTTGATTTACAATCATTCCTAGAGAATTTTATTTCAGATAACATCCAGTTTAAAACTTTAGCAAATACAAAAAAGACACAAGTTGTCAATCTGGTATTTTATGATATGTCATGTTGGAAATGTGGTGAATTAAATCATTTATTTTTTGTAGACACGCCTTTTTATTCAGCTTGCAATGCAAAGATAGAGCCTGACGAAGCAATATGGGAATCAAACAATATGGAATACAGACCTGAAATAATCGAGCTTGCTCAAAAATATGTAGCTAACAATAAGGACTTAAATTTAAACCTTGCGCAAATTAAAATGCGACATAGTAAAACAGTAAATAAGTCTTATATGTCATTTGGATGCTGTAAATGCGACAGCATCTTTGGCGACTTTTTTGTTATGGAAGCAAAACTTGAATTAATCTATGGACCAAAAGAATTGGTTTTTCAGGGTGAAATCGAATTATTGGAAACTATACAACTTCCTATTCCCCATTGGTGTTTTCCCAATAATGATCATTTTTGCGAATAGAAGACCCCAAAGAAACAATTTAAGAAAAACTAAACTTATTTTTTGCCGCTTTTCTATGATTTATAATTATTTCATAAGCCTCATTAATGCTGACTGTCATTTTATTTCTTATTTCTTTATCCTCCTTACTCATGTCTGGATGAAACTCTAAAATCATTCTATTTCGGGCCTTTTTAACATCCTCATCACTTGCAGATTTCGATACTTTTAAAAATGCATAAGCTTTGTCTACTTCAGTAAGGAAAACTACCTTTTGTTTTCTTCGTAAGTCTAATTCATCTTTTGATTCTAGGACTTCTTTAAAAAATTTGAAAATATTCATACCGGTAGATGCATCCATCACTGCTGAAAATGTAAGCAACGCTGAAGCAAAACTTTTAGTTGCAATCCCAGAAAGTAGTCCGGCAGCAAAACCAAACCATAAAGATGCTTTTTGAACTTCCGGATCCAATTTTGAAATATCAAAAGTTCCGGGGTGATATCCAACTAATCTCGACTCCTTAAACAAATAATAACCTGGCAACACCGAATCAGAACTCTCCAGCCCTATGTTGATCATTTTTTCACTAATTAAGGATTGAATAAAAGAATCGCTGTAATTCAAGCTACCAATATTTATTAAACCAATAGAAATGCTGGTCTTAAAAAATTGATTTAATTGGCTGTTAAGTGTTGCATTAAAGTCTGTAGTTTCTTCAAGGCCTGCCTTTACTACGCAAAGTTTGTTATCACTTATGAATTTTGATAAATCCGCAGGAACGAGTTGTATTGGTTCGGTTTTCATAATTAATTGGTTTTCTTAAAAAATGCTAAAATCATTCCAAAAAAAAATATTGAAGTTATGACTGACAAATTAGCAGACTGTATTTATACTCACAACCAACAAATTATATTTTATATTTGATAAATATTTAATTCTTGATTGATGCCTGGATATGTAATTGATAAAAAAAGAACTGTAATTTCAGACGATAAATACAAAGATATTTATTGGCCTGAACTTACTGAGTACATAAAGGAAAAGTATTTTAAGGATACCATCAAAATTACTGAGCCTGAAAAAGCCCGGGAAATTTTAAAAGATAGTTTTAGTTTTTTATGTGAGAAGCTTGGTCAACTGATAGATAATGAACAGAGGTTTTCATTCTACTTATTCTGCCATAATTTGCATGAAGATTCCATAGATATTTATATTAAACTATTAGAGGGTTATACCCTGCCTTTTAATGAAGAGAAATTTGCCGGATCAAGAAGAATTTTAAAGATAATCTTGGAGCAGTCAACAAGATATGATTTAAAAGGTTGCCCTAATTTTTTTGAGGAAATGAAAAGCAACTTACTCGAATACGGCGAACTACTTGAGAAGATGCTGTACGTTGGGGAGTGGGCATTTATAAGCAGCGAATATGTAGCAAGAAACCAGTTGTTCCCAAAATCAATTGCGGTTTCAATTGAAAACAAGGAACTCACTTACCTAACCAATCAACCATATGACCTTTTCTTTTCACATATTTTCAAGGAATTACCAAAACATGATTCACACGTTGCGCTGTCCGATTGCATAGATGAATTCAAGGAATTGGTTGAAGAAAAGTACAACATTACGTATGACAATTTATGTTATTTCATTGCCGAGATTATTAATAAACCGGCTAATAAATTAGGGGTTACTATTCTACCCGATATAATCGACAATATTAAAGCGAATACTACGGTAGATAATGATTTCATTGATAGTTTTTATAAAGGACTCACAGTATCTAAGGAAAATGCACTTGATATTGAGAAGTGTTTTTACAACAATCAGTATTTAAACCGGCACATGTACAGGCCAATTTTAGAATTCACAATCGACAAAAAAACATTCCATGTTATTGGGCCAAATAAATGGAAGGAAAGTATTTCGCAGCTGTCAACAAATTGTTTTCCGTTTGGCTTATTCCCAGAAGAATGGAAAACCAATAAGGATTTAAAGAAATTCATAGAAAACATGGATAATACCCATGATAAGGTCCTGCAAAAACCAATAATTAAAATGCTTGATAAGAATTCTTTTCCCTACGAAGTGGACATCAAAAGTTACCAAACCCATAAAAAACAGTTCATTAACATCAGTAATAACATTGGTGATATCGATATTTTGTTTTTAGACCCTTGGAATATGTTAATTTATGTTTGCGAATGCAAACACAACCGGTCTCGGTTCGATTATAACAACTGGAAAAGGGATTATTCCAATTTCAAAGATAAGTATGAAAAACAGTTAGAAAGAAAGGTCAATTGGGCATCGCAGAATGTTGATGTGATTGAAGATCATTTTAAGTTGAGAAAAGAAAGTCCAATACATAAGCTTGACTTATCTGATTATACGGTCCAAGGGATTTTTATAATAAATGCCCCGACCTTATACATGTTCAATAGTAAATACAAGTGTTATACAATATATGATTTCACAAAATTAATAAAAGGTCAGCCAGTCTTTATGGACTTTCATTTAACCGTTGAAGACCAAAATAAAACCTATGTTATAAAACATCCTTATTTCGAGAGCATTGATAAGATGAGGTAATAATGTATGTTTAGTATTAATCGATAACTTAATAAAGACACTGTGATAAATATAGAAAAAGACAAGAAACGATTAATTCTTAGATATTATTCAGATTTTCAGCCAACAGTTTGGCTTGATAAGTTATTAAAAACGGATAAGCAGTTTACTTTGGCAGGAGTTTTCCATCTTGATAAATCAAAATTTTATAAGAAGATTGATGACGAATTTGACGAACCTGACTTTATGTTTGTGATAGGAAACCTGGTTGGCGAATATTATAAGATTGACAAGTCAGTTTTTGGGCTAAAAAATGATTTTTATTTTTATAAAAATCTCAACCTAAACGAAACAACTTTCGTAGCCAAATCAAAAATATCTTTATTATACCAAATTGATTTACTCTTAAATAATGATTTGTATATTGGTGGTACATCTGGTAAAAATTTGCCATATACTGATTTTATTAATTTGATTAAAATCTTTCCAACAACTCATGAAATAAAACTTTATCGTCAAGCAAAAGTTACTTCAATTTTAAAGAACTACTTTGAGAATGTTGATGATAAGGAGCTAGCATACAATGATTATCTAAATAAAAAGATTCCACTCATTGAAAGCAAAATTAGAAAGACCTTTAAGGAATCCGAAATTATTAAATATCAAACCTTGGTCGAGCGTTTAGAGTCAATGCTTAATAATGAGATAAATTATAACGAAAACCAATGGCAATCTGAAATAATCCAAATCATACTTTTGCTTTTTCCTAAGTACATAGCAGTATTTAAAGAAATTCATTTTCTTGATATTTACAGTAATAAAAATCGTAGATTAGACTATGGTTTGATAGATTTTATGGGTAATCTGGATATTGTTGAAATTAAAATCCCGTTCGAGAAAAATATTGTTTCAGATATAACGTATAGAGATAATCATATCCCTAACAGAGATTTGTCCGGTACTATAATGCAAATTGAAAAATATATTTTTTACTTAAATAAATCTGGAAAGGAAATAGAAAACAAGCTTACTAAAAAATATAAAGATGAATTGCCTGATAATTTGGAAGTTCGGATAACAAATCCAAATGCAATAATAATTATGGGACGCGATAACAAAATGGATAAAAATCAACTTCATGATTTTGAAATCATTAAGAGGAAATATAAAAATGTAATTGATATATTTACTTACGATGATTTAATCAGAAGGCTAAGAATGATTATTACTCAACTCAAAAAAATTTAACTACATTAAAATTTATCTTTAGAATGTATATATCAGAACTTACAATAAAAAACTATAGAAGTTTTAGGGACTTTACAATCGAACTAAAACCCCTCACTCTTATAATTGGTGAAAACAACATTGGCAAATCTAATTTGTTGGATTCAATTGGTTTAATTTTTGGACAGGATATATCGTTTTTTAAAAAACGGTTTCTGGAGGTTGCTGATTTTAATTATGACACCCTTTTAGATTTTAAAAGACAAGTACTCGATTTCAACATCCCTATTGATTCTATTCAATTTCCAGAAATCATTATTGAAGCTACTTTAAAAGATTGGAACGATGATCAAGAGTCCGTTATATCTGACTGGTACAGTAATGCCGAGTTTAGTGAAGCTACTATATCTTATGTATTTGCGCCTGTAACGAATTTTAATAAACAAGATGAACTTCAGCAGCAACGAAATTTTATAACAAAATTCAAAAATGAAATTACTGAACCTGAATATGAAAAACTTCCCGAGAGTGCCAAATTAGATTTAATCAACTTTCCTATTTCAAAATACCATTATAGCATTTACGGTGGTATAGGTAAAAATACCCAGGCCAATACTTATCATTTAAATCAGTTACGATTTGAGCTTCTGGATGCGCTTAGGGATGCTTGTACAGAATTGGTAGCAAGTCATAGTAACAAATTACTTTTCAGGATATTAAATTCAAAGGAAGAAAAAGAATACCAAGATTTAAAAGGACAGCTTGTAGGATTACAGCAGGCAATAAATGAAAACAAAGCACTACAAGAAATCAAACAAGGAATTTCTGTTCAATTAGATAAAATATCATTAGCAACCGACGACTCAACAAATATCGTTGACTTAATCTTTACACTTCCTGATGTTTCAGATTTACTCAAAAAAATCAGTTTAATTTATGGTGATAATCCAATAAAAATAGAGCGAAATGGAACTGGCAGAAATAATCTCTTATTTATTTCTCTAGTTTTATCATACATTGAAGATGTAACTAGAGCGCAAAGCTCTTATTTCAGAGTCGTTGGTCTTGAAGAACCTGAATCACATTTGCATCCAAACCTTCAAGACCACTTAGCACATAATATTGAATCCTTGATTAAAACAGCAAATCAAAAAGAGTATAGAAAAGATATTCAATTACTTATAACTTCTCATTCAACACATATTACTACTAAAATTGATTTTGAAAATACAGTCGTACTTTACAAGAAAGATAATCAGATAGTCTCACATTATATTCTTGACGGATTCAGTGCTGATGCTCTGGGCAAAAAGCAAATTAAATATTTAAATAAATATTTGGATGCAGTTAATACTAATTTCTTTTATTCGAGAAAAGTGATTTTGGTAGAAGGCATATCTGAAAAACTATTAATACCTGTGTTTTTTGAAAAAATAGTTAAGCATTCAACTGAAAAATCTAGTTGTTGTGTAATTAGTGTAAACGGTTTAGCATTCAGTTATTTTTTAGAAATTATTAAAAATGGTTTCTTTCAAAAATGTTTGGTCTTAACGGATCGTGACTCAGATACAAAAGCAAAAGATCGCGCTGATAATTTGGCATCTAAATATTCTGGAGTTTCAGAAATACATGTTGGAATAACTACCGAAACAACTTTTGAAAAAGATTTAATTTCGGTTAATACAACTGGTAAAGGAAGAGATATTCTATTAAAAGTCATTCAGGAAGTTAGACCTAACAGCGGCAAAGCTTTTTTTACTAATATTGGCACTAATCCTATAGTAATAGATGAATATTTTGCTCTTATCGAACAATATAAATCAGAATTCGCATACAGCCTAATGCTCAATCTAATCGAATCTAATGATGAATTTGTAATACCAACATATATAAGCGATGGGATAAAATTCCTAGCATAAACCAGCAACAATGGCAATAAAAAAAGTTTCGGGTGAATTAATTATAGCTGGTCCAGGTGCCGGTAAAACATACAACATGGTTGAATCTATAATTGAAGCACTTCAGGACTTATCTTCTAGTAGATATTTGGTTGTTATAACCTATACAAATTCCGCAACAAATAATATTTACAGCAGGCTTTCTAAAAGAATAACTATCCCTGAAAATTTATTTATAGGAACAATGCACTCTTTCTTAAATCGTTTCATTATAATACCTTTTTCTTCTTATGGAGCCGAAGAAATCGGGCGTGAAAAATTATTTATGCAGTGTGGACTTGACGATGTTTTTAAAAAGGTCGAAAAAATGAAAGAAAAGGATAAGAGAAGTAATACCAATCAAGCTTCTGCAATTATTAAGTCAAATATCAAAAAGAGACTTAATAAACTTGGATATATAACGTATGACCAAACTTTATCTATTTCAAAAGAATGCATGTCGAAAAATTCAATAAGCAGGATAATAAGTAATAGATTGCAGTACTTATTTATAGATGAATTTCAAGATACAGGAAATGAAGTGTTTAGCATAATAGAAAATATTCGAAAAGTAAATAAAACAAAAATTTATTGTGTCGGCGATCCTGAACAATACATACAAAGTTTTGATTCTTCGATTAGGGAATTTAAATACATTCCTATACTTAAGGCATCCGAAAGTAATAGTTACAATATAAATATCAATGATAAAAATTACAGGTCGACAACAAAGATAGTTGGATTCTTAAATCATTTCAATGGAAGGAATTTTAAAAATCTAAAGTTTGAGCAAAAAGCTGTATCGAAAAACCCTGATTCAGTAACAGAACTTGACACTGATGAAGAAATAGTATTTATTACGCAATGGGAAACAGTAACACCAATAATCGAGAAATTCTACAGTAAATGTGAAAGCATCTCAATTAGCATATCGAACAGATGCATATTGGCGAAGAAAAACGACGTTATTAAGCGTGTTAAGTCCTCCGTAAATAATCAATATATGGATCCAAAAAAGAATTCCATTGTCCTCCCTATAAATGTCATTCAGGATACTTTACTTTCTACTTTACAAATGAATCAGACGCAATTCTGTACTAAGTATGAAACAAATATATTTACACTTAGAAAACATGCCGTTGCAATATTCAAGGCTATAAATTCTGGGGTTATAACTAATGAAAACACTTTTGGATTATTTGTTAAAAATGTTCTTAAATTAGAAATGAAGGAGGGATTACCTGTGAAAATTGAAAATCTGAAATTCGATTTTAATAATAAAGAAGTAGGTAATTATGTTACAGTTTCTAATATACATACTATTAAAGGTTTGGAATCAGAAGCTGTACTCGCGATCGCTAAAACTGAAGAAGAGCTTTTATTATGGATAGAAACTGACCACTCAATAAGAGAAAGTAAACGTGACAATGAAAAAACTGACTATCCACGCTTGGGATATGTTGCATTTAGTCGCGCAGAGCGGTTATTATGTATAGCGTGTCTTGAAAAGATATCTGAGACAACAATAACAAAACTGGACAGTTTAGGCGTAGTCTTGATGTCTTAAAATATGGTTTTATGGACATTCAGAAACTATTATATCAAAACCCTTTAACCTTTTATGAATACATCTTATTAGGTCCGTTAGCCCAGGTTTATGTTGCTAAAAAGAAAACCAATGTGCCAAATTGGATGAATTATTCGAATTTGCTAATCGATAAATTTGCTATTCACTCTTCATCTTTCTTCCATCTTTCATCAGGTATCATAGAGCATAAAAGCTCAACACCTGATATCAAAGTTACAGGCTACGATTTATTTAGTGTAAATTCAATGTTTAGGGTAATGATGGAAACATATATTACTTTCAATCACATCTTCGTTGAACCCAAATCAGAAGATGAAAAACAATTTCGATTTTACCTTTGGAAAATAGATGGATTGTTGGAAAAAAAGAAATTCAAAATCGACTATGAAAACCTACCTAAGCTAAAGCCTGTACAAGAAAAAGACAAACAAGAACTTCAAGAAATGTTTGAATTAATAAAGACGAACTCATTTTATAATTCATTAGAGACTACAGAGCTTGTGAAAATATATGACCCAGAAAAAAGAAAATCTTTATGGAAATTCTCAATCAATGAAAATTATAAAGTAAGACCTTTAAAAATCATCGAACTTGTTGAGCAAGTTTGTAAAACAGATGCTTTTATCAATGCTTACAAATACGCTTCAGTTCATACCCATTCCAATTATATTTCAATAGAACATTTTGAAAAAACAAGAAGCAAACCAATTTCAGAAGAGTATACAGATCCTTTAACAAGACTAGCAATATATTTAACAGCACTAATAATTGAAGATATTTGTAAAATAGATGAAAATGCAGGAAGCCAATTTACATCATTACCGGCTTTTTTTCAAGATTTTATAACAGGTATAAATAAAAGTATTAGGAGTTAAATTATTTTACACCTTCGCAACTATAAGTTTAAAACTACCACAATCCACTACAAAAAACTGATAGCGCTGTTGTAAAACAACAGCGCTATCGCTCGCACAATTTATTACTTTAATAAATTGCTGTAAAGTTAGGCTGCCTTTTTCGACAAAGTCAAGCCTATAGTATCCAATATAGTTTAGTAACAGTCTGTAAAACAAAGCATATTCAAACATTTTGTCAAGTATATTGCTTCGTTTACTTGACAATTTAAAAAAATAATAGTATGTTTGTCTTCTATAAAAAGATAGAGCATGACGATTTCAAAAAAAATAGAAGACAAGGTTAAGAAACTGCCAATAGGCACTACATTCACTTATCAAACGCTTTCTGTTAAATCGGATGAGTATGCGGCTACTGCAAAAACATTAGAGCGTTTAATAAAAAAGGGCGTGTTGAAGCGAGTTTCAACTGGGGTATTTTATAAACCAAAGCAAACCGTTTTTGGCGAATTAAAGCCCAGAGAAGAAGAACTTTTAAAAAACTATCTATTCGAAAATGATAAAAGAATTGCCTACATAACAGGAGTAAGTTTATACAATAGGCTTGGTTTAACAACACAAATACCTAAAGTCATTAAAATTGCCAGCCGCGACAAACGAATTTCTGCATCAATCGGTAGTTTAAAAGGAAAACCGGTAAAAAGTTATATTGATGTTTCGGATAAAAATTACTATTTATTAGAAATTTTAGATGCACTGAAAGATTTCAAACAAATCCCCGATATGGATAAAAGGTCAGGGCTGTTACTTTTGGCAAATGAGATAAAAAAATGGGATAATAAAGATAAAAAATTACTGTTAAAGTATGCCTTGAAATACCCTCCAAGGGTTCGTGCAATTTTAGGAGCAATAGTCGAAGTTTTTATGGATAATGACGAAATAAAGCCATTAAAAAAAAGTCTTAATCCACTTTCACAATATGAATACAAAATTACAGAGGATATTTTACCCAATGCTAAAAACTGGAACATAGTATGACACTACACGAAAACAAAGAACTATACAATGATGCGATACTGGCAACAGCGCAACAAAAAGGAATTAAGGAAATCTATGTTGAAAAAGATTATTGGGTAACACTGGCCTTAAACCGCATTTTTACTTCAAATATAGGAAAAGAAGCAGTCTTTAAAGGAGGAACAGCATTGTCAAAATGCTACAAAATAATTGAACGCTTTTCAGAAGATATTGATATGGTCATTCTCAGAAATGAACAAGAAACGGGGAATCAGTTAAAAGCAAAAATCAAGAAAATTTCAAATGTTGTTGCCGAAATTTTGCCCGAGATTGAAGTCGAAGGAATTACAAACAAAATGGGAATGATTCGAAAAACAGCTCATAGCTACGAAAAAACCTTTGAAGGCGACTTTGGTCAGGTTCGTGATATCATTATAGTAGAATCAACTTGGTTAGGAAGTTTTGAACCATATACTAACGCAATGGTTACATCTTTTGTAGCCGAAATGATGAAAGCTAATAATCAGGAAGCGCTAATCGAAGAATACAACCTCAACGCATTTGAAGTCCTCGTACTTAGTTTAGAGCGTACACTTTGTGAAAAAATAATGAGCTTAATGCGATTTTCATTTACCGAAGATCCTATTACCGATTTGAATAACAAAATCCGTCATATCTATGATATTCATAAATTATTGGAAAACAAGGAAGTTAATGCTTTTTTTAATTCCCCAGGTTTTGATAAACTATTACTCATAGTTGCCAATGATGATGTCATAAGTTTTAAGAGCAATAACGGTTGGCTCGATAATCATCCTGCAACAGCTATGATTTATGCAGATATTGAAAACACATGGAGTCAGATGCGGAATACATACAATACAACTTTTAAAGACTTAGTATACGGCGAACTGCCTACCGAAGAACAGATTTTGGAAAGTTTAAACAAAGTGAATGAAAGACTAAAAATGGTAAGCTGGAAAATCGACAGGCAAACAACAACTTGATAGTCTTTAGCTAATAAAATTGTTTAATTTATTACAATTAACCTTTTTCAAAAACCGCTCAACTTCCCTTAAAATATGTTCATCTCCTAATCGGTCAGCTTCAAGAAACCTTTTACGTTCAAGTTTTATTTCCCTAAAAAAGAGATATATAAACAGAACAAATAATAGTGCAGACGGAAGAATAACAATCATTTTTATAGGTTTTAATTAATTACATTTGATATTAAGAATTTAAAATTAAGAGGAAAACCAATACCGCAGATTTAATTACATGGTTCGATAGCGGAATAAATGCCCAGTATACATTCGGTATCAATTATTGTCTCAAGTAATATTTTTTTCTAGAACATATATTGCAATTCGGGAATTCGGAGTATTCAATTCGGGAATTACACACCACACCATTTGCACTCAATACAGCACTCCAATAGATTTGCCCATACCAACCAACAAACTGCCGGCAAATGAAATTGTTTTCTGAATCCTTACTATCTGAATTAGAGCATCAATTAAAAAGCATCCATTCTGAAACGGAAGAACCAATTCTCTATGCGGAGCAAGCAATAAAGCGACTAATTACAATACTGGAAAAATTAAAAACTGCGTTTTTAAACCACCAATTCAAAAACAAATCAGAAGAGATTGATTTTTTCAGGAATATAAAACCGCAATTTGCGGCCAAACTGATTTACTACAATGACATCTATAATATAGAGACCAACAAACCTTTCGGTTCTAAAAAAGCAATCCGCAAATACTACAATGCCGAAGTAATAAAACTAGAAACCTACTTCACCGAAAATGCTGAGTTCTACAAATACTACCGCACGGGCAACCGCAACCTCGACAACAAATATTTCATTCGCGGCAAACACGATGTTCGGCATACACTCGATAGCTTTTACTTTCAGGCAGACCATCGATTTTCTACTTCACACGATTATAAAGTAGCGAGGATTTTAGCAAACGATAGGATTAAAATCTACTTAGAAACAGAGATTTCCAAATTGGAAAACAAGGAGAATCCTAACACAGTTACGATACCTTTACGCAAAACACAAAAATGGACCGGTTCAAAAGTAGCTTTAGTCGAACTGATATATGCATTGCACACTGAAGGCGTTTTCAATAACGGTGCATCAGAACTCAAAGAAGTTACCACATTTTTCGAAGCTGCCTTTGGTGTTGACCTCGGACAATTCAACAGAACGTTTCTTGAAATCCGCACCAGAAAATCCGAAAGAACCAAGTTCCTAAATGTCCTAAAAGAAAAACTAATACTTCGCATGGATGATGCCGACGAAAATTAATAAGGGCTGCCATATCTCGACAGCCCTTACTCTTAAAACGTCAGTTCTAGTATCTCGATACAATCGGGATGTATCGAGAACTTTGCTTCTAATTTGTTGCTATACCACAAACCAAGCCTTCTACTAAACTCTCAGCAGTTCCAAATTCTGCTCCATAAACTGCTCCAATTACATTAACTATGAGGATTGTCCAATCAGGGTCAGTATTCTTCTTAGGTTTCTTTTTAGCTAAATAAGCCGAATGCCTTGCAATCGATGTGGTAGTCAAAATAATCTGTTTATCTTTTGCAGTGAGTAGTGTATCGTTGAGAATTTCTTTTTCATAATCAACTACAAACTGATAAAGAACGTCACAATTGGTCTCGGTATCAAAGACAACAACCAATGAATTAATAAAAGAGCTGAAGCTTAATTTTGCTCTTGATGACATACTCGAAGCTGAAAGAACTTCGGCTACACAAGTGTTTTTATGATCCAAAAGATACTGAATCCTTGTTACAGAAACTGGGTGATAAGAGGTCGTCTTTAGCGGCTGAAATCCGGTATTGGCATCGGCTAAGGTTTCAACTTTGGTAATAATCCCTGACAATGTCGTGGGCTTATTACCGCTTTCATAATACGATTCAAAAATTTCGTTGTGAATCCAACCAGCATCATCATAAGGATTAGCGGCATTACCCGGAAGTTCGGTTGCTGTTCTACTGAATAATTCACTACTGCTTGTAGCAGCCTTTGTAATGTCAGAGGCATTATCACAAGAAATAAAAAAAGCCAAAATGATCAAACATGAATATAATGTTTTCATGGTTGTTAATGTGTTAAATGTTACTGATTACTTTTTTTTCATCAGTTCATTTCGCCCGGGGTAATCTGAACAGTGGTTCGATTTTGCTCATAACAAAACCATTTGAATTCAGGGCAAAACTAATGGGCATTTTTACGCTCCACAAGTCATTAACTACACCATTCGGGAATCAAAAATGTATCATTCCCGAATGGAACACTTCAGATTTTTAAATAAGGAACGACGGTTCAGAGACTTACATACCAATCAGTATAATTCTCAATTTGCGACTATATTTCGTACAGTTTTAGAATATTTTTTTTACATTTATTCGCAATAAATAGACCTCAAGACGCATTATTTTTGTGTTTTTTAATTGTTTAAGTTCCAATTCCTTAAAATGATTCAAAAAAAATACTTGCCCATTTTATTGCTATTGCTTTCACATCATGTGAAGGCGCAGCTGACGGTTAGCAAAATTCCAGACAGCCTATTAGTTAAGAATTACAATTACCTAAGTAATGCCACTTTAAAATATAAAAATGATAAAATCAAGTCATGGCTATATGCTCAAACTTGGCTAAGAAAGTCAAAGGCAGATGCTGACTTTGGGCAAATGGTATTGGCATATAAATCGGTATTATATCTTTCTGAAAAAAAATCTTGGGGTTCCTATGCAGACAGTATGCTTATTGCAGCAAAGCAAACAAAAGACGAAGTCACGATTGGCTCAGCTTATATGACTAAAGCGACAGTTTATTATGGACAAAAGGATAATAAAAATGCCTTAGACAATTTTTTATTGGCTGACGAGCATATTTCTAAAACAGATGACAGCTATTCCATTTATAAAGTAAAATTTGGTATTGCTCAGACCAAATACTACTTAGGATTCTATGATGAAGCAATAAGCCTATTTCGGGAATGCATTAACTATTTTAAGGAAGAAAATGACCGCGCCTATCTCAACTCCATTCATGGATTAGGCGTGTGCTACAGCAAAATTGGTAAGTATGACTTAAGTTCAGCCACAAATCAATTAGGAATTAATGAAGGACGAAAGCTGGAAAACCTTGATATGGAATCCTACTTTATACATTCCGAAGGAATTAATCAATACTTCAAGAATAATTATAGCAAGGCAATCAAAGATTTGAATAGTACTATACCAAGTATGCAAAGTAATAAAGACTTTGCCAATGAGACAGTCGCATATTTTTATTTAGGCAAGTGCTTTTGGTCTCTTAAGGAACAAGAAAAGGCAATTGAATATTTTAAAAAAGTCGATAAAGCATTTGAGCAGCAAAAATACATTCGTCCCGATTTACGAGAAAACTATGAATTACTGATAGATTACTATAAAAACCAGGGAGACACTAAGTCCCAATTATATTACATCAACCAGTTGCTAAAAGTTGATAATGTACTTAGTCAGAACTATAAATATCTGTTGAGAAAAATAGTCAAGGAATATGACACAAAAGAATTACTAAAATCAAAACAGGATATCGAAAATGCAATGACATTCCGAACGGTGATCGGTTTTAGTATCATTTTCCTAATGGCGCTTGCTATAATCTATTTAATTTATAGGCATTTCAAAAACAAAAGGCTCTTTGAAGAAGTAATGAAACGCGATACCGCCCAACCAAGAACTCTTGATATTTCTAAAGAGGTAATGGTATTGGAGGTGACCACAAAACAGGAAGTAAACAATTCGCTAATTCCGGAAACCAACAATAAACAAACAACTCAGGAAATAAGCCCGGATATTGAAGCCGGTATTCTCAAAAAGCTTGACAAGTTTGAAGGAACTAAAAAGTATTTAGAAAAAGACATGACACTGGTAAAAATGGCTTCGTTACTAAATACAAATACAAAATATGTGACCAAGATTATTGCCAAACACCGCGGAAAAGGCACCATCGAATACATAACCGATTTAAAAATAGATTACATAATTGATATCCTAAAAAAAGAAAGCAAGTACCGCAACTACACTAACAAAGCATTAGGAGAAGAAGCCGGTTTCGGTTCCACCCAAAACTTCACTCGGGCATTCAAAGTCCGAACGGGAATTACACCAACTTATTTTATTTACAAATTGAAAAAGTCAATGACAGCAAGTAATTTCGAATAAATTTTATTTTTTTCTTTCACAACTTGTGATTGACTTGTGAAATAAAAATTCCCAAATCATACAATTTTGTGCCATAACAATGTAAAACATAAATTATGGCAGTTGAAATTCTAACTAAGGAAGATCTAAACGATTTCCGCACATTACTTTTGAATGATATTAGAGAAATCATCCAAGGCAAAACCGAACAAACAAAACAATGGTTGAAATCAAAAGAGGTTCGCAAACTTCTCAATATCTCTCCGGGAACTCTACAAACCTTGCGCATTAACAAAACCTTGTCGTACACTAAAATTGGAGGCATAATCTATTATGCACACAAGGATATTGAAAAATTACTCGATGACAATAAGGTAAGTTCAGAAAGAACACTTTTTAACTCAAAGTAATTCAAATCATGAATTACATAAAGCACCTCACAGGCTTTTTTGATAAGGTGGCCAAAGACAGAGCTTTGAATCCAACCCACGTAAGTCTATACATGTCGTTGTTTCAGTTCTGGAATTGCAACCGGTTTAAAAATCCGATAAGCATTTCGCGTGACGAAGTAATGAGAATAAGTAAGATTAGTTCAAAAGCCACGTACCACAAATGCCTCAAAGCTTTGCATGCGCAGGGCTATATCAAATACGAACCCTCATACAATCCATTCAAAGGAAGTCATGTTTTTTTATTCAATTTTTCAGATGATCTAAAGCCTTTACCTAAAAGTGCTAGTTCAAATTTTAAACCAGTCAATGAACAACTATTGAACAAGTCCTGTACTGGTTCTGAAACAAGTACTGAACAGGTTGATGAACAAGTCGTAGTACCTTATATAAACAATACAAACATTACAAACAATTTAAACAATTCAAACAGTTTAAACTTGGGCGAGCAATCCAAAAAAAATGAAAATGATGATTCTATTTTTAAAAATGAAAAAGATTTAAAAGAAGAAAAAAGTTCCGCTAAAAAAGAAGAAAAAGAAATTGTTCCAAAAATTGAAGAAGTTAGATCCTATTTCTTAGAGCAAAACTTTCCGGAAATGGAAGCCCAAAAATTCTACAACTACTTTTCAAGCATCGGCTGGCTAGTCGGTGGAAAAATACCAATGGTTGACTGGAAAGCAGCAGCCAATAACTGGATGTTTAACGCCCCAAAATTCATTTCAAATGAACGAACAGATAGAACAAAACAACTCGACACCTCAGCAAACAAAGATTACTCAGAGCCACTTTAAGCTGAACTTGTTTCAGCTTCTCTCAAACTGTCATCCTGAGCCTGTCGAAGGACTTTGCGAACCTTGCGTCAAAACTTCGCGCACTTTGCGGTAAAACACTAAACTATGGAAACAGAAATAAAAACCCATTACAACTATCACGAAATAGTTACTTGGTTAGAACAGAAAGGCATCGAATTATACGGCAATCATTTCAAAATCCTTGAAATCGATTACCCAATCATATACAAACTCATCGCTTATTTTCTCAAGGACGAGGCATCATGTTTTCAATACAACATCAGTATCAATAAAGGAATTCTACTTTCTGGACCTATCGGCTGCGGCAAAACGACACTAATGAGCATCATGAAATACCTAACACCTGCAGAACACAAATTTTTCGTGAAACCGTGCCGGGAAATAAGCTTCGAATTCATTCAAGACGGCTACCAAATCATACACAAATACAGCAAGGGAAAATTATATGAGTCAGAACCTAAAATAATCTGTTTTGACGATTTAGGAACAGAGAACAACTTAAAATACTACGGTAACGAATGTAACGTGATGGCAGAAATACTATTAAGTCGCTATGATATTTTTATTGCAAAAAAAATTCCAACGCACATCACTACAAATCTATCAGCATCAGAAATTGAAACCCATTACGGCAAGAGAGTAAGAAGCAGAATGCGGGAACTATTCAATTTAATAGCTTACGACAACAATACTAAAGACAAACGTTAGGGACGAGCGTTAAAAAACAGTACAGTGAACTGTTTTAGCGAAGTAGCCAGGCGGAGCGATCGCATTAGAAATCAAATCAAACACTTTAAACAAAATTTTATTATGAAAACAATAGAACACTTTTGGTCCTGGTTCAGTGGCCACCAATCAAAATTAAAAAACCTAATCACACTAAGCGCAAAAGAAAAAAAGTACTATGTATATTGGCTTGATTGGCACCTGCATTTTTACGCTCCGGGAGTAGATTTTATCTTAATATTCCCTAACCGCAAAAATGAAAAAACAAAAATGATTATATCAGCCAACGGGAATCCTGATTTTTTTACTAAAGTGGAAGAAGTCATTAAACCAGCACCTAAATTTAAAGATTGGGAATTTAAAGCATTTGTTCAGCCTTCCAAAGACATTGACGAAATGGAAGCAGGGCTTGATAAGCCCTATATCTTCAAAGATATTAATCTCAAAGCTAGCGAACTTAAATTCATTCCTTTTGAATATGAAGATTCAAAAAAGATTGACATGATTGTCTACCTAAAGAATTTTACGGTGCATTGCAATAATAAAAATCTACTTGAAGCAGTATTCATTATCATGCAGGACATTATCGGAGAAAAATCATTATACAAAAACATCAATTTTGTTGAATTAGCTCAAATGCCAGAAGATGATAACATTGAGCTGATTTATCTCTACGATTTACAATGTTATCTTGACGAAATAAATACTAAATAAGCAATAGATTTGGAACTATTCTTAATAAAAAACAACATTTTAACAAATATTTGGTTAAACAGTAATTTAGTTTGGTTAATTATGTATTGTTTAGTTTTTAAAATAAAAAACACCACCACAAGCATACAAAGACAATTGTTGTGATAGTAACAGTCATTCTAAATCAAAAGACCTGGTGCTTGGACAGGTAGTAATGGACAAATGTTTATAAATAATGAATACGGACAATCTATTTCTGTAATTAATGTTGCTACAAATGCAGTTGACCAAACTATTGCTTTAGATTTTATACCGGGTATAAACCAAACGACATAGTTTTAAAATGTAATTATAAATACGAAAATCATCTACAATTGTATTAACGAAGATTAATTACTACTTCTGTCAAATCAAAAGATGAATGCTTATTTAAAAGAAATTGCAGTAGTTTGAGAAATTGAAAAAAAGAATTGACTTTCCATATTCCTAGACATGCTTTTGCAACAACTGTAACTCTTACTAACGGAGTTCCTAATGAAAGTGTTAGCAAAATGTTAGACATAAAAACTAGAGAACAACTCAACATTATGCTAAAGTATTGGATAGAAAAGTTAGCGGTGATATGAAAATTTTAATGCTAAGTTTTTAAAGTGTTGATAATAATATGTTAAAATAATTGGAAAAAGGATAAATAACAGTTGGTTTTATAAACGAAAAACAACTTTTAAGTACTCCTTTCTTTAAACTATTTGAATTTGATTAATTTTGTATCGTTATAAACTCAACAAGTTGGATAAAAGCACAATTAAATTACACACAATAAGTGATATTTTAAAAATCTTAGACGAGAAACCTCAATCTGACGGATTGCATGTGTATTCAAACAAAGATATTATTACAGAAAATCCGTTTTCTTATCCATTTAGATCAGATAATTTTTCTGTAATGTTAGTTGTTTCAGGCAAATTAAGCATTCAATTAAACCTTATAAACTATACTCTTGAGGCAAACGATTTTATAATTGTTTCTCCTAAAACGGTCATACACATTTTAGATATACATGAGGGAATACAATTAATTGGGATAAGCTTTACAATTGATTTTGCACTTAAAAGTAATATCAATAAAAATAATATTGAAGCATTCGATTTTTTTACCTCTAAAATAATTCCTAAACTTTCTTTCGGTTATCAAGAAATGGAATCCTTTTTATTTATGGTAAACCTTTTACAGAAAAAAAATATCGAAAGGAAAAATAACTTTTTTGGAAGTGAAATGATTAGTCATACATTCAGTTTATTAATGCTTGAAATAGCAATAATATACAAGAAAAATTATTCTGAATTAAAAATAGAAGCCTCTCGTAAAGAAGAACTTATGATGAAATTTTTTAAACTTCTTGAAAATAATTTTAAAAGAGAACGTAGTCTACAATTTTATGCAGACAAACTTTTTGTTACTACAGGTCATTTAACCAAAGTATTAAAAGACGTTGCTGGAAAAACTGCGGGTGAATTAATTGATGATGCTGTGATTATGGAAGCTCGAATTTTATTAGCAAATCCATCCTTAACAATTTCCCAAATAGCAGATGAATTACAATTCAGCGATCAATCTTTTTTTGGAAAATTCTTTAAAAAAAAGATAGGAGCTTCTCCTTCAGAGTATCGCAAAGGCAAAACTTAATTTTTCTAATATGATTGGTTTTGACCAAAAATGGATTCAAAAAACTCTTTTTATCATATTGTTTAACATCTAGTTTTGCTAAAATTAAATTGTTAGAAAAATAAAATATATGTTAGAAAAGATCAAAGAACTTGACACACATTTATTTCTTTACTTAAACGGAATTCACAATCCTTTTTTTGATCAAATTATGTATTGGGCGAGCGATAAAATATTTTGGGCGCCATTTTATTTATTAATAGTTTACATAATCATCAAACAATATAAAAGGCAAAGTATTTCAGTTTTTATTGCGATAGGTCTAGTAATAACATTTTGCGACCAAACCGCATCGCATCTTATTAAAAATATTGTCAAAAGATTAAGACCATCTCACGAACCAGCTTTGCAAAAGTTTATCCACTTAAGCGAAGCAGGACCTGGTGGACAATACGGTTTTATTTCTTCACATTCAGCTAATGCTTTTGGTTTTGCTACTTTTCTCATTCTACTATTGCCTAATAAATACAATTGGTTAAAAGGCATATTGTTGTTTTGGGCTATTTTAGTTGCCTACAGCCGTATTTATAATGGTGTACACTATCCTACAGATGTAATTGTAGCTATGTTTTTGGGAATAATTTATGGATATCTTGCTAAAACAATATTAGTAAAACATGACCTCTCTTATAAATACTAAAATTACTATCAATATCGCGGATTAACTCTGCTAATCCAAAAAAATATTCTAGGCAGAATTCATTATTTGATATTTCAAACCTCATCTATTGGGTTCAAAATCCACTCTCATATCTAAAACTTAATAATTAGTCTTCTAGTTTTCGATTCCGAAATCATATAATAATAGTTAAATTTAATCACTTGAATAATTTAAAAATTAATTAGGTGTCAACTTCGCTATGATTTAAAACCTTTTTTGACCAACTACTGCCTTAAACAGACCTATTAAAATATGAACTAATTACCAACTTTGTTGCTGCAATTGTTAATCCAATAAACAATAAAAAACAACACTAATCTGTCTAATTCTTTTACCAAAATATGGATTTTTTTAATGAAATTAACATAATTAGAAGAAGAATAACACATCGAGTGACCAAGAATATTAGCAATTCTTCTGACAATAACTTTCCTTCAATTGATAATAGAGAAGATATCAAAAAAATACTAATCTGTAGACCCAATCACAGGTTAGGAAATCAATTATTAATGACTCCATTAGTACAAGAAGTAATTAATACTTTTCCAAATAGCAAAATTGATTTATTTGTAAAAGGAAATTTATCTACAATTATATATAAAAATTATCCAAACATTGATAAAATAATTCAACTACCCAAAAAACCGTTTAAAAACTTGATTCAATATCTTTTCACGTGGTTATCTATTAGAAAAAAGCGATATGATATTGTAATTAATGTTGATAAAGATTCATCATCTGGTAGACTTTCAACCAAATTTGCTAATTCAGCGTACAGGATTTTTGATGATGAAAATGAATATTTCAACTTAAAATATAAAGATTATAAACATCTGGCTAAACATCCTGTATATAGTTTAAGGATTTTTTTGTCAACGATTGGAGTTGCCAATGTTAAAAAGGTAATACCATCATTAGATCTCAAATTAAATTCTGAAGAGATTGCTGAGGGTAAAAAAATACTAAATCAACTTATTGTAAATAAAGAACAAAAAACAATTTGCTTATTTACTTACGCAACTGGAAATAAATGCTATTCAGAATTATGGTGGATGGAATTACTTGAAAAATTAAAAAAAGAATTTGAAAATTTTAATATCATAGAAGTTTTACCTGTTGAAAACGTTTCCCAAATTGCTTTTAAAGCACCTACGTTTTATAGTAACGATATACGTCAAATGGGATCACTAATTGCAAATACGGCTATTTTTATTAGTGCCGATAGCGGAATTATGCACTTAGCAAGTTCTGTACAAACACCTACGGTCGGATTATTTTCAGTTACTGATTTGGATAAATACCAACCTTATAATAAAAATAGTTTAGGACTAAATACTAACATTCTTAGCACAAATGAAATCGTCAAAAAAATTGATGCAATTATCAGAAAGTAATTCACTAATCGGATACCCTCTTTTTGACCAATTCCAACCTTTTGTAGACCTTTCTTAATATCCTATCTATACTAATATTTGTCTAATCATTTAACAATACCAATAATGAGTAAAAGATTAAACCATAAAAACACTTTCGTTATTGACGGAACAAGTGAGTTAGGCAAAGAGATTGTAAAATCTTTTCTCTTGGAAAATGCAACTGTGATTGTGCCAGCAAAGAGTGCGGATGAATTAGATATACTAAAGAAGCATGTTGAAGAAATAAAAACGGGTCATCTGATTACTTTTTTGACTGATATTTCAGACTTCAACAAGGCAACTGATGTTTCAGAAATAATAAGAGAAATTTATGGTCAAATAGACTTAACAGTCGCAGTAATGGAAAATGAAGATGATAATGATTTATTTTTAACAGGATTAAAAATAAGTGAAATACAAAAAACTATTCAAAATAATATCACGACTTGTTTAATCTGTTCTCAAATTTTTCTTAACCACTTGGGTAATCCCAAATGTACTTTCATAACAATTACTAACGAAAGTAAACTAAAAACTAATCCTATAAGCAAATTACTTTCAAATATTCAAGATTGTATAGCTAAAATGATTGGAGAAGAAACTTCCAAAATAAAAGCTAGATATTTTCACCTATTCATTAACAAACATAAAAACTGCAATGCTAACACTAGTCTTATTAGTCAACAAATCATTACTATTTTTTTAAACAATAAAACAGCAAAAAATGAAACAATCATTCATATTTAACCATAAATTCAAATCCCAATTGTAATCGATATCTAATCTAAATTAACAATTATGACAATGAAAACAAAAAAACCAATCTTAATCTTAGTAAAGATTGCAGGTCAATTGCTAAAAGACCAACAAGAATTAGATTATTTAGCATTTCAATTATCTCTTGGAGAAGCTGAAGCAAAGGAAGAGTTTGAAAAAACTAAATCAAAAATCAAAAATAGCCTTCATAAATTTAGAGTAGAACTAAATTCTCAAATTGATGAGGAATATGCTTTTCTTGATAATTCTCTAACTGATTTAGAAAATGAATTAGATGAAGGAGAGGCAAAAACTAAAGAATTATTTTTAAAGCAAAAGAAAAATATTTTACAAAAATTGGAAGTTGTTAAAATTGAAATTGAAAACACCCCAGTCTTTTTAAAATTAGCTGACTTTTTTACTCCGTTATTAATTAAAACAAAATTACAATTAGAAATTTTAGAAAAAAACTTTGATGGAAAGAAAGCAGAATTAACAACAGGGTATAATGAAGAAATGATAACTGCACACGAAAAAATAAATGTTATAATCTCAACATTAAAAGAAAAGCAAGACGATGCTAATTTAAAATGGGAAAATTTTAAAGATGAAATTCACATTTCTTACGAACATTTAAGAAAAGCCATTCATGCTTTGTAAATTATAGAATTATTAAAAAGAACAACTTTAAAATTAAAATTTTACAATTGCTGGTTATGGCAATTAGCAAATTATTTAAAAAAATGTACGAAAAACTAAAAAGTTGCATGAGAAGTTAAAGAAACTGTCAAATAAGACAAAACAAGAGGTAAATGATGCAGCTAAAATGCTTCGAAAAAGTAAAATCATAAGAAACTACAGATAGACAAAAATTCAAACAGGAATCCAAAAAACATTGTCAATTTAAAGAACAATCAAATGAATTAAAACTAAAAATTGAACGGTATATAGATCAAAAACAATGTTAAATGACAAATCTGTTAAACTTAAAAAAATCAAATTCAAAAAAAAATTATGTCTAGAATAGGATTAGCATTATCAGGTGGTGGAATCAAAGGTATAGCTCATCTTGGTGTACTACAATATCTAACAGAGTTAGGTATAAAACCAAACGTGATTGCGGGTACTAGTGCAGGATCATTAGTTGGTGTGTTTTACGCATCTGGTTTCAGCCCAGAAGAAATATTAAAAATTGGTAAAGTTGAAAAATTTTTCAATTATTCTAATTTATTGGTTAGAAGTGGCGGGTTGTTTACACCAGATGTTTTTGAAAAAATTACAAAAAAATACATTACACACGATAAACTTGAATTATTACAAATACCTACCTATGTCACAGCCACAGATTTAACCAACGCTAAATTACACGTTTTTAGTACAGGATCACTATCTACTGCTGTAAAAGCTTCTTGCTGCGTGCCGTTAGTTTTTCATCCAGTATTTCATGAAGGTGTCTATCTTTCAGACGGTGGTATTTTAAACAATTTTCCAACTGATATTATCGAAAATAAATGTGATAAAATTATTGGAATAAATGTTAATGCTATAAATAAAATGGAAGGCAAAATGGGATATAAAAGAATGATTGAAAGAACACTTCACATTTCATTGAACAATAGTATTGATAGTAAAATGAATAAATGTGATGTTTATATTGAACCACCTAACATGGGAAATTATGGAACTTTTGAGTTTAAAAAAATTGATGAGATTTATCAAATAGGGTATAATCATGCTCAAAATTTGAAATCACAATTAATAAATCTAATAGAAAAATAAGAAGATTACTATTTTAATGAAAATTACACTTTTCATTTTTTATAAACTATAAAATTTCTTCCAATGATTTTTGCTTTCCTATATCCTATTTCACTATTCCCTTTAAGAATATTATATGTTATTTCTGACTTCGCATATTATATTCTCTATTACCTAATAAAATATCGTAGAAAAGTTGTCTCTGAAAATATAAAAATAACTTTCAGATCATTATCTGAAAAAGAACAAATAAATATTGAGAAACAATTTTATAAAAATTTTTGTGACAACTTTATTGAAACAATAAAATTATTATCAATATCTAAAAAAGACCTTCAGTCGCATATATCCGCAGATTATTCAGAGCTTGAAAAAATTATTTCTGAAAACAAAAATTGTCATATTTACTTAGGTCATCAATTTAATTGGGAGTGGGCGAATGCACATATTGCATCCATGTTTCATAAAGCAGACGTACTAGTTGTTTATAAACAATTAAGTAGTAAAGCAGCAAATAATTTTATGTTAAGACTGAGAAGTCGATTCGGTTCTAAAATGATTCCGTCAAAATTCATGAAAAGAGATATAAAACCATTTGATCAAAAAAATCATATATTAATTTTAGCCGCTGATCAAAATCCAAATATCTCGGAAAGAAGCTTTTGGGCATCTTTTTTATCTCAAAAGACTGCCTTTATGAGTGGTGCTGAACTCTATACAGCTTCAAATAAAACTACTTCTTTATTTGCTAATATTATTAAGACAAAGAGAGGACACTATAAATTCATCATTACACCAATTTTTGATTTTTCAAAACCCTATCAAGTTGGTAAAATAACACATCTTTTTATAAGAAATCTTGAGAGTGCTATTATTGCAAATCCCGAAAATTATCTATGGAGTCATAGACGCTGGAAACATATTTATAAAAACGAATATAAAAAAAGGTGGATAGGTAATATACAATAAAAATAATATAAAAATATTTTCAGATGAAAAAACACAGGCAGCTTAAACTATGATTTTCAGATGTATATGATCTTCGTGGTAAATCAACTTTGTATGATTTATTAAAAAAAACTGCACTTTTAATTCCATAACGAATCCTTTTTTATAAGAATTTCTCTGTGCTATCTAAACAAAATGAGAACATAAAAAAATTTAAAAATAACTTTATACTGCTTATTTTTAAGAGAACCTAGAAAAAATATTTAAAAGATGATTATGAAAAAGGAAATAGTAATAGTGGTGAGTATATTAATAGGATGTAATAGCATTTTGGGACAAACAAATACACGAGATTCTATAAATAACTTGCTAAAAGAAGCACCTCAATTTACGATATTTAAAGACAACTATTTTATCACTGGATTCCAAGTAAATGAACCTATCAATTCAAATAATTCAGACGCTAAGTTTCAAATCAGCATTAAGGACCGATTAACCAATGCTGTACTGCCTTTCAATTCTTTCCTGTATTTTACATATACTCAAAAGTCATTTTGGAACATTTATAAAAATTCAAGCCCTTTTTCTGAAAACAATTATAATCCCGGCATGGGTCTAGGAAAATTTTATTTAAACAAGCACAGATTGTTAAATATGGTAGGTATTGGACTGGACCATGAATCCAATGGTAAAGACAGTATAGATTCCCGTTCCTGGAACAAAGTAAGTTTTCATTATAGGATTGCCTTTCCTGGCTCTATTACATTAGCAATAAGTACATGGATTCCATTTGCTTATAAAAGTGATAATCCCGATTTAATAAAATACATTGGTTATTTTGAAGCAAATCTTATAAAAAAATCTAGAGATAACCGATTCGTAGTTGAAATAACGGCAAAGAAGGGAGCAACTTGGGACAATAGAGGCTCATTTCAAACACAATTTTATTATCGAATTGGAAAAAACAACAATCAATATCTATCCTTACAATATTATACAGGTTATGCTGAAAGTTTGTTGCATTATTCAGAGAGTACCAACAGCATACGTATTGGGTTAGTATTTAGGCCATCTAATTTTTTTTTACACGAATAAAAAGCTAACCACTTAAAATAACGTAAATAAAATCGTATTGAAACCATAGGAATGCACCGGGCCAACGGCTCAACTTATAAAAATCTTGCGCATCAATTTGCTAAAAACAATACCTTAGACTTCTTTAAAATTTGTTATAAATGCCATTGATAAAAATACTCACCGAAAAAGACTTCTTTAAAAATGCTAAAGAAGGCTATCTTTTGCGCCCATCAGGCAACATCGTCATTTTTTTAGTAAAAGGACTTATGCAGATGGAAATAAATGGAAAGCCTGTATCTTATGAAAACGAACATATTATATTGATTTCAAAAAAAAATATTTATAAAATCATCCGTTTTACTGAAACGCTGAAAATGTATATTTTAATACACAACAGAGAAATTACTAGAGAAAAAATCTATTTTAATTTCAGCAGATATGATGTTTACCAAATTATAAATGCAGAAAAAAATCAAAACATCTTTAAACTAGAAAAAAAGGCTTTTAGTCAAACCGTAGGATTGGTTAAATTATTGAATTATCACGTCAATCAGAACACAAAAGAGTCTTCTTTTCAGGAACAAATTATCATTGCATTATTCACAACCATTATCTATACTTTAATGGATTCATTAGCAGAAAAACTGCAATCTGAAACGATACTAAATACCCGAAAAGAAGAAATCACACTGCAATTTATCGAATTGGTTTCTTTTCATTTTAAAACAGAAAAAGAGTTGCTTTTTTATGCCAAACAACTAAATATATCTATCAAATATCTTTTTATCTGTGTCAAAGAAACAACTAAAACACCACCTACAGAATTTATTGCAAATGCCTTACTTAATGAGGCAAAAACATTACTACTCAGTACCAAAAACACAATCTATATCATTGCATCAGAACTTCAATTTTCAGACCAATATGCCTTTGGTAAATTTTTTAAAAAGCATACAGGTTTAAGTCCGAAGAAGTATAGAAACAAAAATGAAATTGTATTTTTAGATACCATTTAAACTTCTTTTAATCCTTTTTCAACCTTTTATAAAGCTATTTTATTTTTAAATTTGCACTTTGAAAATATAAATACACTAAATTAGTATGAAATCATACCCTTTCAAGATTTTTTTTTGGATAACTTGCCTATTCTTAAGTTCATTTGTTTATGCCCAAGATTCAATACAAAAGAAAAAAATTACCATTGATGAACTTTTTTCTTTAGTTACAGAAAACAACCCTTCATTAGCTGTTTCTAAAGCGGGCATCAACATCGCTAAACAAGACATAAAGGTTGCTAAAAACCAGCGACTTCCTGATTTTAATGCGAATGTAAGTGTAACTTATATTGGTGATGTATCTGTTTTAGATGAAAATTTCTCTAATTTTTCAAAAGTAGATATGCCTCATTTTGGAAACGTATATGCTATAGAAGCTACTCAATTAATTTGGAGAGGAAATGCAGTAAACAATGCTATTCAGGCAAAATCGTTACATGAAAATATAGCTTCTCTTAGTTATCTGTCTAATGAACAAAATATCAAATTACTCGCATTAGGATACTATTTGGACTTGTATAAATTGCAAAATCAAGCAAGTGTTTATCGAAAAAATATTGAACTTGCAGAAAAGCGATTAAAGAACAGTAACCAATTTTTCAAACAAGGAATGGTAACCCGAAATGATGTTATCCGTGGCGAATTGCAAATTTCAAATCTTAATTTGTCTTTGCAAGTGATAGAAAATAACATTCAAATTTTAAACAAACAACTCACTGTAGCTTTGGGATTGCCAGAAGAAACACAGATTATAGCAGAAGAAACGATATTAAATGAAAATCCCGAAATTTCGCTTTTAGAAACCTATCAAAACAATATACAAGACCATCCCATCTTAATGATGACCAAAAAGGCAGTTGAACTATATGAAGTTTCTGAAAAAATAACCAAAGCAGAGCGTATGCCTGTTTTATCTGCTTTTGCAAGAAATACACTTCAACGTCCCATTACTACTATTTCACCTGCTTTGGATATGTATTCAAATGGATGGAATGTAGGTTTATCGCTTAGTTATAATATCAGTTCACTTTATAAAACGCCGAAAAAAATCCAACTTAACAAATATGAAACAGAACGAGCTCAAGCACAAGCAAACGAAGCTGAACAGTTGATAAGCGTAGCTGTGAAAGCGGCATACATCAAATACAACGAATCTGTTACCCAAAATAAAACATTTGAAAAAAATAAAGATTTAGCCAATGAAAATTACAGAATTATGGAAAGCAAGTACAACAATCAATTAGCTATTTTACTTGATTTAATTGATGCTAGCAACACCAAACTAGACGCAGAGTTGCAATACACCAATTCAGAAATCAACCTCATTTTTGCTTATTACAAGTTAGTAAAAGAAAGCGGAAAACTATAATTATTTCATTTGCTCATATATAAAAGATAAAAGATATGTCACAAAATCAAGATAAAGTTCAAGAAACAGTTTCAAAAGAAACTACTCCAAAGCCAAAACCGCCTGTTAAGAAGAAAAATACTGGAAAAATCATTAGTATGACTATATTGGTGTTTGTGTTGGTAGGGTTGTATTGGGTCATAACCTCTTACTTAAACATAGGAAATGATCGATACACCAATGCGGCACAAGTAGAATCATTCATCAATCCTATAAATACTCGTGTTTCGGCTTATATTAAAGAAATACGGTTTGTAGAACACCAATACGTAAAAAAGGGAGATACACTCGTCATTTTAGACGACAGGGAAATACAAACCCAGTTAGGACAGGCAGAAGCGGCTTATATGGCTGCATTGGCATCCAAAAATGTAACTTCAAATTCTGTTAAAACCGCTTCAAACAATATCAATACCGCACAAGCAAATATTGAAGCGGCACAAGCAAACATCAATTCTGCCAAAGCAAGATTGTGGAATGCTGAACAAAATTACAACCGCTACAAAAATTTATTGGCAGACGAAGCCGTTACACGCCAGCAGTTTGACCAAATAAAAACCGAATATGATGCCAGCAAAGCTCAATTGGGAGTCATAATTTCTCAATATCAAGCAATTACAAATACAAAAGAAACAAGTGTGTTGACAGTTAATGAAGTGCAATCTCGTTTGGGAATGAATGATGCGGAAATAAAACGTGCCGAAAATGCACTTCAAATGGCAAAACTCAATCTTTCCTATACGGTAATTACCGCCCCACACGATGGAATTATGGGAAGAAGAACCGTAAATGTAGGCCAGTTGTTAAATATAAGCCAGCAGGTGGCTACAATTGTTGACATTAACAACATTTGGATTTCAGCCAACTACCGTGAAAAACAAATGGAAAAAGTTGCCATCGGTGGTTTTGCAAAAATTAGGGTTGATGCATTGGGCGGAAAAGAATTTGAAGGAAAAATAACGGCTATTTCCGGAGCTACAGGAGCCAGATATTCGGCTGTTCCGGTTGATAATTCGACAGGAAACTTTGTAAAAGTGCAGCAGCGTATCCCAGTGCGGATTGAGTTTACCAAAAACAACAATCCTGAAGATCTGAAATTGCTGCGCGCAGGCATGAACGTAGAAGTTACCTTAAAATAGCAGCGTTATGTACAATAAAGGACCGTTTGCCACTTGGGTTCCCAAACCGATTATGCTGCTGCTGATTATTATTTTTCTGTTACCGCTGTTAGCGTTAAATGGCATTTATACCAGCAATATATCTGATATTTCTGGAGCATTGGCAACCTATTCGGAATATATTTCTATGGCAAATAATGCCACAACTATCGGAATGGCTGTTGCCGGTACTATCGTGATGCGTGTCAAAATGCGTTTTCGCTCCAAAGAAATAATTGTTTTTTGCACTGTTGTCGTTGCTGGTATTTCTTATTTGATAGGAACAACAGACAATATATTGATGGTCATTGGAGGAAGTTTTTTTATTGGCTTGCTTAAAATGTTTGCCATGATAGAAATGATGTTGCCAGTTATGTTCATCCTATCACCAACAGGAGAAAGAGGGAGATTCTACTCTATATTTTACCCTATAACGATTGGCATCGGGCAACTCTCCTCTTACCTTATGGCTGATTTAATCTTCAACAGCAGTTGGCAGGCACCTTACTTCTATATGTCGATAATGATGTTAGTTATTGCTTCCCTGTCGTTGATTTTCCAGCACAACCAACGCTTTGGCTTTAAAAAGCCTTTGTATCAGATTGACTGGCTGTCTTTGGTTTTATTTTCCGTTTCCGCAATGTGCCTGAATGCAGGGCTTACCTTTATGCGACAGCAAGGTTGGTTCAGTTCACCCTTTATTACAGGTTCCTTTTTGATAAGCGTAATACTTTTGGCGGCCCTTATTTACAGGCAAAAATTTCTAAAACGCAAACTCATCAAATTTGAACTGATTGTTCAAAAAGTAAATGTATGGCATGGGATGATATTACTTTTGTTTCTAGGCGCATATTTGGCAAGCAGCAGTATTTTTGTCCAATACACAGTGGGTGTTTTAGGGTATAACAATCTTATTAATGCAAAGCTGAACCTATGGATGATTCCCGGAATTGTTATAGCAGGGTTTCTTGCCTTTCATGGTTTTAAAAATAAATGGAATGTAAAATACTATATTATTTTGGGCTTTATGGCTTTTTTTCTTCATACTCTGATGTTGTATTTGATGATCCAACCGCAAATGAATATAGAGTATCTCTATTTTCCAATGTTTATAAAAGGTTTAGGATTAGGAATTCTTTTCATTGGGATCTGGTATTATGCTACCTTAAACTTACAAATAGACGATATGCTTAGCCTTATAGGCATCATGTTGTTGGTGCGGACTTTTATAGCAACAGCGTTTGCAGGAGCAATTATTAGTTGGGCAGCTTATCAGGGACAATGGCAAAGCCTGAGTGATATTTCTGTCTATTTGGATACAGGAGATTTCAGCGACGGCATGAGTATGTACCAAACAACACAAGTCAATGCCATGATGGCTTCTTCCAAGATTGTGTTGGGATATTTGTGTTGGCTCATTATACCAATATTGATTTTTGTATTAACCCATCATTACGGACAATTCAATAACCGGAGGATAGTGTTTTTAAGAAAGGTAATAAGGGGGAATAGGTTACGGGGTTATAAGTTTTCATAACAGAATATCAGAATTATTTTTATTAAGATTACAAGAATTAGGTATTAAATAAATCAAGATGACGATGAGACCAATAGTAGGCCTTTTACTTATATCGGCGATAAGCATCCATAATTGCAGAGCGCAAGAAAAATTGGAAGAACATGCTTCCTTAAAAGGGAAAATAGGGATATCTGCTATAATGGGGGATGCCTTCATCAAACACAATATCGATACGAAAAAAAATGAAATCAGTTCTGCAGCTGCTCTCGGATTGAACGTAAATTACTGGATTTCCAATAAATTTGCTTTAGGGGTGCATTCGGATATGATTTTTGAAAGTTTTATCATTGAAGAAAAGAACGGAGAACTGGAAAATAATTTTATTGAAAGAGAATATCCATTATCTGTAAATGCGGTAGTTACCTATAACCCTTTACATTCCTTGGGATTGCTGGCAGGATATGGTAAGGAGTTCAGTGAGGAGAAGGATTTTTCTATGTTTCTTGTTGGGGCAGAATATATGGTAGAAATTCCCCACGACTGGGAACTTGGCCTTTCTGCAACGTATGAAGTGAAAAATGACGCCTACGATACTTTTGTGGTTGGGTTAGGGCTTACTAAATTAGTAAGTTTTGAAAAAAAGCATCACTTATAAATTTAAAATGAAAAAGATATTATTTCTAACGGATTTTTCGGACGTAGCAAAGAATGCCTTTATTTATGCGTTGTCGCTTGCCGAAAAAATGAATGCTGAGGTACACATACTTCACATTGTCCCTATTGTGGAAACTAAAGACCCCGAAGAATTGAAAAATGTGCATCCGTTAGCAAAAATTTTTAACGACACTTTGGAAGATGAAGAATGGGGAAGGTTTAAGGCTGAAGCGAGGAAACTTGAAAAAATAGCCCAGGATAATAATAAATTAAAAATTCAAGTAGAGTTTCATTTTGAGAAAGGAATATTTCTTGATACAATTACAGATTATATTTACGAAAAGGCAATAGATATAGTGGTAATGGGAACTTCAGGGGCTAATACCATTGACAAGAAATTATTTGGTTCCAATACAAGCAAACTCATCAATCATATTGACATTCCGTTTTTAGCAGTTCCCGAAAAAGCAGTATTTGTTGCCATGAATAAGGTCACAATTGCAGTTATGTTGAACACAAACGAGCATTCCATTATTCTACAATTGCTGGAGAACTCACTGAAATATAATTACAGATTTAATTGCGTACACGTAGTTGAATCTGAGAAGATGGCTGCACAAGCAGAAAATAAAAAAAGAATTTGGCTTGAAAATATTGGGAATGACAATCTCATCGTTGATACTGTCGTCGATACCGATGTTGAAAAGGGTTTAGAAAACTATATAGCGCATAATGGAACGGATATTCTCTGTATAATACATCGTAATCTACCATATTTGCAAAGATTGTTCAAATTGAATCATAGCAATCGTTTGCTGCAAAATTCAAAAACAGCTTTGCTTATTTATAATAACAAAAGTTAGTAACAATATAAAATAAGGGATTTTTAGGTTTCTTCAAAAATGCTGCCTTATGGATAACATTTATCTGGAAAACTAAAATTAGGAACCCGAATTACGTCCTTTAAGCCAACCTATGAAACAACACGAGGCACGACAAAAACCTCCTGTCCCTAATTCCAATCAAATAAAAAGGGAACCCAATTGGGTTCCCTTTTACATTGAATTAAGTGGTATGCTTGGGATTAAACCCGTCGCTCAATTCTGTATGCTCATAATCGGCTACCATTTCAGCCTCATAATCAGTTTTCTCACCTTTGGAGAATTTGGCGATTATTTTCTCCATGATTTCGTAGATTACAGGAACCACAATTAAAGTTAAGAATAAAGAGGAAATCAATCCACCAATGATCACCCAAGCCAAACCGTTTTTCCATTCTGCTCCAGCTCCAGAAGCCAATGCAATTGGAAACATACCAAAGACCATGGCAATGGTCGTCATTAAGATTGGACGCAACCTCGCGTGATTGGCCTGAATTAATGCCGTTCTAATACTTTCTCCAGCTTTACGTCTTTGGTTCGTGTAGTCCACCAACATAATCGCATTTTTACACACCAGACCAATTAGCATGATGATACCTAAAATGGTGAAAATATTCAATGTATTGTTTGTTAAAGCTAAAGCTAACATGGCTCCAATAAACGAAAGCGGAATCGCAAACAATACTACAAATGGATGCACAAAACTGTCGTATAACGAAACCATTACAAGGTAAACCAAGATAATAGCAGCTAATAAAGCAATTCCAAGTGTTCCGAAACCTTCACTTTGGTTTTCCATATCACCACCCCAAATGTAATCTACACCGGTTGGTTTTTCTAATTTATCAATTTTTTCTTGCCATTGCGAAACAATAGTTCCCGAAGCAACTCCCACATTTTGACCTTTTACAGTTACGGATGCTGATTTGTCTCTTCGTTCTAATTCACTTGGACCAGAACTTTCTGTTACTGTAGCAAATTGTGTTAATTTAATTTGTTCGCCTCTATCATTAATGAAAATTAAGTTACTTACATCTGCAATACTTTTTCTATCGAACGCATTATATTTAATATTGATGTCATATTCGTATTCACCAGCTCTAAATTTTCCATCGGTATTTCCACTAAATGCAGTTTGCATAGTCATACCTATCGTTTGTAAACTTAATCCAAGAGCTGCCATTTTATCTCTATCCACCTGAACATTCACTTCTGGATTTCCGTCTTCTACTGATAATTCGATTTCTGTAGCTCCTGGAATAGTGCGTAATTCTTTTTCAGCTGCTTTTGCAAATGCCATAGCCGTTTCTACATTTGGTCCTGTTACAATTAAACCTAAAGTTGCATCTTGTGCAGTTCCTAAAATACCTACTGGAACTGTTTTAACTTTTGCTCCAACTAATATTTTTTCTAATTTACGTTTTGTTTTTGCCGCATACACGTTTGCAGGTTCATCACGTTTATCTAAACCAACCATTTTTACATTAATCTCAGATTTATAGGCTGTTGCTTGAGAAGCTCCAAGACCTTCACTGGTTTGACCAATAGTTGTAATTTGACTGTGAACGTATGCTTCTTTTTTTAAGAAAGCTTCTGCTTTTTGTGTCATGAAATTGGTTTGTTCTAGTGAAGCGTCTTTAGGCATTTCAATTTGAACTAAAAATTCACCACTATCAGATGCTGCGAAGAATTCACCACCAATAAATCCACCACCCATTAATCCTATGGTTGATCCAAAGAATAATACTAAAACGACCAAAATCGTTTTGATGTAATGATCTAAGCACCACGTTAACAATTCAGTAACCCAATTTGTAAATCGAGTTAAATAACTTTCAAATCCAAGAATAATTCTTCCAAAAAAGTTTTTCCCTTCAATGTGTTCTAATTTTGCGTATCTTGATGATAGCCAAGGAATAATGGTAAATGATGCAAGTAATGACAACATTGTTGCAATTATAACAGTTACACAGAATTGCGTAATAATGTTAGAAACCAAGCCAGTACTCATAGCAATTGGTAAAAAAACCACAACAATCACTAAGGTAATTGATACTACTGTTCCGCCTATTTCGGCAGTTCCATCATAAGCAGCCCGAGCTTTGTTCTTGCCCATTTCCATGTGCCTATATATATTTTCAAGTACCACAATGGCATCGTCAACAAGAATACCTACTACGAGTGACAATCCTAATAAACTCATTAAATTTAAGGTGTAACCCATTAAATATATCCCAATAAAAGTTGCAATTAATGAAGCAGGAATAGAGACCATTACAATTAATGAGTTTCTGATACTATGTAAGAAAAATAACATTACTAAAGCAACTAAAAGCACTGCAATTAACAAATCGTGCACTACTGCGTCTGCTGCTTCAAGTGTAAAAATGGTACTATCTTTTGCAATTTCGAGTTCTAAACCATTTGCTGTGTATTCAGTTTCAAGCTTTGCAATTGTTTTAACTAATTCTTCACTTACAGCAACAGCATTCGCATCCGATTGTTTTATAATTTGTAAAATTATTGCACTTTTTTGATCTACTCGAGCAACTTTTTCAGCAATTTTTTGGGTATCTTGAACATCTGCAATATCACCTAAGCGAACTTGAATTCCGTTTTTAGAAGATACAATTAGATTTCTTAGTTCTTCAACATTTTTATATTTTCCAGCTAAACGTATTAATATTTTTTGCTCACGCGTTTGAATGTTTCCTGTAGGGAAGTCTAAATTAGAAGATAAAATATTTTGTTGCACTTGCGGAATTGAAAGTCCGTAACCTTGCATTTTTACAGCATCAAGATTTACTTGAATTTCTCTCTCTTGCCCACCAATAATGTTTACTTGAGCAACACCTTGAACTCGAGATAAAATTGGAGCTAATTTTTTATCAATTAAATCGTAAAAAGCAACTTCGTCCATTTTCCCGTTGGCACCAATTGTCATAATTGGTAAATCACTTAAGGAAAATTTGGTTAACGAAGGTGTCTCAGCATCATCTGGTAAATCACTAATGATCGCGTTAATTTTACGTTGCGCATCGTTCATTGAAACATTAACATCAGCATTTGAAGTTAATGTGATAGAAACTGTTGACAAACTTTCGTAAGATTTGGCATCAATCTTTTTGATGTTTTCTAAAGATGCTACAGCATCTTCAATTTTTTTAGTAACCGTATTTTCAATTTCACTTGGTGATGCACCTGGATAAATTGTGGCAATTGTAATTACGTTAGTTTCAAATTTAGGAATCAATTCGTAGCCTAAATTGCTATAACTGAACAATCCACCAAGTGTTAGAATTGTAAACAATACAATTACTAACGACGGACGTTTTATCGATATTTCTGCTAATTTCATATATTTTTATTATTTAATAATTTCAACAGCGTTTTCGTTTTGAAGGTTGATTTGTCCAGTTACAATTACAATTTCTCCGTCAGATAATCCGTTTAATATTTCTACTTTATCTCCTAAAATTCTACCCGCTGTTACTTTTTTAAGTTTAGCTGTTCCGTTTTCAATCACAAAAATTTCGTTACTACTAACACTTCCTACAAAAGCATTTCTTGGTACGATTTTCAAGGTTTGTTTTTGTTGGTTTGAAGCGAATTTTGCGGTTCCATACATCCCTGCTTTTAAGTCGTTTGAAGTGTTGTTTGTAATTTCAATTTCAACAGGAAAATTTAAACTTGCATCTGCTTTAGGAGCAATAAAAGTAATTTTTCCAGTAAATTCTTTGTCTGGATACACATTTGAACCCACTTTAATTAAGCTTCCTACTTTTAGACTTGAAACTTGACTTTCGTTAACCGTAACGTTTAATTTTAATTTAGAAACGTTTACAATTTCAAATAAATCGGTAGATGGCATTCCTGTTAATATTGAACCTGGTTCAATGAATTTTTTGTTGATAAAACCACTAATTGGTGCTTTAATTCTAGTATCACCTACACTAATGTTAGCTTGAGTTAAATTCGCTTTTGCATTTACCATTGCCAATCTTGCTTGGTCTAATTGTTGTTTGGTTACACCACCCGTTTTAAATGCATTTTCAAATCTTGTGTAATCTGCAACAGCGTTTTGATATACGGCATTTGCGTTTTGTGCATTTACATTTATAACATCGCTTCTCACAATAGCAAGCGTTTGTCCTACAGTTACATAATCACCTTCTTTTACCAAAACTTGGGTTACTTTTCCAGATTTTTCAGCTTTGAAAATTAATTCTTGAATTGGTTTAAAGTTACCGTTTGAAACGAAATCTAATGAAACTTCTTCTGTTTTTACGGTATCAACTTTTACTGAAACTGAAGCGTTTTTTTCGGCAACAATAGCTGTTTTAGCTTCGTTTTCTTTTTTATTATTTGATAAAACAACAGCTATTAAGGCTAATGCTCCTAAAATTACTACTATTGTGATTATAATTTTTTTCATTTTGATTATTTATTGGTTAGTGTTTTAAGTTCTCCTTTTGATTTTATGAATTGAATTTCTGCTAATTTATATTCTAATATGGCTGTTGTATAATTATTTTGTGCTTCTACTAATGCATTTTCTGCATCTAATAAATCGGTTAATGTAGCTAATCCTTGCGTATAATTGTTATTGGTATTATTAAAAACTTCTTGCGCAAGTTGTGCGTTTTCTTTTTGATTATTAATGGTTATCAAACTGTTTTCAAGTTGTTTTTTTGCATTATCAAAAGCCAAATCCAAAGCTAATTTGGTTTCGTCTAAATCAACTTTTACTGATTTTAAAGCATTCTCAGCTTGTCTTACTTTTGATCTTGTTCCAAATCCTGTAAATAATGGAACTCTTAAACTTAATCCAATAGAGGCAAAGTCTGACCAATAAACACCATCTACAGGTTTTGCAAACAATGGCATTTCTGGACCTTGACCAATATAATTATAATTTCCACTTAAAGTAAGAGTTGGATAATATGCTGCTTGTACTGCCTTTTTTTGGTATGTTAATAATTGTTCTCGTTTTTTAAGTAACAAATATTCGGTTCTTCCAGTTACATCAGCTGTTGCAGATAAATCTTGTGGTGTTACTTCAAAAGCAGTATTAGGAATAATGATTTTGTTTTCAATTGGCATTCCCATATAAAACTTCAACGCATTTTCTTGTAGTGTAATTGCATTTAAAATTTGTTGACGTTGCGAATTGATATTGTTTACACGAACGGTAATTCTGTCAAAATCAATTTTTTTTGCCAAACCATTGTCAAATTGACCTTTAATAATATCTTTAACTTTGTTGGTATTTTTCAAGTTATTATCAACCACAATTAGTTTTTGTTGCTGAACATACACTTGATAATACGCATTTGCAACACGTTCGATAACTTGTTCTTCGGTTAACTGTGCGTTAATTTGATAAAATTCTCTTGTAGACTTAGCTGCTTTTAAACCCGTAAAAACAGATTGGTCAAACAAAGCTTGATTCAAAGAAACGCCAGCAATTGAGTTCCATTCTTGTCCAAGTGGTGCTAAAATTGTAGTTCCTGGTGCTCCAAAAAAATCGCCTGGTAAAGCATTTAGTTGAAGAATAGGATTGTATGTCATGCTTCCATTAGCCGAAATTTGCGGTAACGCTTTAGAACGTACTTCTTGAATTTTATACTCGCTATTTTCAACTTCTAATTTAGCCTTTTTCGCATCAGCTTTGTTTTCAAGTGCAAAGGTGATAGCATCTTTTAATGTTAGCTGTGCTCCTTCTTGCGCACTTACAGATAACGTAAAAGTTAATAATGTTATGAGAATTGTTTTCTTCATCGTTTATATAATTGGGTTTTTAAGGTGTTTTTCTAATTCAATAATTCCTGCTAATGTAGCCATGGCTCTAATATGATATTCCAAAGCTTTCACTTCTAATTCGTGTGCGTCTTTTTCTAACATGGTATTTTCGTTAATGTTGAATATTAAAGTGTAATAAAATTTTATATAATTTTCGATGTCTAAATTTTCTCGGTATAAACCCTCATTAATGCCTTTTACGATGTTTAGACGTAATATTTGATTAAAATCTTCCATTTCATTAGCTATCGTTTTTTCATAAATTTCAGGATAATGTTTTTTGAGTTGATAAGCTGGAGATTGATCAAAAGACTGAAACATTTGCTTGAACATTTCTCTGATTTGAAAATTCTCAACAATCGCATTATGGTTTTGAGCCACTATATTATCCATTAATAAGTGAATTTTTTGATGAACCACTTCAGTGCCTTCTTCAATCAATTTTTCTTTATTGCTGAAGTATTTGTAAATTGTTTTCTTTGAAATACACATTTCAGAGGCAATATCATCCATAGTAACGCTCTTGAAACCCAGCTTCAAAAACATGTCTGTCGCTTTTTTGATGATCTTATCTTTCATGATAGTGTTAAAATTATAGCGCAAAGTTAACGCGGAAACTAGTAATACTAAATTAGTTTCTATTTATTAACGTAAATTTAACATTGAAGAAAAAGTAGCCAACAAAATCTATCTAATCATGCTGATAATAAGTATGAAGTTTCACGCTCAGCAAACGATTACAGAATTCTAGTGGGTAATAAAAATGAAATTTGACAGAATTGAAAAATAAATAAGTTCGCATAGCCGATGAAAGCTAATAAACGGAATTGATCCTTTTTAGGTTTCAGAAAGATATTTTTCAGAACTTCGTTTCAGTTTATGGTGAAAATTCCATAAATTGCAGTGCCAATTGGGAGAACCTTAACCGTAAGTTAAAACTAAAAAATGGTAGAAAAAAACATTGAATTTATTAAACAAGTAATTGAACAAAACATCCCAATTCATAGATTTTTAGGACTAAAATTATTAGTTCTCGAGAAAGGGTTTGTAAGGGTTAGTGTTCCTTTTAGAGATGAAGTAATCGGAGACTTTAGAAGAAACAGATGGCACGGAGGAATTATTGCAACAATAATGGATTCTGTTGGAGGAATAGTTGGAGGAACTTATTTCAAATCTTTTGAAGATAAATTAGTAACAATTGATTTAAGAATAGATTATTTAAAAGGAGCAGAAGCTTCATCTATAATTGTAGAAGGTAAAATTGTTAGATTCGGAAATAGAATACTTGTAACGAAAATGAAGGCCTTCCAAAATAATGAACTAATTGCAGAAGGAAAAGGTGTGTATAATTTTTTTCCAATTGATAATTCAATAGAAAAGTAAAAATGACTTGAAATTAAAATATAACGAAGAAATAAATTAAAACCTTAATAAATATTTATTATGCTTACTAAGATAAATCCAAAATTACCAATGCGTGACAAAGCAGTAACCAAGCACTTTTATTTAATCAATTTGAGTTTTAAAGAACTTGGAGATTATGATAAATATTTAATTGTTGGGAAAGACAACATAGAAATTCACTTTTTTGAATTTAAAAAACTTGACCCAAAGAAAAACTATGGTCAGGTATATATTAGAGCAAATGAAATTGATAAACTTTACCAATCATTACTTGATAATAAAACGAGTATTCACCCAAATGGAAATTTAGAAATCAAACCTTGGGGACAAAAAGAATTTGCTCTACTTGATCCTGACAACAACTTGCTGACCTTTGGAGAAAGTATTTAAAGAATAATAAATGTTAAATGTTTAAGTAACACGAAACATTGTTTGAGGATATATTTGGTCATTATCGAAGGAAAATGAAAAAATCAAACAGATGCGACTCAGGTTTTGAAAAATAAAAGAAATTGACATAGAACATAAGATTTACATAAAATCTTTCACTAATTGCTATGTTTACTCTCTTTATGTAAATTCATTGTGAGTACTGAACAAGTAGTCGTACCTTCTTTAAACTATATAAACAAAACATTTTAAACGAAAAAAAACGTTTCCAACTTGGAAAAGCACACAAAAAATTTTGAAGAAATAAATCTCTCCTGACTTCATGTACATCACCGTAGAAAAAAGCATTGTAATACTTTCTTTAAACGGAGGTATATACAAAACACAATATTTTTCAAAAAAAATACGAGAAACAGACAAGGTTTAATATAAAGAACAAACTCAAATCATTGAGGAAATGAACAACGTTTAGGGTTCTTTTGCCAGTCCTGGCCAACGCTCCTAAAAAAATTACCGTCACAATTATTGATGCAATAATGCGTACACTGCGTGACTTGCGCCGGTAATTTTTTCTCCCAAGCTTCTTTACATAACGTGGCGTTATAGTTCATAAAGAAACTCCCTGCTACTATTGACGCCATAGGATGAACTATAACAACATTATGTAAAAAAGCCGCGCACCCAACGCTCTCGTCGGCGGTTCAGCGGCAACTTTTTTAATAGCTCCCGTCGCATCACCCAGCTATTAAAAAAACCACCACTTCACCGCCGCCATAAACAACGTTCTCCATTTCTAATGAAGTATTTGGTTATCTCCATTTCAAAGAACTTTTACGTTCACTGTCTTTAGCAACTAACTGGTTAAATCGGTAGTATTTGCATTGCTTTTGTAAGTACTGAAAAATGGCTTATAAGTGCAGTTGTTTTGCCTATGGTTATAGCCATTTTCAATACCCACAAAACCAAAAGAGCCAGCAAGAGTATCATTTTTCATTTGCCACCAACCACCAATACATTGCTTTCACAACTAGCCAATGCCTTTGCCATTTCATAACATTATTTTTCTGCAAACTAAACCCGGTATACTGAACACTAATCAAGGCATCGGCTATTCATAAAAGCAATCACAAAAATCCCGATATGCAAATAAAAAATAATACCCTTGCCCGCGCTACTGCCACGCCGCACTCGGTATTATAATTCATTGTTTTTTGAAGATGCTTTCCTTCAGCACAACAACTTTTACTGTAAATGGAACCCTCCGTCTGCAAACTCGTTAAGGCATCCTCAAAAATCAAACGGTAGGAAAGAGTATTAAATTTTAAAGCAGAAAAAAGAGTTTTAAATTGATTTGCATCTGATATTTTTTCTGCTTTAAAATTTAATACCCTTTCTGAAGAACTAATGTCTATCTCAAGACCGTTTTTAGATTTTTCTTCGATTGAAACTTCTCGGATTAAAAGAAAAATAAAAAAATAAAAAAAAGATAGCAAAGGTAAGTTCCGGGTATTCAAAAAAGCAAGTTCAAGCCCTGCGGGTTTTGAAAAAAATCTCCACCCAAAACTTTCCACAACACCTTCTGTCTTCAGTATAATATTACCGGTACTATAGTACGAATCGGGTAGTATTTTTTTCAAAAAACTTGCTTTTTTGAAACCCTCCACTTCAACGACTGGCTTTCTTTTTTTCCTTTTTTTCTTTTGAAAAATTTTGTGTGCGAAGCGTTAGCGAAGCCACATCACTTTAAATCCGAAGCCATGAAGAATTACATTATTAGAACCCACAGAAAAGACACCTTTTACGCAAAACCCCATTTATTCATACTTAACAAGGGGATGAATAGCGGCAAGCCCCAGAAAGAGCAATTTACTAACAGTTTTGTTGTCATTTTTGAAAATGAAGAGGACTGCGAAAATATCTTTTGGATAACTTACAGCCTTTGGCAATCCAAATTTTGGCACCGTAACCTCTGCGGTTCTGTAATCCCTTTTTTGAGATTAGCGGATTTTATAAAAGAGTTTTCAGCGAAAGCTGACGAAATGCTTCAAGACTTTGAACAGCACAAAAAAGATGTGCACGCGCTGCGGTTATTAGAATTGCAGGAAAAACAATTCCATCAAAATATGAATCTCATAAATGACTTGCGCAGAGTTATTCTGCACAGGTATTGCAAATAACTAATCTAAAACCAATAGCTATGACACTATTTATTCTCTTTCAAACTGATGTTTGGAAATCTAAAGCCTCACGCGTTTTTTTCGGAGTATTTGACAGCCGAAACAAAGCAGTAGACTGCGCAAAATACCACGGTCTATATTCCAATGCTACTGAAGTAGTAATCGAAGAAGTAACACTAAATTTATGTGAGGAATGCCAATAAAAAAAGCCTGGTCTTGCGACTAGGCTTTCATTTTGTTTAACCCAAAGGTCACCACAACTAGAGTTAAACTATTTTTTGTGCTTCTTAATAATACTTTTGAGTACTAATGAAATTGTAAAACTGACAACCGCACCGATAGCTGCTAATAAAACAGTTTTCAAAACATCCGCCGATTGAATATTGGGAATAATACTCAAAAATGTCCCTCCGGCGGTACCCATTAAAGTATGACTATTTGTTTGCATAGTCTTGAATTGTTGTTAACTGGCTTACCGCAGAGGCGACACCACCAGCAACAACCAAATAGCCACCAACTGATGTTACTAAAACTGGCAAAGCAATTGGAGCCGCCAAGATAGTTCCGCCAACAGCTGCCAATACCAAACCAACATTTCGAAGCACTTTAAAAAATTTCGGAGTGGGAGCTTGCGCTCTTTTAACAAGTTTCATAATTGATTTTGATTACTCGGTTATGTCCAAAGGTCTAAGGACACAACCATATCTTTCAATTTTCGAAAGTTTGGATAAAGCACCCTCTTCGTAAAAGCCAATTCCTCCCGGAGTTCTTCCGCCTGTATCAAATATAAATCCTGTTCCGACATCGCCTCTTCCTCCAATGTCACCAAATGGATTTAAACCTCCTCCAGTATCCCGACCTCCGGTATCTGAAATGGCAAATTCGCCAGTGGTGCTTTTTCCTCCATTTCCTCCACCTGTATCAGGACATAATGGACAGTAAATTTCCAAACCTCCTGTGGAGTTTTTACCTCCTGTGTCAAGGTCTGTCAAATCTCCACCAGTACTTCTACCTCCAATATCCATTATTGGTAAACCGGGATTTAATCCACCGTCGGTACTTTTTCCACCGCCTGTATCTCCATCAAACAATTGATCGGAATAAGTTATTTGTCCTGTATCGGTTGAAGTGCCTTTACCGCCTATATCTGAATCATCCATATCATCAGGAGAGTCAACTTGACCAGTCCCTGAATCTGTACCTTTTCCACCTCGTCCGCCAGTATCATTTAAATAGGCAAACGTACATTTTGTCGGCTGACTAGCAAATGGAGCTATTAGACCAAGACCTCCGTCGGAACTTTTACCTCCGCCGATATCGAGCAAACTTCCAATATCACCAGGCGTATTTTTTCCTCCAATAGTTGGGTTTTGTGTTGACTGCGAAAAGCCAACAAATGTTCCTAGAACGGCAATTAAAAGAAACAGTACTTGTTTCAGTTTATTTAAAAAATTTGTTTTCATAATAATAAAAATTTAAGATTTGATAATGATTAAAACTCGTTGCTTTTCATCCAAAGCTCTATAAACAATAGTTCTAAGCTTGGTAAAAGCTTTTCGGGACATTAGACCTAAACCGGCTCCCGAAATCTTTGTAACCGGTGCGATGCAACCATTAAGTTCTTTTATCGCATTATTGGCTGGATGAAACAAAATCGATGTTCGATTGGAAACATTCATAATTTCAATATGCCATTTAAACTTTTTGCTATATCGCTTTTGTAATAAATATTTCCCTTCCGGAATGCAGGAAACCTTTTTCTGATTTTCCATCCAAGGCAATTCAATTGTTTTGCAAATTAATTTGCCCTCATATTCAAGATTTCCGTTAGTTCCTTCAGGGAAATAAGTTCTGGTAATTAGGAGAACCATTACACACCGCTGTCAACTTTCACAAGTGATAATGGGTTAAAAGCACCGTTTTTAAGCGGATACATCTGTCCATTAACCTCTTGGTAAAACTCGATTCCTAAAGCAAGGAATAGCGGTTTAGTGCTAGCTGCCGTAACTTGATTGGTTTGTGCAATTGCTACAGTAGCTACAGCATCCCATGGTAAAATAGCAGTCTCCGAATGTTGTTCGAAAAAAGTTTCAGCTTCAAAGTCAATTTCTGCACCTGCAGAAATGATTTTGTAATGTGTAGTCCCAGATGGAGCTGAAATCATGTTAACAGGAACAAACGGTGGAATATCCACTGTAACTTCACCACTAACGCGGTCAATAGCACCAGTATATGGAGCATAAAGACTAGTTCCAAGCTTACCTCTGATGTTAAACTCAAAGCCCAATAACAATTCAGCTTCTCCATCAATCACGTTTCGCAAACCTCTTTCACTGACCAAGTCAGCTTGAATAACTTTAACCATTTCTTTGGTAAGTCGACTTACCATTCTGCCATCGGCAGAATTCAATAGCAAAGCTCTTAATGCAGTTCTAAGTAATTTTCCGGCCTTCCCAGCCCGTCCAAATTCAGAACCGTTTTCTCGGGTTCTTTGAAACGCAGGATCACTTTCAATCCTACTTTTTTCGATACCTCCTTTCTCGCGGGCAAGGTGCCCGTCTTGAGAAGTCTTGTAAAAGGTAATACCTCCGATAGTACCTTTTAGTTTAATTATGCCTTTCTGTCTTGCCATAATTTCTAAACTTTTGATTAATACTCATTTTCACAATTCACTTTCATTTCGATAATCGTTGCAACTAAATCCCGAATGATTTAATCAAAGGTTCATACATAAAAATCACATTTCAAACACAGGTGGTTGGTAACCATACATAACCATATATAATCGACTCTATTAGCGCATAGTGATTTCAAAAAAAAGCATAGATTTGTAGTAGCCACTTACTCCTGGTCAAAGACTAGGCAAAGGCATGGTTAAAGTATTAAAAGATAAAAAAGTGATTCCAAGCAGCACGAGGGTATGTATATATCCAAAAGACGTGCAACGTATCATGGGAAAAGAATATGCTCAGGCAAGATTATATTTATTGAAAATAAAAAAGCACCTAAATAAAGAACCTCATCAGCTAATATCGATTGAGGAATTTTGTGAGTATACGGGACTTAAAATAGAGCATGTAGTGCGTTGCATAGTTGGATAAAAAATGAACAGCTAAAAGACTGCTAAACCTCTGAAAATAAAGGAAACCTGTTCAAAAAATAGTCTACATGATTTTGCAGGATAAAGTTAATTTATTATCTTTACGAAGTCAAAAAGGTACAAATCGAATTAATCCATAAGGGGCACAATTCGGGGTACTTTAAAGTAGTAAAGCTGCAACGTCAATAAAATCAAGACATACGAGAGCGGGTTGCAATCCCTCTTTCTCCGCAGATTAAAAACGTAACTAATTAATTAATAATTGGTTACGTTTTTCTCATTTAAGAATAAGTCAAAATTTAGACAATTATCCTCACTTTTTACATTAATCAGTAATTTGTATACTAATCATGGATTGTGACAATTTAAATTTCTTAGCACTTCCAAACGAAGTTCGACGCCAAGCAGAAAATGCGTTGAAAGTATATTCCAGTATCGGAAAATTAGTCTTCAATCAAGAAATATTTGATTCTATTGGTCAACTTCGTGAAGAAAATCAGGTTTTCGACATCCAACTTGACGATGTTGAAAATGATATATATGTTCCTATTTCGGATGAGAAGTGGGACAAATTTCTTAACATTTACTCTTCAGCATTTGGTGAGGGTAATAGTGATGCCCGAAAAGCAATTTCGATTTTGCCGAAAAATTCTGATGAGCAACTATTCAAAGTTTTTTCAGGTGTCTATGGCTTGAGTGAACAATTTCACCTACCAACAATAGTTGTTGATGGCAAACACATAATAAATAATTCTACAATTAGCGATTTTGGATTTAGGACTGGCAGGTTCATTGCGTTTTGGGATTTTATATTTCTTAATCCACAACCTTTTGAAAATCTGTTCCTTTCAAAATTAGGAAGGTCTTACGCGGGAAAAGGTGTGAAATTTCGAGGTACACAAATGCAGTTATTTGAAGTAATGCATGCAATGATTGCCAATGGCGACTTGTCAGGAACAAAGAAAGAAATTGCCGAGGAGTTCAGTATTTTTTTTGGCGTCGAACTCACACACATTTACAAGTATAGGAATGACCTCAATAAAAGAAATGAAGGAAACGAAAGTAAGTATTTGGATACTCTTAAAGCTTCCTCATTGCGCGATCTCCAAAAATAATCGCACGTTAGGTTAACGTTATATCAAGTGTAGGTATGAAGCAATAGATAGAAGTTTGTCGGGTAAAATTTAAAACCCAAAAAAAATGAACTCTATCCAATTCACACAAATCGAACCTCAACAACTTAAAGAGGAAATCGCTTCAGCGGTAAAAGGACAATTACAAAATTTCTTTAATGAATTTAAGCACCTACAGCCTGACGAGTGGTTGACACGCGAAGATGTCGCCAAACTGCTGAAGGTTAGTATTTCGACAGTCAACAATTGGAAGAAAGCCGAAAAGTTGATTTCCTACGGTATAGGAAATCGAGTATATTTTCGTAGGTCAGAAGTTGAACGCTGTTTGCAGCCTTTAAAATAAGGGTGCAATGAAAAAAAAAGATACTCGTTACTTTAACTTTCCAATACAGTTACTTCACGGTTTCCTTGATGACACTCCTGCTGTCCTAAAAAATATTATAAGTTATAGCTTATACTCTCACGCCATTAGCCTCGATTGTCATGAGTACAACATCGAGAACGCAATGAATGTTGCAGCAAAGTTTCACAAGGCATCTTTAAGAGACTTTCAGGCAACTTACGACCGTGGAATGGAACTTTATGATTCTTTGCCGCAAAATAGTCCTAAGTGTGGAATTAATACAACTACCTATTGGGATTTTCGAAAAAATCACAAATCGGAGTTTGAGAAAGTTGCTTTGCTGGCTTTTCTTTCGATTAAGAGCATTCTCGGAAAAAAGCCTTATTGTAAAATTACTAATGAGTTTTTTATTGCACGGATGGACGGGAAAATCAAAACATGTGAACAATCCGAAATATCTCCTGCGCTACAAAAATACTGTAAAGAGTATCGACTTAACAAAATAAAAAATAATCTAAAATTAAAATGGTACTTAGTGACCTACGGGAGACGAATGCGCGGCTTTTATGTGGCGTTCGACATGCTTCTTGAGGATTTAATTTTGCATGCCGAAATGAACCGAGAGAAGAACTTGAAAAAAAAATTGAAAACAGAAGAAGATATTGCTTTAAAGAAGGCATTGGAAAGAATCAGAGCGGAATGATTCCAGAGACACGACCTATATAAAGATATTCTACAAACATACTAAAGTAAGATACTGTATTAAAAAAAAAATAAGATAAAAAAAAGAAACAAAACAAAGATGGTGTATTCGGAATTCATGGCCGCAGCTTTTCCATTGCATTACAGTGCTGATACCAGTTACAGTACCATGTTAGAGCCGTGGTAATGCCGTGGCAATGCCGTGGTAAATGCCGCGGTAAATGCCGCGGCATTATAACCTCAAATACTATACATTCCGAGAAAAAAAGTCAAAAACCTACAACGCTTTTCAATAAGAAATACCCCATCCCCTAAAACAATTCGGTTTTCCTTTTGAAAAGCAATTTTCGACGGGTGGGTATGGTCGCAACTATGGTCACATATCATCTTTAGGTTTTAAACAAATGTGCCGGATATTTCAACACCATCAGCAAACCATTTTTATAAACAACACACCTAAAATAGTTCAAGTTTGTAGATGTATTTAATCGCCCCGCGCCTATGCATTATGGCATAATCTACGCGCGCGCGTAAGACTTGGTTTTAGACAGTTGAAAATATGCACATATTACACTTGCAGAAAAACGGTCATAGCGTATTTTAAATTAAAAAAAAAGTATGTAGTGGGATAATTTAAAAATTGTCCTTTAAAAAAATTCGAGCATCAACATAGCCTTTATAGTCTGCTTGTTTGAGTAGATGTTTCGCCCGTTTGCGATATTTCCTGTCATCCAGTTCAATCGAAATTTTAAAGCACGACACAGCGGCGATATACATGAATGAAGCATCAGATAGGTATTGGTTTATGCCACTTGCCTTTTCGTATAGATAAATGCAGTTCTTAAAGTCATTTTGTTTAAATGCTACCTGTGCACTGTCTTGCAGTTTTTTGTATGCTTCTCGTTCTTTTTTCCCAGCCTCACGAAGAAGTTCAATTTGGGTAGTATTAGGCTTTGACAAAGATTTTTCTTCAGGCAAAATAACATCACCAGATAAAGGTTGTAGTTTTTGATTTGCAGTCTGATTTTGCGAGTAACTACTGCACGAAATAAGAATGACGAAAAGTATAGTCTTCATGGCGTTCCCTTTAAGATTTGATTCAAACATTTTAAAAAGAAATCAAATATAGTAAAAGTTCGTACTATAGTACGTGTCAGAAGAAGAAAATTAACCCGCTCGTTTGTTTTCTTTGCTTCATGCAGAATCAAATTGATAATAGCGAGGCACAACTTAGCCAACGGATTTACGAGATTTTCCTCGTGAAATTCGAAGGCAATAAGTCGGCATTCGCTCGTGCTTCAAAATGTTCAGAAGGTGCTGTTAGAAAGGTTTTTCAAAACAAACAAAGCATTACTTTTAATCTTTTGCTTCGCTTTTCCCGTGCGCTTGATGCTGATCTTTCTGAACTTGTGAAAGGATTGGATTTAAAAGCAGAAAAAGAACCATCATAGTGTGGTTACCAAAAGCCCCGTCATTTGGGTTTTAGTTAACAGTACTTATATTTTTGACTCTATTATAAACTTTTCTTCAATTATTAGATTTTTAGAAAATATCTGTTAATTTTACCATTGTGAAATTGTTAACTGTCATATTATCCATCTATATTTTTACTCTTTCGGCTATTCCTTGCGTTGATGTCGAAATTGGAAGTGCAGGACATTCAACAGTTATTCTATCATCGGAAAATGAAAATCGTTCTCACAATAAGGATAATGACTTATGCTCTCCTTTTTGCATTTGTAATTGTTGTTCAGGGGTAACATTGTCTTATGTTCCTACAATCGTCTATGATTTTCCTGTTCAGTTTGAACAAATTCAATCTACAGATTCAATCTACACTTCAGCCTTTCATTCCAATTTCTACGGAAGTATTTGGCAACCGCCAAAAATTAGTTAAATGAACTCACTCTCTTTTAAGAGATAATAAGCACTCTATTTATTTAACTAATAATCATCATAATGACAAAAATTGCTCTGCCATTGCTTTTGCTATTTAGCATTTGCAGTATGGCACAAGTCCAAAATGACACTATAAAAAAAGAAAAAGAACCTGAAGAACTTGAAGAAGTTAAGGTTCAATCAACAAGAACAAGCCGAACAATCAGGAACACACCAACAAGGATTGAAACAATTGATGCCGAAGAATTAGACGAAAAAGGTAATATGAAACCTGGAAATGTATCAATGGTTCTTCACGAAAGCACAGGTTTACAAGTTCAGCAAACGTCAGCTACAAGCGGAAATGCAAGTATTCGTGTTCAAGGATTAGATGGTAGGTACACACAACTATTAAAAGATGGTTATCCAAATTTTGGAAACTTCGCAAGTGGTTTGAGCATACTCGAAATCCCACCTCTTGACTTAAAACAGGTTGAGGTTATAAAAGGTCCGGCATCTACTTTATTTGGTGGTGGTGCTATCGCCGGAGTAGTAAACTTCATTTCTAAAACTCCAAGCGAAGAAGGAGAATACAATTTCATACTAAACCATTCCAATATTAGACAATCCAATTTTGGAGCTTATGCTTCAGAGCGCAAAGGGAAATTTGGTTATACGGTTTTAGGGTTGCTTAACCTTCAAAAAGCTTATGATGTAGATAATGATGATTTTTCAGAAACCCCAAAATCCAATAATTTCACCATTAATCCAAAAATATTCTATTACCCTAACGAAACAACAACCTTTATGCTTGGTAATAGTTTTACTAAAGCATCAATGACAGGTGGTGATATGTTTGTAATTGCTGGAAGTTCCAATGACTTACATACCTATTTTGAAAAAAACGAAACGATAAGAAACACAACAGTCTTTGAATTTGACAAAATAATGGCCGGGAAAAACAGTTTCAAACTCAAACAAAGCCTGAGTATCTTTGACAGAAAAATAAACATCCCTAATTATGAATTTGCAGGGTTTAATACAAATGTTTTCACTGATGCTTCTTATCTGTGGAATACTAAAAAACAAACTATAATTGCAGGGTTGAATATTTTGTATGATAATTTCGAGCAAAAAAATATTTCCACGCTCGATTCAAAATCATTTACAACAGGCGCTTATATTCAGCAGACTTGGGATATTTCAGAGAACATTAAACTTGAAAATGGATTACGTATTGACAATGTTAGTTATTCCAATCCTAACTTTTCGAAAAACCAAACTTTCATATTGCCAAAAGTATCGGCATTGTTCAAATTCAACAGCAAATGGAGTTCGAGAATTGGCGGTGGTTTAGGGTACAAAATCCCAACCATTTTTACAGAACAAACGGAAACCATCCAATATCAAAATGTAGAAGCTCTTAACAATGTGAAATCAGAGAAAAGTATTGGCGGTACAACTGATGTAAACTTCAGAACCAACATTTCAGAAGATTTTGTTTTTAGCATTAATCAAATGCTTTTCCTGACACAAATAAACAAGCCATTGATTTTGCAAAATAATGGCAGTAGCATTTCCTTTATTAATGCTGAAAAGCCAATAGTAAGCAATGGCTTTGAAACCAATGTTAAGTTCATTTTCAAAGAAGATTTAAAGTTCTTTGTTGGGTACACTTTTACTGATGCTAAAGGGAAGTATTTATCAGGTAATCAGTTCTTACCCCTACTGCCAAAAAACAAGCTAAATATGGCATTGATTTTTGAGAAGGAACACAATTTCAAACTTGGTTTGGAAGGTTTTTTTACTGACAAACAATATTTATACAACGGAACACAAACTTCCACATTTTGGGAATTTGGATTTATGGCTGAAAAAACTTTGTGGAAGAACTATTCCTTTTTTATAAACTTTGAGAATTTCACCGATACCCGCCAAAGTAAGTATAAGCCTGTTGTTAGTGGTTCGCACAGCAACCCAACTTTCGACGATATTTGGACGCATACCGAAGGTGCAACGATTAATGGAGGGATAAAATTGAAATTCTAAATCTAAATATCATAAAATGAAAAATGTATTAAAATCAGCAGTATTATTATTCACATTGCTATTAGTTTCTAACACTGCCATTGCTCAAAAGAGTAACCAAAAAGCAGTAATCAAAACAACCTTACATTGTAGCCATTGCAAACAATGTGAAACCTGTGGATTAAAATTCAGTACTGAAATGCTGAAAATAAAAGGTGTTAAGATGTATGAGCTTGATGATAAGAATATGACTTTCACTATTTATTACAACCCAAAGAAAGCAACTTTGCAGGAAATCAAAGAAGGAATTTCTAAGTTGGGGTATGATGCTGATGAGGTAAAAGCTACTGCTGAAGGTATAGCTTCTCTTGATGGATGCTGTAAAGCTTAAAAAAATGAAACATCAACACAAATATGATGCTCAGGGAAAGCAACTCTGTTGCACTCAGGAAGAAAAAATCTATACCAAAGCCGGTGCAAAAGATTTGATTCAGGATGATAGTTGCTGTACTACCAAAAGCAAAAAGCATCACGAACATCCAGAGGATGACGGTCACGACCATAGCCACAATGCAAATGAAAGCACTTTCAAAATGTTTTTGCCTTCAATCATCTCATTGGTATTGCTTTTAGTGGCTATTGCTTTTGACTACTATTTTACTCCTGTTTGGTTTACAGGCTGGTTAAGAATTGTATGGTATGTAATCGCCTATATTCCTGTTGGTTTTCCTGTAATGAAAGAAGCATTTGAAAGCATCAGGGAAGGTGAAATATTTTCAGAATTTCTTTTGATGGTTATAGCTACTATTGGAGCGTTTGCCATTGGCGAATATCCTGAAGCGGTTGCTGTAATGCTCTTTTATTCTGTTGGTGAGGTTTTTCAAACTTTAGCGGTCACAAGGGCAAAAGCCAATATCAAATCACTATTAGACCAAAGACCGGATGAGGTAACAATTTTGATCGGTTCTGATACACAAACCATAAAAGCCACTGATGCTAAAATTGGTGACATTATCCAATTAAAAGCTGGTGAAAAGTTAGGTTTGGATGGTGAATTGATTTCTGATTCTGCTTCCTTTAATACCTCAGCGCTAACAGGTGAAAGCAAACCTGATACAAAGGCAAAAGGAGAAACGGTTTTAGCTGGAATGATTAACCTAACAAAAGTTTCACAGGTAAAGGTTACCACAGCCTATAAAGATAGTAAGCTTTCAAAAATATTGGAATTGGTGCAAAATGCAACAGCACAAAAAGCACCAACCGAATTATTCATTAGGAAGTTTGCCAAAATCTATACTCCTATTGTCGTTTTATTAGCCGTTTTGATAGCGCTTCTGCCTTACTTCTTTGTTGAGAATTACATCTTTTCAAATTGGTTATACCGTGCTTTAATATTCTTGGTTATTTCCTGCCCTTGCGCCTTAGTAATCTCTATACCATTAGGCTATTTTGGTGGAATCGGTGCTGCGAGTAGAAACGGAATATTGTTCAAAGGAAGTAATTTCCTCGATGTTATTGCTACTGTGCAAAACGTTGTAATGGATAAAACCGGAACAATGACTGAAGGCGTTTTCAAAGTACAGGAAGTTGTATTTGATAAGCAGTTCAAAGAAAAGGAAATACTAAAAATGGTAAATGCCTTAGAAAGTCAAAGCACGCATCCGGTAGCAACCGCCATACACGAATTTGTTGGCAAAGTTGACACTTCAATCAAACTTAGTAAAGTTGAGGAAATTTCAGGGCACGGCTTGAAAGCAACAGTTGACGGAAAGAGCCTTTTAGTTGGAAACTTTAAGCTTATGGATAAATTTTCCATTCCATACGACATAGACCCAAATTCAATCGTTTACACGCTTATTGCTGTTGCCTATGATAAAAAGTTTGTTGGTTATATCACAATAGCCGATGTTATCAAAAAAGATGCTCAGGAAACCATTAACAAACTAAAGGCATTGAATGTGAGAACAACAATGTTAAGTGGCGATAAAAGCACCGTTGTTAAATTTGTGGCAGATAAATTAGGCATAGCAAACGCTTTTGGCAATTTGTTGCCTGAAGATAAGGTAAACAAGGTTAAGGAAATTAAAGCCAAAAATGAAACTGTTGCCTTTGTTGGTGATGGTGTTAATGATGCTCCTGTGGTTGCATTAAGCGATGTTGGTATTGCTATGGGTGGTTTAGGCAGTGATGCCACTATTGAAACCGCTGATATAGTGATTCAGGATGATAAACCAAGTAAAATAGCAATGGCTATCAATATCGGTAAGCAAACCAAAAAAATAGTTTGGCAAAACATCACATTAGCATTTGTAGTAAAAGGGATTGTTTTAATTCTTGGCGCTGGTGGCTTAGCAACTATGTGGGAAGCGGTTTTTGCTGATGTCGGAGTTGCATTATTGGCTATACTTAATGCAGTTAGAATTCAACGTATGAAATTTTAGTTACTGCGAAGTAATGTCAATACAGTTTGAAAATATAGCATTGAGTTGAGGTTTTGGCTTATATTTGTGATGCATTGTTAACAATAGCAAACACTCTTTAACAAGAACTTTTGATTATGATTATAGGATTTTAACTAAATTTGCATTAACACAATGAAAAAACACTATTTCATATTATTACTTCTTTTTGGCTTATTCTGTATGCCTAACAGTCTTTATGCTTGTGGTAGCTCTACTAATAAAACAGAAAAGCATTCTTGCAAAAAGGAAAACTCATCAAAATCATTAAAGGATTGTTGTTGTAGTAAAGCAAAAAACAAAAAACATAATGGTTGTGGTGGAAAGTGCGGACATTCAAATTGCACTACCTCTACTATTAGTGTTAGTTCTATTCTTAATAATGAAATAGAACTTAATCTAAACAGATTTGATTTTTTTGATAAAAAAGAAAAGTTCTATATGTCAGAAACCAATACTTCTAATGGTTTCTATTCAATGTGGCTTATACCTAAAATAAGCTAAATTTCAATTCTTGACAGCCATAGTTGTGGCTAATTGAAAGCGTTTGCTTTCAAAATTATTATTTCCAAAAATTAAAATTTTCACTATGAATCTAATATCAAAAACATTGATAGCAATTACCGTATTGTTATCGTTCAACTTGTGCAAGGCACAAATAAAAAATGCAACTACTGAAAAAGTCAAAATATATGGCAATTGTGGTATGTGTGAAACAGCAATTGAAAAAGTAGGAAGCATCAATAAGATTGCCAAAGTGGATTGGGATAAAGACACCAGTATGGCTACTTTAACTTATGATGAGAAGCAAACCAGTCAGGAAGCGATACTTAAACGAATTGCATTGGCAGGTTATGACAGTGAAAAATTCCTTGCTCCTAATGAAGCTTATTCGAAACTTCCCGGATGTTGTCAATATGAGCGTCAGGCAAAAATACCAGTTAAAACCGAAGAAAATAAAATGGTGATGGAAAACACTCCTTCTATGCCTGTACAGCAGGATTCAAATCAACTTCAATCTATTTTCGATAATTATTTTGCAATAAAAGATGCTTTAGTAAAAACTGATGGCAGTACTGCATCGGAAAAAGCAAAAGAAATGCTTTCAGCAATTAATAATGTCAAAATGGAAAAATTGGAAATGGATGTTCACATGGTTTGGATGAAAGTTGTTGCAAACCTTAAAGAGGATGCTGAACATATTTCAGACACTAAAGACGCAGGACATCAAAGAGACCATTTTATGACCTTATCAAAAAGCATTTACGATTTAATAAAAGTTGCTAAACAGGAAACGCCAACTTTTTATCAGTTCTGCCCAATGGCAAATGATGGGAAAGGTGCTAACTGGCTAAGCAAAGAAAATTCAATTAAAAACCCCTATTACGGTTCACAAATGCTAACCTGTGGCAAAACGGTGGAGACTATTAAATAACTTAAAAAATAATAAAATGAAAAAAGTAATCTTTTCAGCCATAGTAATGGCTTTCGTATTGGTTTCATGTAACCAAAAAAATAAAGAAGAATCAACAGAAATTCCAATGGAAACAAGTAATGATACTGCTACAACTCCAATTGATACCACCAAAGTGGATTCTAAAGTAACAGCAGAATTATATGCCTGTCCAATGCATCCTGAAGTTAAAGGGAAATTGAATGATGAATGCCCAAAATGTGGTATGAAATTGACAGAGCCTGTTACCGAAGGTGAAGCTAATACTAAGTAAAAGGAATACACCTTGAAAATTAAATTAACCTTGCTAAATTCTTAGCAGGGTTAGTTTTACAGTATGTACGCTAAAGGAATCTACTATGAAACTTTATATAAAGAATATGGTTTGTAGTCGCTGCAAAATGGTAGTGAGATCAGTTTTTGAAAACATGGGAATTAACCCTATCGCAGTTGAATTGGGTGAAGTTGAATTGGAAAATGACATTCAGGAAAGCCAAAAACAGGAATTGCTCAAAAACCTTCGTGCTATTGGCTTTGATTTAATTGATGATAAGAAAAGTAAAACTATCGATAGGATTAAAACACTCATCATTGATTTGGTTCAGAACAAAAACAACGATTTGAAAAGTAATTTATCCGATTATCTTGCACAACAACTGCATCAGGATTACAATACTTTAAGCAATTTATTTTCAGAAGTAGAAAACACAACTATTGAGAAGTATTTTATCAATCAAAAAGTTGAGAAAATAAAAGAGTTAATCATTTATGATGAACTCTCATTAAGTGAGATTGCCTATTCTTTAAATTATAGTAGCGTTTCCCATTTGAGTAACCAATTCAAAAAAGCAACTGGCTTTTCACCAACCTACTTTAAGAATTTAAAATCGATCAAAAGAAAGCAAATAGAAGATTTATAAATCTTGCAAATCAAACCCAAAATTGTGCAAGTCCAAAAAACTGTTAAACTGGAAATTTGTATTAAAATAACAAAAAGATGATACATACCTATAACATTACCGGAATGACTTGTGATGGTTGTCGCACCAAAGTCGAAAAAACATTGAATACTATTGATGGCGTTGAAGCTAAGGTTTCATTAAATCCGCCAATAGCAACAATAACGATGGAAAAACATATTCCAACAGAGCAATTGCAACAAGCATTAACAGCCGTTGGAAAATATACCATAGAAATGAGCAATGGTAAAATTCCACAACAAGCAGCAACGGATGGAGTTACTGAAAAATCTTGTTGCGCTGCGCATTCCCATAGCGATAAAAAAGAAATCAAAGTCCCCGCTAATGCCAATGGTAAATACTATTGTCCAATGCATTGCGAAGGAGAAAAAGTTTATGACAAGCCGGGCGACTGTCCTGTTTGTGGCATGGACTTAGTTAAAGCTCCTGATTTGACCGTTAGTAAAGCCCTATATACTTGTCCGATGCACCCCGAAGTAATTAGTGAAAGTCCGGGTTCATGTCCTATTTGCGGAATGGATTTAGTGCCTATGAATCCAAGTGATACCGAAGACCAAAAGACTTATAAAGATTTGGTGAAGAAAATGAAAATAGCAGTAGTCTTTACTGTTCCTGTTTTCGCCATTGCCATGATAGAAATGGCACACAACAATCCTTTATTGAAATTAATGGATGCCTCAAAATGGAATTGGGTACAATTACTGCTTTCACTTCCTGTAGTTTTCTATGCTTGTTGGATATTCTTTGTCCGTGCGTGGAAATCAATACTCACTTGGAACTTGAATATGTTTACCCTTATCGGAATTGGAACAGGTGTAGCGTTTCTATTTAGTTTAGTCGGAATGTTTTTCCCTGATATTTTTCCGAGTGAATTCAAAACCGAACACGGTACAGTACTATTATACTTCGAAGCGACAACCGTTATTCTGACTTTGGTCTTATTGGGACAATTACTCGAAGCCAGGGCACACAGTCAAACCAGCGGAGCTATCAAGGAATTATTAAAACTGGCACCAACCGAAGCTACTTTGGTGATTGACGGAGGTGATAAAGTAATTTCAATAAACGATATAAAAAAAGGTGACTTATTACGGGTAAAACCCGGAGACAAAATTCCGGTTGACGGAAAAATAACCGATGGCGAAAGCAGTATTGATGAGGCTATGATTACCGGCGAACCAATACCGGTAGACAAAAAGAAAGATGATCCCGTAATTGCAGGAACAATCAATGGTAACAAATCATTTATAATGGTTGCCGAAAAAGTAGGTTCAGAAACCTTGCTTTCCCAAATTGTGCAAATGGTAAATGATGCTTCCCGTTCACGAGCACCAATTCAAAAATTAGCCGATAGTATTTCCAAATATTTTGTGCCAATTGTAGTCATCATTTCTGTAATTACCTTTTTCGTTTGGGCAAAGTTTGGTCCCGAACCGGCATTGGTATATGGCTTTATAAATGCCATTGCCGTTTTGATTATTGCTTGCCCTTGTGCTTTGGGTCTTGCAACGCCTATGTCCGTAATGGTTGGCGTTGGTAAGGGCGCGCAATCAGGAGTCTTGATAAAGAATGCCGAAGCGCTGGAAAACATGAATAAGGTTAATGTTTTAATTACCGATAAAACAGGAACCATCACCCAAGGAAAACCATCTGTCGAAAAAATATATGCTGCCAATAACAACGATAATGATTTACTCCAAAGTATTGCTTCTTTAAACCAATACAGCGAACATCCATTAGCACAGGCAGTAGTCAATTATGCCAAATCAAAAACAGTTTCATTAATCAAAGTAAAAGATTTTGAAGCCATTGCAGGCAAAGGAGTTACGGGAACTGTTACCAATAAAAAAATAGCATTAGGAAATAAAAAACTAATGGAACAGGTAAAAGCAACAATTGCTGACGATTTAGAAAACAGAATTATTGCCGAACAAAAACTGGGAAAAACAGTTTCATACATTGCCGTTGATGGCGTTGCTGTAGGTTTTGTGTCAATTTCCGATGCTATTAAAGAATCAAGCGCAGCAGCCATTAAAGAATTGATGCGCCAAGGGGTTGAAGTAATTATGCTAACCGGAGATAATGAAAATACCGCCAAAGCTGTTGCTGATGAATTGGGACTAACGTCATATAAAGCAGGATGCTTACCTGAAGATAAGCTAAAAGAAATTAAAAAATTACAAGCCGAAGGTAAAATTGTGGCGATGGCAGGCGATGGTATAAATGATGCTCCGGCATTAGCACAAGCCAACATTGGAATTGCAATGGGAACAGGAACCGATGTAGCCATCGAAAGTGCCAAGATAACTTTAGTAAAAGGCGATTTACAAGGCATCGTAAAAGCCAAGAATTTAAGTCATGCCGTTATGAAAAACATTAAGCAAAATTTATTTTTTGCCTTTTTCTATAATGTGTTAGGAGTGCCTATTGCAGCAGGGGTTTTATATCCGTTTTTTGGAATTTTACTATCTCCAATGATTGCCGCTTTAGCAATGTCATTCAGTTCAGTCTCTGTAATAATAAACGCATTACGATTACGAAATTTAAAACTTTAATTAAATGAAAAAAATAGTCTTACTTGTATTTGTTCTATCTATATTTTCTTTCGCTGATGCTCAAGTCAAAAACGAAACACAGCAAACATTCTATACCTGTGTTATGCATCCCGAAATCCATTCACCAAAGCCGGGAAAATGCCCAAAATGTGGAATGGCTTTAGTAAAAGAAAAAACTAAAACAGTAAAGAAAAAAGCAGTTGTCCAACAGCCTAAAACACCACCAAAGAAAGAAGTTAATAGCAATGTTGAGGTTGTCACTCCAAAAAAACAGGTAAATGTAGAAACTGCACCAACTATCAACGTGCTAAAAAACGAACCGCCAAAAACAGTTCGATACGATTTATATGTGCGTGATACCATTGTAACTTTTGGAGATAAGCCAAAACGGGCTATTGCTGTAAACGGGCAAATCCCCATGCCTACACTCACATTTACTGAAGGAGACACTGCCGAAATTTACGTTCACAATGAATTAGATGAAGATACTTCATTACACTGGCACGGTTTGTTTTTGCCCAATCAATATGATGGCGTTCCAAACCTTACCCAAATGCCGATAAAACCACATACTACACACCTTTATAAATTTCCAATAATACAACATGGAACGCATTGGTATCATAGCCATACTGAATTGCAAGAGCAAATTGGTATGTATGGAAGCTTTGTAATGAATAAAAGAAATGAAGACCCAACTTTTAGGAAAGGAATTGATGATTTGCCTACTAATCCAATAGTTTTAAGTGAATGGACAGATTTAAACCCTAAAAATGTACATCGGATGCTGCATAATGCTTCAGATTGGTTTGCCATTCAGAAAGGCACAACACAAAGTTATTTGGAAGCTATTCAGCAGGGACATTTCAAAACCAAAGTTACCAATGAATGGAAGCGCATGAATGCTATGGATGTGAGTGATGTTTATTATAATAAGCTTCTAATTAATGGAAAAAACGAAAGCCAACTATCCCAATTCAAAGGAGGTGATAAGGTACGTTTGCGAATTGCCAATGGTGGTGCTTCAACTTATTTTTGGCTCACTTATGCCGGAGGCAAAATAACTGTTGTTGCCACTGATGGTAATGATGTTGAACCTGTTGAGGTTGACAGACTGATTATTGCTGTTTCGGAAACTTATGATATAATTGTAACAATTCCTGCTGATAAAACCGCTTTTGAATTTTTAGCGACCTCTGAAGATAGGACTAAATCTGCATCATTGTATTTAGGTGATGGCATCAAACAACTTACTTCTCCTTTACCAAAGTTAAAATATTTTGACGGCATGAAAATGATGAACGACATGATGAAAATGAATGGCGATTTAGATGACATGGGAATGAATATGTCTTACAATCAAATGGACATGAATGTGGTGATGTATCCTGAAATTACAGGTGGAGTAATGAAAGGAAATGGTAAAATGGAAGAAATGAAAATGGATGATAAATCAAAATCTGATGCTCCCATGAATCATGCTGAACATAAGATGGAAAATCAATACGATAGTAATGGTCTTTCTGATATTACTACATTAAATTATGCCATGTTAAAATCTCCGGTAAATACAGCATTGCCAAAAGATGCACCAGTGAAAGAATTTAAATTTGAACTTACCGGAAACATGAACCGCTACGTTTGGAGCTTAAATAACAAAGTCGTTTCCGAAACAGATAAAATCCTTATCAAAAAAGGCGAAATCATCCGATTGGTAATCCATAACAATTCTATGATGAGACACCCAATGCATTTACACGGTCACGATTTTAGGGTAGTAAATGGTCAAGGTGAATATGCTCCAATGAAAAACATTATTGACATTATGCCAATGGAAACTGATGTTTTAGAATTTGCGGCAACTGAAAGCGGCGATTGGTTTTTTCATTGCCATATCCTTTATCATATGATGGCAGGAATGGGAAGGATTTTCTCCTATGAAAACTCACCTCCAAATCCTGAGATACCCAATCCAAAATTGGCGCAAAGAAGGCTGTTTGCTGATGACAGGAAATTTCATTTTATGGCAGAAAATGATTTTGCTTCAAATGGAAACGATGGTGAAGCAATGTTTAGTAATACGCGCTGGAGCATTGGGACTGAATGGAGATTAGGATATAATGAAATGCATGGTTATGAAACCGAAACCCATATTGGAAGGTATGTTGACAAAATGCAATGGATTATGCCGTTTATTGGATTTGACTGGAGATACAGAAAAATGGATGAAGATGAAATGGAAGAAAACCTTTTCGGGCAAACAAGTACTAAGGATGAAAGGTCTGTTTTTAGTGCCGGATTAGAATATACTTTGCCAATGCTTATAAAAGCACAAGCTGAGGTATTTACTGATGGCAATTTTAGGCTTCAGTTTGAAAGGATGGATATTCCGGTTTCAAAAAGGCTACGAATGGATTTGATGTGGAACACTGACAAAGAGTATATGGCAGGACTGAGATATATCATAAAACGCAATTTTGGAGTAACAACACATTATGATAGTGATATGGGATTAGGTGTCGGTGTCAATCTCAATTATTAGGCTGAGGTTCTTTAACTGTGAATGACTCTTTTTTTCTCGGCATTTAATCCAAAACACTCAAACATGCGGATGCCTTTCATAGCTGTTGCTTGGATGGCAAGATAACAACAATTTTAAAATCTGTCATGTCACATATTTTTCTAATAAAAAAAAGCCCATGAAGGGCTTTGAAAATAAAAATATTTTATTACTAAACTGCTTTAAGTGTCAGCAATTGAGTTGTACATTTTTTTTCAGACTTTGCCGCCCAAATCTCCGCCAACTGAATCGCATAATCCATAGGTTTTTTACCGATATACTCCAAAAACATTGTTTCTGTCGAATGTCCAGTAACCGCCATCAGTAGTGGGGTTGGATATTCGTTTTTAGCATAAAAGTTTGTGGCAAAGCTTCTTCGTCCAATGTGTGACGAAACCAACATCCACTTTGGATAGTTTCCTTTACCATATTTCTTGGTTTTGGGATCGGTGAGGTTTCCTTCTGTGATGGTATTGATTTTTGCTATTGCGCACACATCTTTCAAAAGTCGGTCATACATTGCGCTGTTGCTGCCAAGATTTTTAGCGAAAAGCGGCGGGAATTGACCGCTATACTTTTTGAGAATAATATCCACTTCTTCGTGGATTGGTATCTGCACCGCTTTTTGTGTTTTCTGTTGTGTTAGAGAAATAAATCGGTATCCGTGATGCTTTTCAACCATCTGTTTATTCATCCTGAAAAGGTCACTCGCACGCTGTCCGAGAAAGCAAGACATCACGAGCCAATCGCGTGCAATATCCATTTTCTCGTCTTTGTAAACAGCCGCTTTGACTTGCTCGATTTCTTTAAAGGTCAGCGTCACAATTGGAACTTTTATGGAAAATCCCTTGAAGTCGGCAATTTGAGGGCTGATTGTGATTCCGTTCTTTTGTGCGTTTAAAACGATAGTTTTTACAAAGGCCAAATAACGCCCGGCTGTATTATCACTAATACTTTCAACAGTTTCAAGATACTCGAGAAACTCAGCATGGAATGTCATATTTACATCACGTACCAAATACGTTTTATTCATGTGCTCTTGAAATCCTCTAAGCTTTTCGACAATCGTTTTATATTTTGTAATGGTTGAAGCATCTACACCTTTCTTTCCCTTCGAAGTAGTTTGATATGGTAAACGTTTCAAAAAGTGTTCGCCGTATGGAATCAAGTAATCCAAACTATCAGGTTCGATGCGGTCGTGGAACTTGTCAATCGTTTTCTCTAACCAGTTGCCATCAATTGTCAGCCCTTTGGCATCATCAGCGTTTAATTGCTTCTGTACGTATGATTCAAGGTCGATGAGCTTTGATTTTAGGTTTTTGCCTTCGACTTCCTTGTCGTTCGGATAGCCTTTTGCCTTGCTCCATGATTTGGCATCGATGAACTCTCTCGTCTTACGTTTTGGAGTATTGCCCTTTCCGACTGATAGTCTGAGATAAATCGGAGCGTTGTTGCTTTCGCTTTGCAACATAAATTTGATTGTCGCCATTGGTACTGTAATTTAATATATAACAAATATAGTAATTAAAATAACTTAGACAACAATAAGACAACAACCTTTATGTTTGTTTGATTTTATTTGCTCTCATCTGTGCTGTTAAAATTGTAAATTTAACAGTATTTACAAGGGTTTGTAAAAATTCATTGAGTAAGCAAGATTAAACATGAACAGTTGTTGTAGTCCCTCTTTCTCCGCTAGCTGAAAAGCAAAATGAAATAAACCTCACTAAATTCAAGGATTTAGTGGGGTTTTTTCTTTTACAGAATATCAAATTATTCATAAAATATCAAACCTTAGGTGTCCTAAAAGGAGTCACTTGCTTTTTCAAAATTAAGTGACTCCTCGCAGAAATCTTCTCACCAATCCGGCAACCTGTTCACTAACCTATTCAAATAGTGAACATCTTGTTTGTCATTATTGAAAATTTTAAATTTAATAATAACTAAAGGTTACCACTTATGAATTCACCCGTTTCAATTCTCTTTTATATTAAGAGAGCAAAAGTCAACAGTAATGGAGTTTGCCCTATTTATGTTAGGGTTACAATCGATGCCAAAAGATTTGAATTTAGTGCCAATAAAAGTGTGTCTCCTGACAACTGGTCTAGCGAAGGGTCTAAAGTGAAGGGCGGCACTAAAGAAGCCCGTACAATAAATGAATATCTTGATTATTTAAAAACAAAAGTTTTAGACGCTGAAAAGCGCTTGTTTAAAAAAGATATGGAAGTAACATCTGAAAATTTGAAAAACGAAATTTTCGGAGCCAATGACCGCAAAAGAATGTTGATACCGATATTCCAGGATCATAACAATAAAATTAAAGAATTGGTAGGCAAAGAATATGCTCCAGGAACATTGGAACGTTACAAAACATCATTAAAGCATACGGAAGAGTTTCTGCAATGGAAATATCAAATATCAGATATCGACATCACAAAAATAGACAATGCATTTGTTTGTGACTACGAATTCTATTTACGAAGCGTTAGAAACTGTGCTAATAATACAGCGGTCAAATATCTTAAAAACTTCAATAAAATAATCAAGCTTTGTTTGGACAATGACTGGATAGATAAGAACCCATTTGCTAATTATAAATCAAAAATCAAAGAAGTTGAGAGAGTTTATCTAGCTGAAGCAGAAATCCAATCAATAATTGAAAAAGATTTCAAAACAGAAAGACTTTCACTAGTTCGTGATATCTTTCTTTTTAGCTGCTTTACTGGTTTGGCATACATAGATGTCAAAAACTTAACAAAATCGCATATAAGCTATGGAATAGATGGCGAGAAATGGATATTCACACATAGGCAAAAAACTGAAAGTGCTTCCAAAATTCCAATCCTTCCTGTAACACAATTGATAATCGATAAATACGAAAATCATCCACAGTGTGTAAATGAAGATAAGCTACTACCTATCCTATCCAACCAAAAGATGAATGCCTATTTAAAAGAAATAGCAGGAGTTTGTGAAATTGAAAAAGAATTAACCTTTCACATTGCTCGACATACATTTGCCACTACTGTGACACTTACCAATGGTGTTCCTATTGAAAGCGTGAGCAAAATGCTTGGGCATAAAAATTTAAGAACTACACAGCATTATGCTAAAGTTTTGGATAGAAAAGTGAGTGATGATATGAAGATTTTAAAAGATAAATTTTCAATTTTAGACAATAATATATTGAAAAAATCTTCTGTCGCAAGCTAAAAATTTCTAGTAATCAAGGCTATTTAAAGCTATTAAGATTTTATTATTTGTTAAAAAAAGCATAAACACCATTTTAGTAATTTTCTTTTAGTAATTTTGTTAACCAAATAGTTAAACTATATAATTAAACAATATGGATAAAATTAAAACTGAAAATACTGAAAATGAAATATTAATAGCTGCAAAAGAAATCTTTCAGCAAAAAGGAATGGCAGGGGCAAGAATGCAAGAAATAGCAGATAAAGCAAAAATTAATAAAGCATTATTGCATTATTATTATAGAAGCAAACAATTATTATTTGAAGCTGTTTTCAAAAGTGCTTTTTCGCTTTTAGCACCACAATTAAATAAAGTGCTAAATGATGATAGTGACTTATTTGAAAAAATACGAAAGTTCACTGAAAATTATGTTTCGTTTGTAATCAAACATCCCTATTTGCCAAACTTTGTAATACAAGAATTAAATAAAAACCCAGAATTTGTTAAAAAGCTTCGCTCTGAAAAAAAATTTCCTTCCATTGAAAAATTTAAACTTCAAGTAAGTGATGCTATAATTCAAGGAATTATTAAACCAATTGAAGCGGAACAGTTATTTATCAATATTATCTCTTTAAATATTTTTCCTTTTATTGGAGAACCTCTATTAATGACCCTTGTTAATGTGGATAAAGAAAGCTACAATAAAATACTAGAAAATAGAAAAACTGAAGTGGCTGAGTTTATCATCAATTCAATAAAAATATAAATTATGAAAACTAAGTTAATCATACTGATATTATTGCTTTTATCAATATATACAAATGCTCAACAGACTTTAACCTTGGAAGATTGTTACACATTAGCCACTAAAAATTATCCTTTATCAAAACAAACAGGATTAATAGAACAAAAATCAAGCTATGAAATTGAAGCATTAAGCAAAGGAAAGTTACCAAAAATCGATGTAAACGCACAAGCAACTTATCAATCTGAAGTGATAGGTTTACCTACTTCTCTGCCAGGAGTTCAATCTTTAAAAAAAGATCAATATAGAGCAACTTTAGATGTAAATCAATTATTATACAATGGTGGAATAATTGATGCAAATACTAAATTAAAAGAAGCGCAAACCAAAACACAACAACAACTAATCGAAGTTAGTTTATATCAGATAAAAACTCGAATCAATCAATATTTCTTTTCTGTTTTGTTACTTCAAGAAAAAAAAGCACTACTATCTTCAAAAAAAGAGTTATTAAATTCCAAAGTTAAGGAAGTGAAATCGGGAGTCAAATTTGGAGCAATTCTTCCATCATCAGAACAGGTTTTAGAAGCAGAAATTATTAAAATAAACCAGCAATTAACAGAAATTAAATTTGAAAACATCAAATTATTAAATAACCTTTCAGAATTAACTTTTTCAAAAATTGATACCGAAACAACTTTAATACAACCATTATCATATACAAATAGCACTAATTTAATAAGACCCGAAATTGCTTTTTATGATTTACAAAATCAGCAATTAGAGTTCTCAAAAAATGTTTTATCTAAATCAAATCTTCCAAAAATAAATGCTTTTGGTCAGGCGGGTTATGGTAATCCAGGATTAAACATGTTAGACAATTCTTTTCAAACATTCTATGTTGTTGGGGTAAAAGCTAATTGGAATATTTTTGATTGGGGTAAAACAAAAACAGATAAAAAAGCATTAGATATATCAAAAGAAATAGTGACATCTGAGAAAGAAACATTTGAATTAAATAACAAAATACAATTAGAAGAGCAAGATTATGAAATTAAAAAAATAGAACAACTGCTACTTTCTGATGCCGAAATAATTCAAATACGTGAAAAAATTATTAAATCCTCAGATGTTCAATTGAAAAATGGTGTTATAACATCGTCTGAATATCTTATAGAATTAACCAATTTATTTGAAGCAAAAAATATTTTGAAAACGCATGAAGTTCAATTAACAGCGGCTAAATCAAATTACGAAATAATTAAGGGAAAATAAAATAGGATCCGAAAAATTTAAAAAAAATGAAAAAAATAAGCATTATAATTTTAGCAACGATAGGGTTAATTTCTTGTAACAAAAATAACGACAAAGCTGACGGTTATGGGAATTTTGAAGCAACTGAAATAACTATTTCTTCAGAAGCTAACGGTAAAATAGAGTTTTTAAAAGTCGAAGAAGGAGATGAATTAAAATCTCAATTACAAGTAGGATTAGTTGATACATTACAATTACATTTTGCGAAACAACAATTAATTGCCTCTAAAAGCACCGTGTCGTCAAAATCCGCAAATATAATATCACAAAAAAGCGTCTTAAATGAACAATTAAAAACAGCTAAATTAGAGAAAAACCGAATCCGTAATATGTATGCTGAAAATGCTGCAACTAAACGACAAGTAGATGAAATTGAAGGAAAGGTAAAAGTTATCGAAGAGCAAATAAAAAGTGTCGGAACTCAAAATGCACCTATTTTAAATGACTTAAAATCGATAGATGTACAAATTGCTAGAATCAATGATCAAATAGCAAAAAGTAAAATTATTAATCCTATTAATGGAACTGTTTTAACTAAGTATGCTGAACCAGGCGAAATAACAGCATTTGGAAAACCACTATACAAGGTAGCTGATATTTCTGAAATGACTTTACGAATCTATGTAAGCGAAACACAGTTGTCAAAAATAAAAGTTGGACAAAATGTATCGGTAAAAATTGATGCTGAAAAAGATATGAAATCATATCAAGGAAACATTTCATGGATTGCATCTTCGGCAGAGTTTACTCCTAAAATTATTCAAACAAAAGAAGAACGAGTAAATCTCGTTTATGCCGTAAAGGTAAAAGTAAAAAATGATGGCAGTCTAAAAATCGGAATGCCGGCAGAAATGTGGTTTAAATAATAATTAAAAAAATTACAAGAAATGTTAAAAATAAAAATTGCCTTTTTAGCCACAGTTATATTACTCCTTTTCTCTTGTAATACGAAATCGAAAGAAGAAAAAGCTACTGAAATTAAAACTGAAGAACACCAACATTCTCAAAGCGAAACAATTCAATTAAACAATGGTGAAAAATGGAAGGTAGATGATAATATGATGATACACATTCGTAATATGGAAAAAGATGTAGTCCATTTTGACCAAGAAAAAAACACTAATTATTCATTATTAGCTGATAAATTAAAGACAAATATTGATATACTAACATCAAATTGTACCATGAAAGGACAAGCTCATGACGAACTTCACAAATGGTTAGTTCCTTATATAGAATTAGTCGATTCGTTTTCTAAAGAAAAATCAGCAAATCAGTTTACAGAAATTCAAAATTCGTTTAAAACATTTAATCAATTTTTCCAATGATTTTAAAAAACTTACATACCGAAAATAAACCCGTTCAAACACAATTATTATTTGAACCAAAAGACGCTAAAGTAATTTCATTGCAAATAGCAAAAGGTGAAATACTTAAAGAACACGTTTCAAAAATACCTGCATTGTTAGTTTGCATTTCGGGAAATGCTGTTTTTACAGATGAAAAAGGAACAGTCATTAATCTCAATTCAGGCACTTATGTAATGATCGAAGAAAATGTTAAACACGCTGTAAAAGCAATTGACGAAAGTAATTTCTTATTGATAAAATAATGAGTATTGCAGTAAACAACATATCAAAATCTTACAAAAACATAAAAGCAGTTGAAAACATTACTTTTAATGTAAATGACGGGGAATTATTTGGCCTAATTGGTCCAGATGGTGCCGGAAAAACAACTATTTTCAGAATACTGACAACACTTTTAGTAGCCAACGAAGGTAGCGCAGAAGTGGCAGGTTTTGATGTAATCAAAGGCATTAAAGAAATTAGAAATTCTGTGGGATATATGCCTGGTAAATTCTCATTGTATCAGGATTTAACCGTAGAAGAAAATTTGGAGTTTTTTGCCACTATTTTCGGAACCACCATCGAAGAAAATTATGATTTAATCAAAGACATTTACGTTCAAATTGAGCCTTTCAAAACAAGAAGAGCTGGAGCGCTTTCTGGCGGAATGAAACAAAAATTAGCTTTGTGTTGTGCGTTAATTCATGCGCCAAAAGTATTATTTCTTGACGAACCTACCACTGGAGTGGATCCCGTTTCCCGAAAAGAATTTTGGATTATGCTCAAACGATTGCAAAAAAAAGGCATTACCATTTTGGTTTCAACTCCTTATATGGACGAAGCTTCGCTTTGCGATAGAATTGCATTAATTCAAAAAGGCAAAATTTTAAAAATAGAAACACCTGAAAATATCATTAACAACTACGAAAAAGTAATTTATGATGTACGAGCAAAAAACACACATGGTTTGATTCACGACTTGAAAAATTATCCCAATCAATACAGTGTTTATGCGTTTGGCGAATTCATTCATTACATTGATAAAAAAGCAGATTTTAATCCAAATGATTTACACGATTATTTAAAAAATAAAAATCATGCGGATATCGTTATTAAACCCGCAATAATAACGATTGAAGATGTTTTTATGGACTTATAAATAAAAAAATGGACAAAGAAAAAATTATATCTGTACAAAACCTAACCAAACAATTTGGCAACTTCACGGCTGTCAAAGGTATTTCTTTTGATGTGTATAAAGGAGAAATTTTTGGGTTTCTAGGAGCCAATGGAGCAGGAAAAACAACGGCAATGAAAATGTTGATTGGAATTTCAAATCCCACTTCTGGAGAAGCCAATGTGGCTGGTTTTGATGTACATACACAAGCCGAAATGGTTAAAAAAAGTATAGGATATATGAGCCAAAAATTCTCTATGTACGATGATTTAACGATAAAAGAAAACATTACTTTTTTTGGTGGAATTTATGGATTATCAAGAATTCAAATTAAACAAAAAATAGCCCAATTAGTCGAAGAATTACAGCTTCAAGATGTGGTCAATAATTTAGTGGGATCGTTACCATTGGGTTGGAAACAAAAATTGTCGTTTTCAGTTGCATTACTGCACGAGCCAAAAATTGTTTTTCTCGATGAGCCAACAGGAGGCGTTGACCCAATAACCCGAAGACAATTTTGGGAAATGATTTATACACAAGCTTATAAAGGTACTACCATTTTTGTAACCACACATTACATGGATGAAGCAGAATATTGTGACCGTGTTTCTATTATGGTTGACGGCTCTATTGAAGCTTTAGACACTCCAAAAAATTTAAAACTACAATTCAAAGTAGATTCTATGAATGATGTTTTTTTAAAATTAGCAAGGAATATAGAATAATAAATCACTACAACACTTGAAACTTAAACTAGAAACAAAAAACAAATGAAAAGATTTATCGGATTTGTAAAAAAAGAATTCTACCATATTTTCAGAGATAAACGTTCTTTGTTTATTCTGTTTGGTATGCCGATTGCCCAAATTTTATTGTTTGGTTTTGCCATAACAAATGAAATTAACAATGTTGACATTGCCATTTTAGACCAATCAAATGATATAGAAACACAAAAAATTATCTATAAAATAAAAGCATCACCTTATTTTAATGTTGAAAACCAAATTGAAAAAGAAAGCGACATAGAATCAGAATTTAAAAAAGGAAAAATCAAGGCAGTTCTTATTTTCGAACCAAATTTTAGTAAAAATCTAGAAACCAAAAAAGTAGCAGTAGTTCAAGCAATTACCGATGCGACCGAACCTAATGTTGCCAACACAATAGCAAATTATACCTCAGCAATTATACAAAATTATCAATCGCAAAAAAAACAATCCAATAGTAATCCGGTAAAGGTTGAAGTACAATCGAGAATGTTTTATAATCCTGAACTCAAAAGTGTTTTTAATTTTGTTCCAGGTGTAATGACCGTTATTCTAATGCTTGTTTCAGCTATGATGACCTCTATTTCTATCACACGAGAAAAAGAATTAGGCACTATGGAAATTCTTTTAGTTTCTCCATTAAAACCATTTCAAGTAATTATTGGAAAAGTATTTCCTTATATTTTTCTTTCCATTATCAATGCAATCGTAATATTAACATTAGGCTATTTTGTGTTCAAAATGCCTATAAATGGAAGCATCTTTTTGTTAGCTTTTGAAAGTATATTATTTATCATTTCTGCTCTTTCATTGGGGATATTAATTTCTACCGTTTCTAATTCTCAACAAACCGCAATGATGTTATCATTAATGGGTTTGATGCTACCAGTAATTATTCTATCAGGATTCATATTTCCTATAAATAGTATGCCTTTACCCATGCAAGTAATCAGTAACATCATACCTGCAAAATGGTTCATTATTATTGTAAAAGCCATTATGCTCAAGGGAGTCGGAATTCAATATATTTGGAAAGAAACCCTTATATTAATTGGGATGACCGTATTTTTTATAACATTGAGCATCAAAAAATATAAAATTAGATTAGAATAATTTTTAGGAGCTATTTCCTGCTTTCCGCTCCAATCTTTTCTTTTTTAAAGAAAAAAAGAAAAGGATTTCCACTGCAATCAGGGCTAAAAATCACACAATGAAAACAATATTATTCATCATACAAAAAGAATTCAAGCAAATTTTTAGAGATAAAAGCATGCTTCAACTTATATTTATATTACCCATTTTGCAATTATTAATCTTGTCAAATGCAGCTACATTCGATGTTAAAAATATTGCAATAACCTTTGTTGACAATGACCAAAGTCGGGAATCAAGAGATTTAATAAATTCGTTTAAATCCTCAACCTATTTTAAAGTTACAGAACCCTATTTTTCTGAAAAAGAAGCTATCCAAGAAATGCAAAAAGGAAAAACCGACATTATTGTAAATATTCCAATTCACTTCAATCGTGACCTTCAAAAAGACCAAAAAACAAGTATTTCAGTAAGTATTAATGCTATAGATGCTGCAACAGCAGGTGTTGAAAATGTATATGTAACACAAATCATAAATACATACAATCAAAATATTCAAATGCAGTCCAACTATTTTTCAGGAAACAAAGAAATACCTCAAAATATTATAGTTATACCGTCTTTTTGGTACAACAAAACCTTAAACTACAAAACCTTTATGGTTCCAGGTATCTTGGTTTTATTGGTTACTATGCTTACTTTATTTCTGTCATCAATGAATATAGTTAGAGAAAAAGAGTTAGGTACATTGGAGCAAATTAATGTAACACCAATAAAAAAATATCAGTTTATAGTTGGAAAATTATTTCCATTTTGGGTACTTGGCTTAGTGATTTTGACTGTTGGTTTGCTTATAGCTAAAGTTGTTTTTAATGTTCCCATGCTAGGTAATATTTTCCTTGTTTATGGTTTCACATCAGTGTATTTACTATTAATTTTAGGATTCGGACTATACATATCTAATCATACCGAAACCCAACAACAAGCAATGTTTATTGCGTGGTTCTTTATGGTGATTTTCATATTAATGAGTGGTTTATTTACACCTATCGAAAGTATGCCAAAATGGGCGCAAAGCTTAACATTGTTAAACCCTATTCGATACTTTGTAGAGTTCATAAGAATGGTTCTACTAAAAGGATCCGGATTTTATGAAGTATTGCCAAACCTATTAATTGTTACCGGATTTGCAGTATTTGTAAACGGCATGGCGGTTTGGAGTTATAAAAAATCAAATTAGAAGTTTAAGTTTTTAAAAGGTATTAAAAATGAATGGTAATAAATTAGTTACGAATGAATCTTTATTCTTTCGAGGTCCGCTATCGAGATTTAAAGAGCTAATGTTCACATTTAGGGTTCAAATTAATTTTATAAGAGCATTTAGAAAATTACATTTCCTTGGTCCATGCGTAACTATTTTTGGTTCGGCTCGAACGCGTATCTAAAAGAAATTGCTGGAGTTTGCAAAATCGATAAAGAGTTGACTTTTCATATTGCGCGGCATACATTTGCCACAACAGTAACATTGACAAATGGCGTTCCAATTGAAAGCGTAAGCAAGATGCTTGGTCATAAAAACATCAAGACTACACAGCACTACGCAAAAATTTTAGACAAAAAAGTTAGTGATGATATGGCAATTTTAAAACAGAAATTCGCTCAAAAAAGCTATAATGTAAAACAAGCTTAATAATTCATTTCAATAGCGGACTTATTAGACTTTTTTTAAATAAATTTGACTTTTAAGAAACTATTTTATGAACGAGTCCTCCTTAGTAAAAAACGAATATTTTTCAGGAAAGTATTATGCTATTCAATTAAATAACTCCAGTCATAGAAGTTGGAAAGAGCAAGACAATAATTTCAGTACGGTCAAATTTGATTGGTCGGAAATTCATGGAAGCATCCATGAAAATATGAGCAATTTGACAATTGAGGTTGCAAAGGCTCACCCGGAGCAGGAAAATGGTGAGATTAGAAACTTAGTAGCAGCTGTTCGAAATACCTCCAAAATACGAAAGCATGATAGAATATTAGGAGTTGAAAATCAAACAATTAAAAAATTAGGATTTATAGAGAATAAAAATATTTTAGATGGGAATGAAGTAATTTTAACTATTCAATGGGCTCGAGAAAGTGATTTTGGAGAAGTAAATAGAAAAATTTTTCATGAAAGCAATGAGATACAACAACTGAAATCAGTTGATCTCTCTAACATAGAACGTCAATTTGGAAATTCAATCACACGAATCTATGAAAACTTACATGGTTTTAAGGATGATTTAGGTTTTCAATCTTACGAAAGTCATAGCGCATCTCATGAAATCGAAAAGTTAAATTACATTTTACCTGCAAAAGAAGATAAAGGCGGTAAAATCAAAATATTTTACGCTACTAATCGCGAAGTCCTTCAAAAGAAAGGCAACATACAATCATATGGTTCAAATAGCGGAAATGAGCTTCAATATGGACATTGTGAAGTTCAAATACCTATGGGGCATATTCAAGGTGAGCTTGAAAGACCTGGTAAAATTATTTTGTGGAGTTTACCAGAAGATGAAAATGAACATGTTATAATTAAAAGTGTTGAAGCCTTAGATGATACGACATTTCTTAAGGAATTTAAAAAACATATTTCAGGATTTCCAAAAAAAAATGCACTCCTTTTTGTCCATGGTTACAACACAAGCTTTGAGGATGCTGCGCGTAGAACCGCCCAACTTGCTTGGGACTTACCTTTTGATGGTTACGCTGGGTTCTTTAGTTGGCCTTCTTCCGGAAAACTTCCAGATTATTTATCTGATGAAGCTAAAGCCCGAAGTAGCGCCCCCGAGTTTGAATTATTTTTACAACAGATATTGACAAAGACTGACCTAGAGCATTTACACATTGTCGCTCATAGCATGGGTAGTTTAGTACTTACACTTTCATTAAACTTACTCAGACGTAACCCTCTTTACGTAAAGGAACTTATAAAAATTCAACAACTCATTCTAGGAGCACCTGACATTGATCAAGAAGAGTTTCGCAATACAATACTCCCGGAATTTAAAATGATTGGACAGAGAAGAACCATTTATGCTTCAGACCATGATAAGGCGCTAAATGCTTCAAGCTTCGTAAGGCGAAAAAGATTGAGGTTGGGACAAATTGGTGACGAAATGTTTTTAGATAAAAATGTTGACACAGTTGAAGCATCTAATATTCTAAGTCAAAACTCTCATAGCTACATCTTTGAAAGTAAAATTTTATTAAGTGATATTTATTACCTTCTAACCCAAGGCTTGAGTCCCATCGACAGAAGACTCCGAGAAATAACAAAAAACAACTTGCCTTACTGGCTTTTTCCAAAATAGAATTTTATTTCATTCATCCACCTCATCCATTCTCCTAACCAAAGTTTCCCTCAAAGAATTTAAAAACTTAGTCCGCTCACTCTTCCGCGCGCGCATTTCAAAAAACGTTCTGTGAAATTGCCCCAAGTCAATATCAAACGTTTCCTCAAAGAACTTCGCAGTTTCTTTTAAGTCAGTCATTCCATTATTGAAAACGCCTTCGGCGTGTAGCGCATAAATTAATTCAATCAATGCAACTTTCGAACCGGTCCATTTTTGCACCTGCCTTTCAGTAATCGCATACGGCACCGGTTTATTATCCAGCTTAATTATTTCCCGTTCAAGATAAGTCTGGATTAAATCATTAGCGATAATCTTGGCCACTTTAAAATCATGCGATGTAGTAAAACGATTGTCAGCCTGAAAATATGAACTATCTAAAGTCAGTTTAATATCATAGCGGCCGCGGACAAAATACTTCTTATCAAGGTAGACACTTCCTGTCCTGTAGTACTTATAAAATTCCACGTTTTCATTAAAGTAGGATTTCAATTTAGAAAGTTCGGCCGAATAGTATTTCCGTAGATACTTTGTTCCACCAAATGGCTTGTTCGATTCAATGTTGTAAATCTCATTGTGATAGATCAACTTCGAAACAAATTGTGGTTTTACGAATTTGAAAAAATTAATTTCATCAATTTTGTTCTCAAACTCATGTCGGACGAAGTGAGTTTTGAGTTTTTCTAAAATAACAATTGTTGCCTTAATGGAATTTTCAGCTGCTTTAATTAAATCTCTCTCTACTTCAATTTCATTTAACTGAGCCTCTAAATTTTCCAACAACTCGGTTGCAAAATCTGTCATAGGGAAAACTGGTAATGTTTGTTCGTAACAAATCTAAAATCAGAAGTTCTGATTTCCAAGCCATAGCAAAAGCCATTAAACAATTGTTGATTCGCAAAAATGCAAGGATTAATTAATCCTTCTCTAATTTATTAAATGTAATTAATTGTTTATTAATCAATTACACATTCAAAGATTGAAGCTTTGAATTTCCCCTAAATTCTCAATTTGACATTATTATTTTAATTACTATTTTTCACACCTCAATTAAATACCCGAAGATTTCATACAGATTGCCCCAAATAGTAACCTACATAATCAAGAATGAAAACACTTAAAATCATTTTGGCAGTTGCCTTTATTCTTACTCAAAAAAGTAACGCGCAGCAAAAAGTATTTAAAATTCCTGACACGCTTAAAAACAAAAGCATTAATTACATTGTTGATAGAATGGACGAAAATGAGGACAATGATTCTCTGGATTCCATTTATGCCTATACCTATCTTTTAAAATCAAAGTCCGCAAATGATTATGAGAATATAATCAAGGCTTACAATACTGTGCATTGAATAGTTAATCTTTCCGCTTCAACTTTGCTTCATCAAATTAATAGTAACAATTTTAAAATTTAAAAGCATGAAAAATTTAATTTTAACCATCGGATTATTTACAACATTATTAACTAATAATGTATCGTTTTCACAAGAAAAAAGAACACCTGCTTCTTTAGGTAGAGCAGAATATATTGAAGTAGAAAAAGGCGTAAAACTTCACGTAACCGACCTTGGCGAAGGCCAGCCCATCGTTTTAATTCATGGTTGGCCATTAAGTGACGCCATGTATGAGTATCAGTACCAATATTTAAGTCGTAAAGGCTTCAGGGTTATTGGGATTACCTTGAGAGGTTTTGGAAAATCAGACAAGCCTTATGGGCGTTATGATTTTGATGTTTTCTCGGACGACATTAAAGTAGTTTTGGAAAAACTGAAAATTCAAAATGCCGTGATGGGTGGTTTTTCAATGGGTGGTGCAGTTGTGATTCATTATGTAACAAAATATGACTCGGCACATGTTAGTAAACTGGCATTATTTGGTGCAGCTGCACCTTCTTGGAAAAAAAGAGCCGGCGCTCCTCATGGCATTTCAGAGGCAGATGCAAGTGGATTAATCACACAAACCATGACCGCAAGACAAGATTTAATTGCCGGATTTGGCAGTGCTTTTCCTGCGAAAGAAGGTACTATTTCTAAAAATGTAGAAAAATGGTTGGAAAGTATCAACTTAGAAGCTTCTCCCTATGCTATCACGGAATCGATAAAAGCCTTATTGGACCTTGATTTACGTCCGGAACTATCAAAAATTAAAATTCCGGTGGCCATATTCCACGGTACTCAAGACAAATTATGTCCATTTGCATTTGCAGAAGAACTCCATAAAGGAATTAAAAACTCTTTCATCATTCAATTTGAAAATAGCGGACACGCCTTATTTGTGGAAGAAATGGAGAAATTCAATACAGAGTTAGAGAAATTTGCCAAACAATAATTTAGGTAGCTTAATGCTAAGAAACGAAAACACACGAAGAAAAAAATCAACTTCATGTGTTTTCGTTTTATTAAAGGTGGTATTCTAAATAGTCAATACTTAACTTTCATTACTTCATAATCTTAATAAGCCAAGATAATTAATTTTCAACTCTATTTCATAATAAGAGTTCTCAACCGTTCTTCATTTTCATCACCCCAATTGCCCAAAGCTGAAATCACTGGAATTAAAGTTGCTCCAAAATCGGTTAATGAATATTCAACTTTAGGAGGAACAACAGGATAAATGATTTTTGTAACTAATTCATGTTCTTCCAATTCTTTCAACTGAATATTTAATACGCGTCGAGATGCATCAGGAATTTTACGTTGAAGTTCACTTGGGCGTTTATGACCTTCATTTATAAACCACAGCAAACGAATTTTCCATTTGCCATAAAGCACTTCGCCAATCAAGTCAAGACCACAATTTAAGTTCAAAGGAATTTTTCTTTCTTTCATAAAACAAATTTAGTTCAATGTACCAAATTGAGCAATAGGGGAGAAATTTATCCCTATGTGAATCGTATTTCCGTAATTGACTGATATTCATATATAACTGAATTTTGTACAAAAAAGTAAACAATGAAACACGATTTTAATTTTAACAACGAATTATCCGGAAAAATTGCTTTGGTAACCGGAGGCACAAAAGGTTCAGGAAAAGCCATTGCAGAAAGACTTTTAGCGGCAGGTGCAACAGTAATCATCACAGCAAGAAACTTTCCGGACGAACCCAATGAAAAACTGCATTTTATTGCGGCTGATTTGACTATTCCATTAGGTACAAAAAAAGTAGTTAAGGAAGTACTTACCAAATTTGACACATTAGACATTTTAGTAAACAATTTGGGTGGTTCTGAAGCAAAAGGAGGTGGGTTTTCCGTTTTGAATGACGAAGATTGGCTGCAGACTCTTCAAAGTAATTTGCTGGCACCTGTTCGTTTAGACCGTGGTTTTCTGCCACAAATGATAGCACAAAAAAGAGGTGTGATTATTCACATCGCTTCCATTCAGGGCAAATTACCTTTATATGATTCCACATTGCCATATGCTGCAGCAAAAGCAGGTTTAATTAATTACAGTAAGGGTTTATCGAACGAGGTTGCTTCCAAAGGCATTCGTGTATTGACGGTTTCACCGGGTTGGATAAATACTAAAGCCTCAAAAGCAATGATGGAGCGAATTGCTGAAAGTTCAAACACAACCATTGAACAGGCAACTCAAAGTGTTATGGATGCTTTGGGCGGAATTCCAATAGGCCGTCCGGCAGAACCGGAAGAAATTGCAGAATTTGTCGGTTTTTTAGTTTCGCCAAGGGCTAACTACTTATCCGGAACCGAGTTTGTAATAGACGGTGGAACAATACCAACAGTTTAATAATCAACATAATTTTAATGAATATGAAAAATTTACCTAAAGTAATTGTCGACCTTGTAAAAGCACAAGATAATTTTGACAGTATGGCTTATGCCAATTGTTTTTCTGAAATGGCTGTTGTATTTGATGAAGGAAATACACACAAAGGCAGAAAAGAAATCGAAAGATGGATTGATAAAGCCAATAAAGGATATCAAGTCGTAATGAAACCTCTTGAATATTCCGAAATTAAGAAGACTTTGAAAGCACAAATTTCAGGAACCTTTCCGGGAAGTCCACTTGTGTTGACGTATCAATTTGAATTTAAAGACCAACATATTCAATCGCTGAAGATTATCTGATAAATAATTACAATTAATACTCAAAATTTATAACATTAAGAGCTGATGTTTATTCATCAGCTCTTAATGTTATTGGATTGAATCAGGTCTGTAATGAAATTAAATAAAAGCTGTATAAAAATTAGCTTATCATTTTTATATCAAAAGTATGTTTAATAAGCCACATATTCTGTAATCTCCAATCCATACCCAATCATCCCGACACGCTTGGTTTGGGTAGTATTAGAGATTAATCGAATCTTTGCGATATCAATATCGTGCAATATTTGTGCACCGATACCAAAGTCTTTGATGTCCATTTTGATTTGTGGGGCTTTTAAAATGCCTTCGGCTTGTAATTGTTTTAATTCGGTTAGCCTATTTAATAGGTCTGAAGAGTCTTTTTCTTGGTTAATGAACAATACCGCTCCTTTGTTTTCTTGGATGATTCTGTTGAATACATCGTCTAGTTTTTTATCCGGACAATCGGTTAAGCTATTCAGGATATCGTTATTGGCTTGGGTCGAAATTATACGTGTTAAGATAGGTTCTCCGGCATTCCAACTGCCTTTGGTCAAAGCCAAGTGTACTTGTTTGTTTGTCGTTTGCTGATAAGCTCTCATGCGGAACGAACCAAAACGGGTTTCTATGTCAAAGTCTTCTTTCTTTACAATCAGACTATCGTGTTGCATTCTGTAGGCTACCAAATCTTCTATAGAAACCAATTTCAAGTCAAATTTCTTAGCTACTTCTACCAATTCCGGTAAACGCGCCATGCTGCCGTCTTCATTCATAATCTCCACAATCACACCAGCAGGTTTGAAGCCGGCAAGTCTTGCAAAGTCGATAGCCGCTTCAGTATGGCCAGTTCTTCTCAAAACACCTCCTTGCTTAGCGGTTAAAGGAAAAATGTGTCCCGGACGTGCTAAATCATGGGGTTTGGTCTCTTCATTCACTAAAGCCAATATAGTTTTAGCCCTATCGGCTGCGGAAATTCCCGTGGTAACACCATGACCTTTTAAATCGACCGAAACCGTAAAGGCAGTTTCCATGTGGTCGGTGTTGTTTTTCACCATCGAGTGAAGTTCCAATTCGTTGCAACGACGTTCGGTTAGTGGGGCGCAAATTAATCCGCGTCCGTGAGTGGCCATGAAGTTGATCATCTCCGGAGTTACTTTTTCGGCTGCTGCCAAAAAATCGCCTTCATTTTCACGGTCTTCATCATCAACAACGATAATTATTTTGCCTTGGCGAATGTCTTCAATGGCTTCTTCTATAGTGTTGAGTTGGATTTTTGTTGTAGTGGTTGTGTCCATTAGACAGTAGTGTTAGATTCTGAAATAAGTTGGTTGACTAAAAGCCTATTGTAACCATAGAACAGGAAGTAAAAAGGAAACCCTGCCAATAGGAGTACAAAAAGTGGAATGTCAATGTTTTTATCGGCACGAATACCTAAAGTAGTTAAAGCTTGTTGTGATTTATATACACTAAAGAATAGCGAAACAGCGATTACCGCCGCCATAATTATCATGGTTAAAGTATCGGGTTTGCCCCAAAAGAAAACAGCAATCAAAAGAATATTACTCACTAAAGCAATCAAACTAAACAAGTGGTATTGTTTGGTTATTAATTCGATAGTGCGATTATCAGTAGGTCGTACTTTTTCTTCAATTATAGTCTGCGGCATGCTATCTTCCGGTAAAGTATTCAAATACTGCTGTACTTCTTCAGCATCAATAGCCAAATCAGGGGTTAAGGTTGAGGCTACCGGTACCGGCTGAGTTTTATCAGGAAAGATACGGTTGAAGAAATTGGTCAACCAATCAAAGTTCATACTAAAGCCTTTGTCATCGGTCGCTCTTTTGGTTAACAAAATAGCAAAAGGCGTCAAGACAAAAGACGACATCCAACAACCTAAGAAAGGAGAGATTTCATCTTGTTGTGCTACTTTTTTGCCAAAGGTATTAATGAAGTGGAAGATGATAAAAATAAGTATGGCAAATACAATTGGCAATCCTAAACCACCTTTGCGAATAATCGCTCCGAGTGGTGCGCCGATAAAGAACATTAGCAAACATGCATAGGCAATCACAAACTTGTCATACAACGCAATCCAGTGTTGGTTGATGTTTTTCTGTTTGTCCTGCATTTCATATTTTGAAGTTTCCAACGAAAAGTTGATGCCATCCACATTGCTGCTGGCGACTTTCAGAATTTGGCTTTTATCACTTTTGGAATAGGTTCTTAACAGATCAGTGTTATTAAGCGTTGGCGCAACGGAATCCCTATTAATGTCAACCGCAGTCATATTCGCCCGCTGGTTGATGTTTTCGGTATAAGAGATAATGTCTTTTTTATAATTTTTTTGAAGAGAGTCGAGTGTGTATTTCAATTCTCCAACGTTCAACATGGTATTGGTGTTGGTGATTTTCTCTTCTTCTAAACTGGAACTGTTCAATTTAGATAAATCGATATTGATTACATAGCGCTGAAATTCACTTTTGGCAAAAGGCAGTTTATTGCGTTCTTCAAACTTCTTTGGGACGATGTCTTCGTAATAGTTACCATCTTTGAGAATCAACTTCAAGGTGTTCGAATCTTCGCTACTGACCAATTCGCCTTTTTTGGCTTTGATCACAGTATTACTTGCCGAACCCAAAGTCGATTTTTTGTGAATGGTTACGCCGCTAAGGTATTTGCCGTTTTCTCCCGATTTCTTTTCGACTTTAATGTTATAGCTCCCAACTTCACTAAACTGTCCTTCGGCTATAGCCATAGCGGGCTTAACCTGAGCAATGTTTCTTCGGAAGTTAATGAACTTATATTCGGCAAAAGGAATGACGTTATTGGCAAAGAAAAACGCAACGATACTCAACAGCAGGATAAAAACCGTTAGACTTCGCATCGCCCGTTGCAGAGAGATTCCGGATGATTTCATTGCGGCAAACTCATAGTTCTCGGCCAAGCTACCAAAAGTCATGATAGAAGCCAATAATACTGAAAGCGGTAAAACTAAAGGAATGATACTTGGCATTTTGAAAAGTAAGAACTTAAGAATCATAAAGATGTCTAAGTCTTTTCCGGCCAATTCGGAAATGAAGAGCCAAACTACTTGCAATACGAATATAAAAAACAAGATTACAAATACCGTAGTAAATGTAATCAGGAAAGATTTTAATAAGTACCTGTCAAGTATTTTCACCCGAGCTTAATCTATTTTGTTGATATAGTAATTTGGATATTTACTCGGCACAAAGGTAAACTGATTTTTTGATAAAGGTTGGTTGGTTTTAAAAGAATTAACAGTAAGGGTGGTTTTAGTTCCGTTTTTGCCCATTTCAATCACATTGTAGATGTTTTTGGTTTGGGAATCGATACCTAATAGCACTTCTTTGCGTTGGTCTTTAGGGTTGATAGGTACCAATTTGATATACTGAATTTTACGTCCTTTTACGTCTTGAAGAATGTCCCAATAATACTTATAACCGCTATTGAAAAAGGTAAGCATTTTAGAAGGCGTAATAGCATTTTCGTCTTTGTCATTTACGCTCGAAATCGTTACTTCTTCGTCTTCTGGAACGATGGTGTAGCTTTTTTTGCCATCATATATTTTGGTTACACCTAAGAAATTTAAAACATATTTGTTGCCTTCCAACACCAGATTGCCTTTGCTTTCTTTGTTGATGTTCTCTTTACTGTTGTAGAGTGTGTATTTAAAATCGATGGAGATATTCTTATAGGTTTTTACCTTAGCGGTAACTTGGTCGAGCAAGTCTTTGGCTTTTTTATCTTGTGCATTAGTAGTAAAACTAATGAGTAGTAGTAATGCAATAGATAGTAGTTTGTTCATTTTAATGATTGTTTTGTTCATTGCTAAAAAATTGGTCTAACGAAGTCAAGTCGGGAATGTTGACACTACGCGCTTTACTTCCTTCAAATGGCCCTACGATTCCCGCGGCTTCGAGCTGATCTATCAGTCTTCCGGCACGGTTGTAGCCTAGTTTCAATTTTCTTTGCAATAATGATGCCGAACCTTGTTGGGCAGTTACGATTATTTCGGCAGCTTCTCTAAACATGCTGTCTCTTTCGGAGATGTCAAACTCTAAATTCACGCTACTACCATCTTCACCCACATACTCCGGTAACAAGTAAGCACTGGCATAAGCTTTTTGAGAACCTATGTAATCTACAATCTTTTCTACTTCAGGCGTATCTACAAAAGCACATTGCACACGCACCAAATCATTTCCGTTAGAGAACAATAAATCACCACGACCTATCAATTGGTCAGCACCGCCTGAATCTAAAATAGTTCTGGAATCAATTTTAGAAGTTACTCTAAACGCAATACGCGCCGGGAAGTTGGCTTTAATCATACCGGTAATTACATTCACCGAAGGTCTTTGCGTAGCGATGATTAAGTGAATTCCAATCGCACGGGCTAATTGGGCCAAACGCGCAATAGGGGTTTCTACTTCTTTACCGGCGGTCATAATCAAATCGGCAAACTCATCGACCACCAAAACGATATAAGGCAAGAAACGGTGACCGTTCTCCGGATTCAATTTTCGGCCTTTGAACTTTTCGTTGTATTCTTTAATGTTACGCACCATGGCGTCTTTCAGTAACGAATAACGATTGTCCATTTCCAAACAAAGCGAATTCAGTGTATTGATTACTTTGTTGTTATCGGTGATAATCGCGTCCTCGGTATCGGGTAATTTGGCCAAATAATGGCGTTCTATCTTATTAAATAAGGTAAGCTCTACTTTCTTTGGGTCGACCAAAACAAACTTTACTTCCGCAGGATGTTTTTTGTATAATAAAGAAGTCAGTACCGCATTCAATCCAACCGATTTTCCTTGTCCGGTTGCTCCGGCCATCAAAAGGTGCGGCATTTTAGCTAAATCGACCACAAAGGTTTCATTCGAAATGGTTTTTCCTAAAGCGATAGGCAATTCCATTTCCGCTTCTTGGAACTTAGCCGAAGAGATTACACTCTTCATCGGTACCATAGTCGGATTCTTATTCGGTACTTCAATCCCGATGGTTCCTTTCCCCGGAATAGGCGCGATGATACGAATTCCTAAGGCAGAAAGCGATAACGCAATATCGTCTTCCAAACTTTTTATTTTTGAAATACGGATTCCGGCTTCGGGTACGATTTCATAAAGTGTTACCGATGGTCCAACCGTCGCTTTGATTTGGGCAATATCGATTTTATAGTTGCGAAGCGTTTCTACAATTCGGTTTTTATTTTCTTCTAATTCTTCCTGATTGATGGTAATGCCTACGGAAGCGTATTCTTTAAGCAAGTCAATCGTTGGGAATTTATAGTTGGACAATTCTAAGGTTGGGTCAAACAAACCAAAATCGGCTACTAATTTTGCAGCCAAATTTTCTTCCATTACATCTTCATCCGCTGCTTTTTCAATGGTAAAAGCTTCGTCATTGGTTTCTATGATTTGCTTTACAGGCTCTACATAAACCGGTTCTACCGGAGTAGGCGTAACCGCCATTTTAATGGTTGGTTCCAAATTGATTTCAGAAGCATTTTCAATGGTTGGTTTCAACGCTTCTTTATTGATTTCAAATTGAGAAGGTTTGAGCGTTGGCTCTTCGATTGGCTCTTCTTCCGTGTCATTTACGGCAAATTCTTCTAAGTTGTAATCGACACCTTTGTCATTGGAACCTACAATACTGCTTAAATCTTCTTTGATGTCTTTGTGTTTCTTTTCGAAGAAAGACTTAATCGCATCCGGAGATATTTTTATTTTAAAGATGAGATAAATAATGATGGAGAAAACCAACACCAATCCGGTTCCGGTCTTTCCGATATAATCCTGAAGGAATAAATTCATTTCAAAACCAATCGTTCCGCCTAATTCCGGTAAAGTATAGGCAAAGAAACCAAATAGGATGGACAATACCACTAGGGCAAACAAATCCCAAAACCAAGTATTTTTTAGCTTTTTAACCGGTAAATCCAATACCAGGAAAGCACCGCTCAAAAAGAATAGCTTTACGAATAGGAAGGAAGCGATACCAAAACCACGGTAGATAAATAAATCGGCTAAGTAAGCGCCGAATTTACCCAACCAGTTTTTCACCGGTTCGTTTCGATCTGTTATAGCATTAACAGCACTTTGGTCGGCTTGACCATGTAAAAAGAAAGAAATGAAGGAAACCAAAAAGGCGATAGAGAGTAAGACCAATACAAAACCAAACAGCATTCTGTATTGCTTTTTAGTCTTGAGTATTTTAAGTTCCAGATTTGGATCTTTCTCTTTTGCTTTAGTCTCTTTTTTTACTGTTTTTGCCATTAGTTAAGTATAACGCTATAAAAATAGAAATTTAATCGACTATTTATAAAAATTTTGGAACATAAATGAGCAAACCTATCGCTATTGCAGCTAAGGCAGCAAACATTACGGCACCGGCGGCAATATCTTTGATAAAACCAATTCGGTCATGAAACTCAGGATGCACAAAGTCGGCTATTTTCTCCACGGCTGTATTCAAACTTTCAATGCCTAACACTAACCCAAAAGCCAATATTTGCATCATCCATTCATAACGGTCAATCTCAAAATAAAATCCGGCTATAATCATAATGATGGCCAGAGTAAATTGCACCATCACACTGTGTTCCGTAGTGATAAGTTTGAGGGCACCTTTGACCGCATAACCAACGCTTTTTAATCTTCCGGTGATGAAGGAATTGTCTTTTTCGAATGCCATAATCTTATTTATAGCGCTGCTAAAGCGGATTCGTAGTTAGGTTCGTTGGCAATTTCGGCAACCAATTCGGTATGGGTTACTGTTCCGTTTTCGTCAATTACAATTACAGCTCTTGCGTGTAAGCCTGAGAAAGCGCCATCAACGATTTCCAAACCATATGCTTTACCAAAGTTTCCGGTGTTGAAATCAGAAAGGTTGATTACGTTGTCTAAACCTTCCGCACCGCAAAAACGTTTTTGGGCAAAAGGCAAATCGCGAGAAATGCACAATACTTTGGTGTTTGCTAAAGTACTCGCTTTGGCATTAAACGTTCGTACTGAAGTAGCGCAAGTATTGGTGTCAATGCTTGGGAATATGTTTAAAACAACTTTGCTTCCGGCAAAATCGGCTAGCGTAGTGATGCTTAAATCTTGTGTTACTAATTGAAATTCAGGGGCTTTTGAACCTGTTGTTGGTAATTCGCCATTGGTGTTTATTGGATTTCCACCCAAAGTAATTGTTGCCATTTATTTGCGTTTTTTTGAATGCCAAAAGTAGTGAAAATATTTAGGATTCAGGATTTGCGAATTATGATTTGTTAAATTCTTCAGGAAATGTTTGGTTCTTATTATTGTTTTATCGTAATATTGCAATATAATAATTTAAATAAACCATGGGCGCATCAAAAACAGAATCTTTTTCTATTGAACAAAACGAAATGGCCACCTTATTCAAAGCTTTGTCGCATCCGGCGCGAATAGCCATTGTGGATTATTTATTAACGGTAGATAGTTGTATTTGTGGCGATATTGTCAACGAATTGCCATTGGCACAGCCAACCATTTCCCAGCATCTAAAAGAATTAAAAAACGCCAATATCATCAAAGGCACTATCGAAGGAACCGCCATTTGCTATTGCATTAACCCGGATACTATTGATAAAATTGAAAACCATTTTGGTGTGATTCGCCACAAATTAAAAAATAAATGTTGTTGAATAGGATGGAAAAGGGAAAAGGGAAGAGGGAATAGGGAAGAGGGAATAGGGAAGAGGGAATAGGGAAGAGGGAATAGGGAATAGGGAAAAGGGAAAAGGGAAAAGGGAAAAGGGAAAAGATTTTCTTTCTAAAAATCTAACAATCTAATAAGTCTAATAATCTAATAAGTCTAACAATCTAATAAGTCTAATAAGTCTAAAAATCTAATAAGTCTAACAATCTAATTATGAAACTCTCAGAAATTAAAAACGAACTAAAAAGCTTGTCAACTATAGCTTTCCAATTGCCAAACGGCGAGTTGGTTCCCAGTCATTTCCACGTAACTGAAGTGGGCAAAGTGACCAAACATTTTATCGATTGCGGTGGCGTAATTCGAAAGGAAGAAGTGGTGAATTTCCAACTTTGGGAAGCCAATGATTATGACCACAGATTGCATCCGGAGAAGTTGGTTCACATTATTGAATTGTCAGAAGCAAAACTTCAAATCCCCGATTTAGAAATCGAAGTGGAGTACCAAATGAAAGACACTATCGGTAAATTCAGTTTAGATTTTGACGGGACTAATTTCCAATTAAGATCCAAAATGACCGATTGTTTGGCGAAAGACCATTGTGGCATTCCACCGGAAAAATTAAAAGTCAAAATAGGCGAGTGGAAACCAAAAGAAGCTTCATGTTGTACACCTGATTCGGGTTGTTGTTAGTTAGAATAATATTACGAAAAATCTAATAAAAGTCTTAGCGAACTCTGCGTAAACCTTTGCATTCTTTGCGGTTAAATTTAATCATATGTTTGAAAATTTATCAAAAACGATCAAAACCATCACTGAAATTCCGGTTCCAAATGAAAGAAAGGATGTTTTAAATCCCTTAGTGGATTACATTCAGACTAAAGTCAATAGCCAAATGGAAATTCGTTTAAATTTCATTTGCACACACAATTCCCGCAGAAGTCATTTGTCCCAAATTTGGGCTCAAATGATGGCGTTTCATTTCGGAATTCAAAATGTATTTTGCTATTCGGGCGGAACCGAAGCTACGGCTATGTTTCCTAAAGTGGTTGAAACTTTGACTAATGAAGGATTTGAAATTCAAAAATTGAGTCAGGAACAAAATCCGGTATACGCCGTCAAATTCGATGTAAATCAGCATCCGATAGTTTGTTTTTCCAAAACGTATTTTGATGAATTCAATCCGAAAACCCATTTTGGCGCTATCATGACGTGCAATAATGCCGACGAAGGTTGTCCGATGGTTTTTGGTGCAGAAGCCCGATTCCCTATAAAATATGATGATCCAAAAGCCTTTGACGGAACGGATTTGATGGATGAAAAATATACGGAACGCAGTTTGCAAATTGCGAGTGAGATGTATTATGTGTTTTCTCAAATAAATTAATATTTTGATTATGTCAACAACTGCAACCTTACTTCAATTGTGGATGGAGTCCAGAACCCGATTTACCAATCAATTGGCAACTTTAACCGAATTGGATTTGGTTAAAAAATTACCTCCGGCAAAGAATAGTGTTGGTTTTTTAATTAGACATATTGGAGAGGTTGAATTGCTTTTTGCTAAAAATGTTTTTGGCTCTGAAGAGGCAAAAGTGGTTGCCAAAACAGTGATTGAAAAGAAAGACACCGGTGAATGGACAGATCTGGATGCACTCAACGCCTTTGTTGATTATTCTTTTGAAACTTTGAAGAAAATAGTGGAACAACAAAAGGAAGAAGATTGGGAAGTGAAAATTGAGACCAAGGAGTTTGGGATAAAAACTAAAGCAGAAGCTTTTGGGAGAATTGTTTCACACACCGCATACCACGCCGGACAAATGGCCATTACAATTAAATATGGCAGTAGTCAATAAATGATAAATGTACTGTAGATAAGAAATTTTACTATGAAAAAAAGACTTACTTTTTTAGATCGATTTTTAACATTGTGGATTTTTTTAGCAATGTTAGTCGGCGTTGGAATTGGCTATTTTATTCCAAATTCAGCTGATTTTATCAACTCGTTTTCTTCGGGAACAACCAATGTTCCTTTGGCGATTGGGTTGATCTTGATGATGTATCCGCCGTTAACCAAAATCGATTTTTCGAAAGTGCCGCAAATGTTCAAGCAGCCTAAATTGCTTACGGCTTCCTTTTTTATCACTTGGCTAGTCGGGCCGTTCTTGATGTTTTTATTGGCGACTTTTTTCTTGAAAGATTATCCCGAATACATGACCGGACTAATCATCATAGGGATTGCGCCTTGTATTGCGATGGTGATTGTTTGGAACGAATTGGCCGAAGGCAATCGCGAATTAACCGCAGGCTTGATTGGGATTAACAGTTTGCTGCAAGTTTGTTTTTTTAGTTTGTATGCTTATTTTTACTTGGAAATCATGTTGCCTTTGTTTGGGATTAAAGGACTGGAACTAAATATCACCATAGCCGAAATAGCCAAAACGGTTGGGATTTACCTTGGTATTCCTTTTGCTTTAGCGGTTATCAGTCGGTATGCGATTAAGAAATTTATAGGCGACAAATGGTTTAACCAAAAATTCATTCCCTTCGTTTCACCGATTACTTTGATTGCGTTATTATTCACCATTGTCATTATGTTCAGTTTGAAAGGCGAAATGATAGTCGATTTGCCGATGGATGTGGTTCGAATCGCTTTTCCGTTAGTAATCTTTTTTACCGTTATGTTCTTTTTGATGTTTTTTGTGTCGAAAAAGATTGGTGCCAATTACCGTGATGCGACAGCTTTATCGTTTACCGCTTCGGGAAATAATTTCGAGTTGGCGATTGCGGTTTCTATAGGTGTTTTCGGTATCAATAGTGGACAAGCTTTTGCAGGCGTAATTGGTCCGTTGGTGGAAGTACCGGCATTAATCATTTTGGTCAATGTGGCCTTTTGGCTTAGAAAAAAATATTTCACCACAACCGTTTAAATTTATGGAAAGAAAAGAACATTGGGAGAATGTGTTTTCCACTAAAACCGAAATGGAAGTGAGTTGGTACCAAAAGTATCCTAAAACTTCCGTTGATTTTATCACAGCTTTGCATTTGCCTTTGGAAGCTAGAATCATCGATATTGGTGGTGGCGACAGTTATTTGATGGATGCTTTGCTGGATTTAGGTTTTACCAATTTGACTTTGCTTGATATTTCGGCAAAAGCCGTTGAAAGAATCAAAAGTAGGTTAGGTGATAGAGCTTCAAAAGTCACTTTTATCGTTTCAGATATTTTGGATTTTATGCCTAAGGAACAATATGATATTTGGCATGACCGTGCTTGCTTTCACTTTTTGACTAAAGCCAATGAAGTAGAAAAATATTCTAAGATTGCTAGTCAGGCTGTAGCCAATGACGGAAAGCTTTTTATGGGTACTTTCTCTGATGCTGGTCCGAAAAAATGCAGTGGTTTGGAGATTTCCCAATACAATATGGAAAGTTTACGTTTCGTCTTTGAAAGAGATTTTGAATTAAGCGGATGCTTTACCGAAGCGCATCAAACGCCTTTTGATACAATCCAAGACTTCCTTTTTTGCGGATTTAAAAGAAAATAATGTATGAAAAATATACTAGTTTTATGTACAGGCAACAGTTGTCGAAGCCAAATGGCGCATGGTTATTTGGCGCATTTCACCGATTCGGATAAAGTAACCGTGTATTCAGCCGGAGTGGAAACGCATGGTGTAAATGCTTTGGCAGTAGCTATTATGAAAGAAGACGGTGTTGATATTTCGAAACACACTTCTAATCATGTGGAGGAATATTTCGAAATTCCTTTTGATTATGTGATTACCGTTTGTGACAATGCCAAAGAACGTTGTCCGTTTTTTCCAACGCAAGCGGTAAAGTTGCACTATAATTTTCCCGATCCGTCGAAAGTGAAAGGTTCTACGATGGAAGTTATTGAAGAATTTAGAAGGGTAAGAGAAATGATTAAAGACTATTGTAAAGACTTTGTTGCAACCCATAATCTATAAATGAAAACGTCCCGAAATCATCGGGACGTTTTTTATGGTCTAATAATCTAACGATCTAAAAATCTGATTACACGTGTAATGCTCTGTTATCCGTAGCGGCTAAAGCAGCTTCTTTTATAGCTTCTGCAAAAGTTGGATGCGCATGTGACATACGTGAAATATCTTCGGCACTGGCTCTGAATTCCATGGCGGTTACGGCTTCAGCAATCAAATCGGCACAACGGGCACCAATCATGTGGATTCCTAAAACTTCGTCAGTTTTAGCGTCTGCCAAAATTTTAACAAAACCATCGTTGTCTGCACTGGCACGAGCTCTTCCTAACGCTTTGAAAGGGAAACTTCCGGCTTTGTAAGCCACTCCGGCTTCTTTTAATTGCTCTTCGGTTTTACCAACAGCTGCTACTTCAGGCCAAGTGTAAACTACACCCGGAATTAAGTTGTAATCGATGTGTGGTTTTTGTCCCGCCATAATTTCAGCCACCAAAGTACCTTCTTCTTCGGCTTTGTGAGCCAACATGGCACCACGAACTACATCACCAATCGCATAGATATTTGGAACATTCGTTTGTAAATGGTCATTGACTTCAATCATACCTCTTTCCGTTACTTTTACACCGGCTTTATCAGCATTTAATCCGTCAGTATAAGGACGACGACCAACGGCTACTAAGCAATAATCGCCTTCAAAAGTTACCGTATTTCCTTTAGCATCATCGGCTTGAACGGTTACGTTTTTACCTTTTCGGGTTACCTCTTTCACTTTGTGAGAAGTATAGAATTTCATGCCTTGTTTTTTCAAGACTTTGGTCAATTCTTTAGACAAACCGGCATCCATACCTGGAATGATTCGGTCTAAATATTCTACCACAGAAACTTGTGCGCCTAATCTTAAATAGACTTGTCCTAATTCGATGCCAATAACGCCGCCACCAATGATGATTAAGTGTTTCGGTACTTCAGGCAATTTCAAGGCTTCGGTAGAAGTGATGATTCTTTCTTTGTCGATTTTGATGAATGGCAACGAAGACGGTTTTGAACCGGTTGCGATTACGATATTTTTTCCTTCGATTATTTCAGTTGAACCGTCGGCTTTGGTTACTTTAACGTGAGTGGCATCTTCAAAAGAACCTAATCCTTCGAAAACGGTGATTTTGTTTTTGTCCATTAAGAACTTCACGCCGCCGGAAGTTTGGTCAACCACTGCTTGTTTGCGGGCAATCATTTTTTCTAAATTGACTTTTACTTCGCCCGAAACCTCGATGCCGTGATCCGCAAAGTGTTGCAATTCTTGGTAATGATGAGAAGAAGCTAAAAGTGCTTTAGACGGAATACAACCTACATTTAAGCAAGTTCCTCCTAAAGTAGCATATTTTTCAATGATGGCGGTTTTGAAACCTAATTGGGCACAACGAATAGCTGAAACATATCCGCCCGGACCTGAACCTATGATGACAACGTCAAATGAACTCATAATACTATAAAAATTAGTGTGTTTTGTTTACTGTGGCACAAAATTACGAATTAAATCTCAATGCCCATATCAATGACAATGGCAAATTTGCAATCAATTTTTATAGTGTAAAAGCCGTAGTGTTTTTGACCTCGCCGATCATAAAAGTGCTGTGTGTACTGCCGATGTGTTGCAGTGTAGTCAATTTGGTTACCATAAACTCTCGGTATTCTTCCATGTCTTTGACACAAACTTTTAAAATGTAATCATAATCGCCACTCACGTGAAAACACTCTAAAACTTCATCGAGCTTTATAACTTGATGTTCAAAAGTAGTTAGGAATTCTTTCGAATGTTGGATGAGTTTGATATGGCAAAACACGACAAAACCTTTGTGGATTTTATTGCGATTGAGTAAAGCGACATATTTATCGATGATACCTTCGCGTTCCAATTTCTTGATGCGTTCGTAAACTGCTGTCACGGAAAGATTGAGTTTTACTGATAACTCTTTGGTGGTTTTTTTGGTGTCTTGTTGGAGTAGGGCGAGGAGTTTTTTGTCGATGGTATCCATGTCGCAGGTTCTAAGTTGTAGGTTTTTAAATAGTTTTAAAAACTGATAAAGTGTGTTTCTTGATGTAAAGTTAAAAATATTTTCTATAAATTTCTACAAATTTAGTTTTAAAATCTATATTAATCTATTTGTGTTGTTTTTTTAACTGTAATATATCAATTTTGAATCGTAATAAACCAAATCCAACTTATGACACACAACTTAGAACCTACAACCACTATTGATTTTCATCCTGCAGATAAAATTCAGGATTTACAATACTTCGGAGAATTCGGAGGTGTAAATCCTTCAATATCTGACAGTTCTACTTATACCTTTCTTTCGGCCAAAACCATGTTTGATACTTTTGAAGGCAATGCCGAAGGCTGTTATTTATACTCGCGTCATTCTTCGCCCATGAATTTGTATTTAGGGCAAGCTTTGGCCGCGATGGAAGGTACGGAAAGTGCCAACGTTGCTGCCTCAGGAATGGGTGCGATTACGCCTGTTTTGCTCCAGTTGTGTGCTGCCGGAGATGAAATCGTCTCCAGCCGCACCATCTATGGCGGAACTTATGCTTTTATGAAAAACATGTTGCCAAAATGGAACATCAAAACTCGTTTTGTTGACATCACCAAATTAGATTTGGTTGCCGCAGCAATCACGCCAAATACTAAAGTGCTGTATTGCGAAACGGTTAGCAATCCTTTATTGGAAGTAGCTGATATTGAAGCTTTGGCGATTATTGCCAAAGAACATAATATTAAATTAGTTGTTGACAATACTTTTTCACCATTGTCTGTTGCGCCGGCAAAATTAGGGGCTGATGTGGTGATTCACAGCTTGACGAAGTTTATCAATGGAAGTAGTGATACTGTTGGTGGTGTAGTTTGTGCTTCACAGGATTTTATCAATGATTTGAAGAATGTGAACGATGGTGCTAGTATGCTTTTAGGACCAACCATGGACAGTTTAAGAGCGTCGAGTATTTTGAAAAATATGCGTACACTTCATATTCGCATGAAACAGCATAGTCATAATGCCATGTATTTAGCCCAAAAATTTGAGGCAGCCGGACTGAAAGTAGTTTATCCCGGATTGCCCAGTCATCCGAGTCACGAATTGTATACCGGCATGATTAATCCGGAATATGGTTTTGGCGGCATGATGACAATCGATGTTGGAACTTTAGACAAAGCCAATGAATTGATGGAATTAATGCAACACCGTAACTTGGGTTACTTAGCCGTAAGTTTAGGCTTTTATAAAACATTGTTTAGTGCACCGGGAACATCAACTTCGAGTGAAATTCCTTTGGAAGAGCAACATGAAATGGGTTTGACCGACGGATTAATTCGTTTTTCCATCGGATTGGATAATGACATTGAGCGCACGTATCAAATGATGAAACAGTGCATGAATGAATTGAATATTATTTAAGTTGTTATAATTTGATTTTTAAAAGTCCGTTGGAATGCCATATCCAGCGGACTTTTATTTTAAAATTAAATTTTCCCAAGGTATTCCACCAAGGAAATATTGAGGATGTGGTTCCAGCCCATTTCAAAGTTTTCTCTTTTGAATGCCGGTTCGTTAACATCAAAAGGAACCGTAAAGACGTGGCTGAAATGCAATTCGGTAGTATTTTCATCTATGGGATGTAATTCCCAAGTAACCACAGAAGTTCCGGACGAACCTACATATTCCCAGCTGTGAACCAGTTTTTTATGGGGGATAATTTCGAGCATTACTCCACGATGTTGCCATTCTTTGCAATCATTATCTGTTCCGTACCAGTCAAATTGTTGGCCTACTTTTAGTTGCCAATCTTCGGTAAATTCAAAGTACCATTGTTTTAAATGTTCTCTTTCGGTAATTACTTTCCAAAGTGTTGTTGCCGATGCCTTATAAACTTTTTTGAGCGTAAGGCTGTTGTCTGTTTTTTCCATTTGTCTTTAGTTTATAGATTCTTTAAATAAGCTTCCATTTTTTCTATGTTTTGCTGTAAGCCTTCTGAAATATTGTATAGATTCATAATCCTTATTAATTCTTCTTTAGACTCAAATAGCATTTGCCAATGAAGATAGGTTTGATTGCCTCTTTCTTCGAATAGAATAGTGGCTATAAATTCATGACCAGAGATATGATGGTAAACAATTTTTTTCTGTTATTCGACTTCGGTAAAAATGCTTTCATTGTCGTAATCGGTTCCGTCAGGTCCGTGCATTACTAAGTTCCATAAGCCGTTGGAAATAACTTCCATTTTGGTGATGGTATTGGTAAAACCATTTGGTCCCCACCAATTTTTTATGTGGTCAGGATTGGTCCAGACTTCCCAAACCAAGGCTATTGGAGCGTTTAGCAAACGAGAAACAGTAATTTCTCTGTCTGCGGTGTTAGCTGATGTTGTCATTGTTATTGTCTTTTTGAAGTTGGTCTAAATAGGTTTCTAAAGCATCGAGTTTGGTTTCCCAGAACTGTTTGTATTGTTCTATCCAAACTGAAACTTCATTGAGTTTTTCAAGTTTGGCTTCGCAATAGCGTTCCCGACCTTTGTCGGTAATTTCGATTAGGCCACATTCATTTAGAATTTTAATGTGTTTGGATATTGCCGGTCGACTGATGTCAAAATTTTCGGCAACTGCATTGAGCGTTAAAGTTTGTGCAGCTAAAAGGCTAAGAATGGCTCTGCGAGTTGGATCGGCAATGGCCTGAAAAACATCTCTTCTCATTAATTAATAATTTAATAGGTAACTAATCGGTTACAAATATATGTGTAACTGTTCAGTTACGCAAATAAAAATTATTTTTTTTAGTTCATAAACCATTAATTTCCAATTTGTAATCAAATACTGGTGATTATTTTATAAATTTATATGCTATAAACTATTATTGTCGTGGTAAAAAAATACTTTTTTATGTTTTGTGTTATATGGGGATTAAGTACACAAGCACAGATAATCAATATTCCTGATGCCAATTTTAAAAACGCCTTATTGAATACTTTGTGTGTTGATAACAATTCTTTTTATGGTGGTGATGTTGATGCGGATGTCAACAATGATGGAGAAATTCAGGTTAGCGAAGCTTTTTTGGTCACTAAATTGATCTTAAATAATAGTAACATTTCCTCAGTGATGGGTATTGAATATTTTACCAATTTAGTTTCTTTGGAAGTTGGTAATAATCCTCTGGTAACTTTAAATTTGCAAATACCTTCCTTAAAAAAATTGACTTGCCACAATGCCCAGTTGACTGAACTTATGGTTGATGGATTGCCAAATTTAGAGGAAATTTATTGTGGAGATAATTGGATAACTTATCTCGATTTAAGTGCTACTAATGTTTTTCAATTAAATGTCAGTAACAATCCTAATTTGGTTTGGGTTAATATTCGAAACGGTGTTTTGAATGGATGTGTTATTTTATTGATGCCCGGTGTTGATTACACTTGTGCTGATTACTTGAATTGTCCGGCTTTGCGTTTTGTTTGTTTGGATGATGAGGAAGCAAGCAGTCAATCTTTTTATTCCAATTTTCCTCAAGACGAAGTTCAATTTGTTACCGATTGCAGTCTAGCAGTGAAGGACAATGTGATTAATAAACTATTCACCCTTTATCCCAATCCCACAAACGGAGTATTAAATATTGATATAATTAATGGAGAAACCGTAAACCAAATTAGTATTTATAATGCTTTAGGACAAAAAATATTGAACAGAACTAACACTGACGCTATTGATGTAAGTTCCTTAGCTCAGGGAACCTATTTAATTACAGTAGAAACGAATAATGGAAATAAAACTCAGCAGTTTGTAAAGTTATAAGTTCTGATAGGCTTCCAATTTTTCCTTGATATTATACAAAGGCGTTGCAATTGCATTCACATATTGGAAATTCCCGTCTCGTTTGTTGTCAATCGATAATTGTATTGGACAGGCTTCACTTTGAATGGCATTGACCTTAAACTCATTTTGCTTTGTGTCATAAACGAAATAAGGTGCGCCCGAAGAACCAAATCGGAAATAGCCTTTAATCAAATAGCGTAATCCTTCCAAAATATAATTGCCGCCAATGCGTTCTTGAAAAATGGCAAAATGCTCCGTAAAACCGTCAATTTGGGCTTTGTTGAGTAATTTGCCGACTTCACTTGTAGGTGAGCTCTGCAAACAATAATAGTGTTCTTGTTCATCACTTAAAATGGAGTAATCGATTGTGGCACTTGGCATGGCATCAATGACTTCCTGTGGTGTATTGATGATTTTGTACAAAGCAATATCGTCACTGTAAAAAGCTTCTACGAGTTCTACTTCAACTAAAAAAGTATGGCGATTGATTGCAGGTTCTGCAAAATAAGTGGCTGCCGTAAAATGTTTTGAAAGTGTAGCATTATTATAAAATTGATCGTTTTTAAACTGAATTATTAAATGTGCTTTGCAAATCTTTTTCTCCAGAAAAGTAACCCAACGTGTATCAAAATTGATTTGCTTTAAAGCATCAATGGTGAATTGAAAATCACTTGGGTTGTTGCTGTTCCAATATCTTTTTTGGGTTGTAGAATCTAATGGATAGCAATTTAAAAATAATTGTTTTTGAGCTTCATTTAGATAGGGCAGAATGTCGTTGTTGAAAATACTTTCTTCAATTGATTTAAAAATTTTCGCCTCCGGTTTTAAGTTGTGTGCTACCGATAAAATATAACCGTTACCAATGTGAAATGCACAAATGTTATTTTCAAAATGTCTTTTGTTAGCTATATTGATGTTTTGTGTAAACATAATGCGAAATAAAGGAGAAGTTTGTTCGTTAGTGAGTTCGAGTTGTTTTTGAAGTCTTTCTTTATTTGTCATTGAAAATTTTTTTGTTGGTGTTTATCAAATATACCAAAGATATTCTAACGGATATTATAAGTGTAGTGTCTTTTAGCTCATTGCTCTAACTTATTAACAAGAAATTCGTTAATAAAAAAAAGAGGTTTAGTATTTTTTGAAAGTTTAACAGTTTATTTTTGAGCTAAATAGAGGTGTTGTTATCGGCTTTTATTTTCCCCAAATTTTTATTGAATTAGCTCTGATTAAGAAACAGGGTTCATTATTTTTTTTGTCTAACTCAACAATAAATTAAATGAGTTTAAAGAAATCATTGTTTGTGGCTGTGCTTATTAGTGCGGTTAGTCTCGGAGCTTTTGAGTTTATTGGCGTTAGCAACTTATAGTTTTGTCAATTTTACTTGGGTTTTCTTTAGGGTCAGAAAGTTTGAAACGGCCTAAAACATGATTGAATGGATGTTGTTTATGAATGGAGATGGTGCGAAAATATTATATGGTTTTTTCGATTATAAAAGTATTTACGTTGATTTTATTGACCTTTATTTGCCCTTGTATGATGAGTACTTCATTAGAAATGGTGTCTTAAACGAAATCTCCTTTAGTTCTGGAAGTGGTTTGGGCTGTTATGTTTTTCCTAATAGCCATTGCTCAGGGAAATGGTAAACAGTTTATTTATTTCGAGTTTTAATTGCGTTTTTTTTTGGATGGGAGAGTCGCTTTTTAGCGGCTTTTTCTTTTTTATGTGGTTGTGATTTTAGAGAAATGATGTCAGTTATAAAAGAAATGACTTCACTTAGGTTGGAAATGACTTTAGTTATGGAGGAAACGACTTTAGTTAAGGCGGAAATGATGTTACTTATGGAGGAAACGGTGTTACTTATGGCGGAAACGACTTTAGTTAAGGCGGAAACGGTGTTACTTATGGAGGAAACGATGTTACTTATGGAGGAAACGGTGTTACTTATAAAGGAAACGTTTTTACTTATAGAGGAATTGACAATGTTTAGAGTAGATTGGTAGTAACTTGTTTTAGCAGAATGGCGAGGTTGGATGAAAATGATTTGAGCATAAAAAAAGTCCCACGGAGTACGCAGGACTTAAGATTTTCATCTACGGCATATAGCCTTATTGTGATAAGATTAAAGATTAGAATTTTAATCTGAAGTAAAAATAAAGAATTATTTTTTACTAACAATGTGGAAAACCGTAAAAAGTAAGAAAATTATTTTGTAGTTTTATTCTTTACTTAAAAAGGCAGTTTATTATGGCAAAGATTTTAGGATTGGATTTGGGGACTAATAGTATTGGGTGGGCGATTGTAGATAAAGATGGAAGTGAATTTGCCCTTGTTGATAAAGGGGTAAGGATATTTTCTGAGGGGGTGAATATTGAAGCAAAAACTAATAGTGAAAGTTCTAAAGCCGCTAAGAGAACAGAGTACAGAAGTGCAAGAAAATTAAAGTATAGAAGGAAAATAAGAAAGATAGATATACTTAAAGTATTGTCGGATAATGATTTGTGTCCTAAATTATCAGATGATGACTTAAATAAATGGAGATATAAAAAGATTTATCCTCAAAATGACGAATTTAGAGTTTGGTTAAGTACTGATAGTCATGAAAATGAGAATGAAAGAAAAAAGCAAAATGAGAATCCATATTTTTTTCGATATAGGTCAGCTAATGAGTCATTAAATCTAAACAATAAAAAAGATAGGTTTGTTTTAGGTCGGGCTTTTTACCACATAGCGCAAAGAAGAGGTTTTTTAAGTAATAGATTGGATAGTTCAGACAATTCTATTATTGAAGAAAAAAAAGATGAAATAACATCTTTAATCAATGATGCAGTTACTATATTTGATTTTTCAGAAATGTTTTCTGATTTCCTTTTGAATTTTGATAAAGATGAAGCAAGTGATAAACCATTATTTGCACTTTCAAGAGCCTTTAATACTATAATAAAGGAACAAGCAGTTTTGAACTATAATGATTTAAAGGAAAAGCTAATTGAGCGTCTAAACAGAAAAGAATTTCTTGGTCCGGTAAAGAGAGCTATAAGTGACTTGTCTGAAAAAATTGTAAAATCGAATTGTTCCACATTAGGTCAATATTTTTATACATTACATCAAACTGGCCAAAAAATTAGAGGAGAATATACTCATCGAGAAGATCATTATTTAGCAGAGTTTAATTTTATATCTGATAAGCAAAGCTTAGATACTGAATTAAGAGAAAAAATTAAGGAAGCTATCTTTTTTCAGAGGCCTTTAAAATCTCAGAAGGGTTTAGTTGCTAAGTGTCCATTAGAAAACAGAAAAGCATGTGTGCCAATATCTCATCCTGATTTTGAAGAATTCAGAATGTTAAGCTACTTGAATAATGTAAAAATTAAATTGCCTATTGATGAAAAATTAAGGCTGTTAAACGATGATGAGAGGCAGCAAATTCAATCTTTATTTTTTAGAAAGTCAAAAGCAAATTTTGATTTTGTTGATATTGCAAAAAAACTCACTCCAAAAAATCTAAAATCAGGTTACTATAGAGATAAAAATGTAACAGAATATGATGTTTTATTCAATTATAATTTTGGCAGTAATGTAGCTGGTTGTCCTACCATAGCAAATTTAATCGAAGTTTTTGGTTTAGATTGGAAAACCTATTTATACTCAAATTTTGTAAAAAATACTAAAATAGAAAATAATGTAAGGGTTAAAAAGACGGTTGAGGATATTGTTGATGATGTTTGGCATGTATTATTTCGCTTTGATAAAGAAGAACGTTTAAAGCAATTTGCTATTGATAATTTTAATTGTGACGATAAAATCGCCACAAAATTTTCAAAGATAAAACTCAAGCTAGACTATGGTTCTTTAAGTTTAAAGGCTATTCGAAATATACTTCCTTATTTAAGAATGAATCTTATTTATTCGCATGCTGTTTTCTTGGCTAACATGAAGAATGTTTTGCCAAAAGAAATTTGGGATAATGAGGAAAACAAAGCCATAATAAATAATGAAATAAATTCAATCATTGAAAATTATAAAGCTTATAGTAATAGAATTGATGTTGTAAATGGATTAATTAAGAACGTTAAAAAAGACAATGGTACATGGAGTTCAGATAACCAATTTGTAGCAGAAGCCTATAGGAATAGCTTAAACAAACAGATTAAAGATTTTTTTGGTGCAAAAAAATGGAATGAAACCTCTGAGACTTATCAAAATGAGATTTTATCTGAATGTTTTGAATTATTTGTAAATCAAATGAAACTCAATTCAGGAAGAGGAGAATTTGCTAAAAAGAAAACAATTGATGAAATTTTGAAGGTTTTTTTAAGCGATAATTTTGATGTTAATGATGATGATTTAAAACGCTTATATCACCCTTCAGCAATTGAAGTATATAAAAAAGCTAAGCGTGGTGAAGACGATGGTAAGTTGTACTTGGGAAGTCCTATAATTTCGTCTATTAAAAATCCAATGGCAATGCGTTCATTACATCAATTGAAAAAAGTAGTTAATCAATTGATGAAAGATGATTTAATAGATGAAGATACGATTATACATGTTGAAATGCCAAGAGAATTAAACTCTGCTAACGAAAGAGTTGCTATCAGGCAATGGCAAGAAGATTTGAAAAATAGACGTAGTAAATATGGCGCAGAAATAAAGTCTATTTTTAATGGAGAAATTAAAAATGATTCTTGTAATGATTCAAATACAGGTTATAGTGATTATGAACCAACTGAAACAGATATTTTAAAATACCAACTTTGGATTGAGCAAAACAAAGTATGTCTTTATACAGGGAAAACTATTTGTTTATCTGATTTTATTGGTAATAATCCAAAGTATGATATTGAGCATACTATACCTAGAAGTAGGAGTTTAGATAATTCACAAGTAAATAAAACCTTATGTTGTGCTATTTACAATAGACAGATAAAGAAAGATAAAATTCCATTTGAATGCGAAAACTATGATGAGATTTTACCAAGAATTAAACATTGGTATGCTAGGTATAAAACTTTAGAAGAACAAATTAAAGAATTGTCTAAAAAAGTTAAGGCAGCTTCAATCAAAGAGAAAAGAGATAAATATATTATCGACAGAACTAAATTAAGATTTGAGCACACTTATTATTATAAAAAGTATAAATCATTCACAATGGAAGAAGTTCCTGAAGGATTTAAAAATAGTCAATCGGTTGACATAGGAATTATTAGTAAATATGGAAATTTATTTCTTAAAACAGTATTTAGTAAAGTATATCCAATAAAAGGTAAGACTACAGCCAATTTGAGACAAATGTGGGGATTGGAAGAAAAGACAAGAGATAATCATGCGCATCATGCTAAAGATGCAGTAGTTGTTGCTTGTTGTACAAGAGATATAAACGATGCGTTGGCAAATTATTATCATGATTTAGAACAATTTGAGTTTTTTGGAAAACCAAAACCTTCTTTTGCCCACAGAATTCCATGGGATGGATTTCATAAAGATGTTGCTGACTTTGATAAAAACACATTGATAAGTCATCATACACCGGATGTTTTACCTATTCAAAGTAAGAAAGCTATTAGAAAGAGAGGAATCATTCAAAGAAATGAAAAAGGAGAAATCAAATATAAGCAAGGAGATACTGTTCGTGGTGCATTGCACAAAGAGAGTTTTTATGGAGCCATTTTACGAGAGGAGATTAGTAAAAAAACCGGAAAACCTGAGGAAGTTGTTAAATATGTGAAACGTCAAGCAATTGAATTATTTAAAGACGCTGATTTAAAAAATATTGTTGATGATAAAATCAAGGAAATTGTTATAAATGGGAGAGAGCAAGAGAAGCAATTAAAAAAGGAAATTGACGACCTAAAAAAACAAATGCGAGACCTTAAAGAAGAGGATGAGCAACCGCTTAGAGATTCTATTCAACTTTTGGAGAATAAAATAAAAAATGGATTGTATGTTTTGCCAAATGGTAGTGGTGCTCCAGTTCCAATAAAAAAGATAAGATATTATACTAGTGATGTTACGAATCCATTATTTATCAAGAAACATAGGGATGTTTCAAGGCATGAACATAAACAATTTTATCATGTTAAAAATGATGGGAATTATTGTTTCGCTTTGTACAGTGGAAAGGATGATAAAGGCAAGATTATATCAGAATACAAAGTTGTTAATAATTTTGAAGCTGGCAAATACTATAATTCAAAAGAAAACACTCATAAATATCCTTTAGAGTTTAATTTGCAGGATAAAAATAAAAATATTTTAGATTTAAAATTTCTATTAAAAACGGGAACTTTAGTATTGTTTTATAAAGATTTTGAAGATGAAATCTGGGAGCTAGAAAATTTTGATTTAGTAAAAAGATTATATAAAACAGTTGCTATAGAATCTGATGGAAGAGTACAGTTTAGACTACATTCTACATCAAAACCTGATGGGCTATTGGAAAAATCATCTGAAATTAACTTTGATATTGCTAATGAAAAATTAAGATTGTCAAAGTCTGCATTGAAAATATTAGTTGAAGGGTTTAATTTTAAAATTTCAGTTTCTGGAAAAATTCAAAAAGTGTAGTGTTGTCATTTCGACGGAGGAGAAATCACATAATTTTGAATGGTGTGATTTGATTCTTCCTTTGTCTGAATGACAAAAAGGGAAGGCGGAATGATAAAAAAGGAAGTTGAACGATTATAGAAAAAACGATGAATAATAGCATGATTGAATATAACGAAGGACACTATTCTTTTTATGTTTATATCATTACAAATAAATACCGTTCGACTTATTATATTGGGATGACAAATAATCTTGGTGAACGATTGAAGCAGCATAAAGAGAATATTGAAAAAGGAATTAAAACTTTTGCATCGAGATATAATATTGAGTTTTTGGTGTACTATGAAAAGTTTACTTGGGTACAAGAAGCTATTGCTAGAGAAAAGGAATTGAAGGCTTGGAGAAGGGAAAAGAAATTGGATTTAATTAGGAGTTTTAATCCCGAATTTGAATTTTTGAATGATAGGTTTGTGAATAATAAATAGTTTGTCATTTCGACGAAGGAGAAATCACATAATCTTGAATGGTATGATGAGATTTCTCCTTCGTCGAAATGACAAAAGAGAAGTCGGTTTGACAAAAATAGAATAGTTCTTTGACATAAAACTTTTTAATCTTAAGCAACCAAACCACAACGGAGTTTCTACGGAGTCACTCCGTTGTGGTTTGATTAAAGATTAGAAAACACGATATTGATTTGACTTGAACGCATCTACGCCGGTAGGTTGTGGTTTGATTAAAGATTAGAAAACACGATATTTATGGATGTGTTGTATGTATTAGGCCAAGGGTTGTGGTTTGATTAAAGATTAGAAAACACGATATTTTGCCATCTGATGCTGTTGGAGTAAGCCAGTTGTGGTTTGATTAAAGATTAGAAAACACGATATTCTAAATCAGTTTCAGATACACGCTTACAAGTTGTGGTTTGATTAAAGATTAGAAAACACGATATTTACACCGAGGCCCCGATACGAAACGGTAAGGTTGTGGTTTGATTAAAGATTAGAAAACACGATATTCCGTTTACGGATGCAACCAATACACCTGTAGTTGTGGTTTGATTAAAGATTAGAAAACACGATATTAGTTGGCTTGTTACCTTCTAATAATCAAGGATATATGGTGTATATCGTGATAAAAAAATGCTTCTTTTACAGGATGATAAGCTGTGATTGAGGCATTTTTTGTTTTCTGAGGTTGTGGTTTACAAACACTTTGTGTTTATTTTTCAGCGGAGTGTTTGTTAATCTCCCGAAAAGGGAGATTTGATTAAGATTAGAAAACACGATATTTACACACAAAAAGATATTTACTGTATTGCGAGGGAGATTTGATTAAGATTAGAAAACACGATATTCCAACATCCTCACGTTCGTAAACTTCGATAAGGGAGATTTGATTAAGATTAGAAAACACGATATTAGTTGGCTTGTTACCTTCTGATAATCAAGGATATATGGTGTATATCGTGATAAAAAAATGCTTCTTTTACAGGATGATAAGCTGTGATTGAGGCATTTTTTGTTTTCTGAGGTTGTGGTTTACAAACACTTTGTGTTTATTTTTCAGCGGAGTGTTTGTTAATCTCCCGAAAAGGGAGATTTGATTAAGATTAGAAAACACGATATTTGGTGAATGATTTTATCAAGTTTCATTATCAGGGAGATTTGATTAAGATTAGAAAACACGATATTAGTTGGCTTGTTACCTTCTAATAATCAAGGATATATGGTGTATATCGTGATAAAAAAATGCTTCTTTTACAGGATGATAAGCTGTGATTGAGGCATTTTTTGTTTTCTGAGGTTGTGATGAGATGTTTCCTTCGTCAGCATGACAAGTTTGAGGGAGAAAAATTGTGGGTATTCCCCTGACTGCGCTCGGGATGACAAAAAAACGGTTGATAGAGATAACTGATATGTTTTAGAAAAGTTCTAATTGGGTTGGTTGTGGTTCTTTGGGTATTTCTGCTTTGCCCCAGAAGTTGAGGATGTTGCCGAATTGTTTGTCGGTTATTCTTAGGACGCTTACTTTGCCTAGTGGTGGTAATAGTTTGTGAATTCTTTTTTCGTGTACATCGGCGCTTTCGCTACTGGCGCAATGGCGGACATAGACGGAGTATTGCATCATGGCAAAGCCATCTTTCAAGAGGTTGTTTCGAAAGCCACTTGCGAATTTCCGATCTTTTTTGGTCTCGGTTGGTAAATCAAAAAATACAAATAGCCACATAATTCTGTATCCGTTTAGCTCCATAGTTTTGGATATTTTATTTTCTTGCGGTCACCGGTATAGCATTGTTGTAATGAGCTTGCGGTTTTTTGAAGTGCTACCATTAAAGGGCTTTTTTCTTCTTTGAAGTATACTGTTCGGGTTAGTATTTGTAAAAGTTCGGCTTTGATGGCTGTATTTAGTTCTTGTTCTTCGAAGTTTTGCATTATTTCATAGACCTTTTCATCGACTATTGGTCGGAATGGTTCCATGATGTCGTCTGCTAGGGCAAAGGCATTGTACTTGCTTTTGTGATGGATGCCAAGTGTGTTGAGTAATCCGCTTCCGGATAATGCTCTGGCGGTTGCTGCTCTTAGAATGGCATAGCCGTAGTTTAGAAAACTATTAGGATAGTCGCCGAAACGTTCGCGTTTAAACTTTATTTCGAAGAAAGATTTCCAGTATTGATTAGCGGCAACTCCTTCCATATTAGTGCTATCTCCGCTAAGCACTTTTGAGGCTAGGAAAGGAAAAGTGTTTTTTGCTTCGGTAATTTGTTCTAATAGTATTCCTTGATTGGTTATTTTTTCGACAATGGTTTGTTGCCATAATTGCTTTTTTAATGGAGTGCTTGCGTTTATTTGATTTTTAAATATTTCTTGTTGGATGTGATGACTATTAAGGTTTAGAAACATACCGTTAGGTAAATGATTGGTGCTACAAATGATGACAGCGGTATTGTTTTGGATTAATAAGTTCATTGCAGGAATACTGAGGTAGGTTTCGGCATTGTCTATTACTAAAAAACCGATGTCTTCAATAGGAACTGTGCTTTCTTTGATTTCTGATTTTAAAACAAGTTGTAAATTTTTTGTTGTAATGGTTGTCTTGTTTTCTACTAATAAAGTTCTTTTGATCATGCTAGTGTTTATTTGTTGTTAATCAGATTCTTATGGTAAGAAGTGGTAGTTTGAATATATTTAAAAGTAATTATTTTACTATATAAATTTTGTTTTCGGGTGATTTGGTGGCGTTTTTTTTGAAAAAATGTTAATTGGAGTCATTAGAATATTATTTTGTAGTAATTGTCTTGGTCAATAAATCTTACATTTTAATGAGAATATTTTAAAAATGAGAACGTTATTGATTTGTGTAAAATGAAATTATTAATGATTTGTAAGAAATATTAATTATTTAATAAAAATGTATTTTCTGATGTTTTTGTGTTGTTTCGTAGGGAAATATTTTTATAACTTTGGCTTGAGTGAATCCCAAATCACTGAATGTTAACCTATTAATATTAAAAATTATGAATCAATTACAAGAGCGAAAACGCTCAATGTACTATGTTGTAGAAGATTTTCTTGCAACAGTACCAGCGGCTATTATAGCCAGTATGCCTGAGTTTGAGGCAAAACTTGTTACGTTTACCAAAAGTGTTGCGGACATTAGACAACTCAGCGAAAGTCAAACCACTAATCGGGTTGGTTACAGAATTGTAAAAGACGACCTTAAACTAGCCTTGACAAGAAAGGCTATTGATGTTGCTACTAGAATTAAGGCTTACGCCATCAACATTGATGATGTAGTTTTACGAGAAGAAATGTATCAGCGCATTAGTAATTTAATTAAGAAGCCCGATACTATATGTGCTGACATTTGCCAATACATTCACGGTAAAGGAAGTTCGTTATTGGCTAATTTATCGGATTATGGTGTAGATAATGTGATGTTAGATTCATTAGATGATAGTATTAGTGAATACACATCTTATATCCCTAAGCCTAGAGCCGGAATAGTAGAGCGCAAACAGGCAACAAGTGAAATGAGTCAACTTTTTGCAAGTTGTGATGTAGTTTTAAAAAAAATGGATGCTTTGGTTAATATGCTTCAGTTTAGCGATTTGGAGTTTTATTCTACTTATTATTCAAGTAGAAAAATCATAAGACCAGGTTATCGCACGATTGCAATAAGAGGCATTGTTACTGATGCGGAAGGTTATCCGTTGAATAAAGTTGATGTTGCTATTGAAGATACTGCATTTAGCCGTAAAACAACTAATAATGGTGGTTTTGAGATAAAAGACATTGACAGTGGTATGTATACTGTTATTGTTAAAAAACCGGGATATGCCGATACTAGAACTATAGTTGCTGTTACTGCAACAGAGCGAACAGATGTTAGTATTGTGATGGAATCAGTGAATAGTAATGCTCAAGAAGTAGCTTAAAAAACTATGATGCCATTTGGAGAGCCGCTTTTAGCGGCTTTTTCTTTTAAGTGTTTTGGTAATTAAATAAAATAGGAGGTCTTTTCAGACCTCCTCAATTTTATGATTTTGATTTATCATTATTAACTTGCACCACTTGATGCATCCAACTATTGAATTCTCTCTTTGAGACCTTCAAGTAATTAATCAAAATCATATTCAAATGTACTTAATTTTTAAATGCAATTATTTTAAAATAAGGACTTTAACACTCATTTAACTTTGCTTTAGTAGTGTAAATTTGATGTCTTTTTTGAGATTATTAGTTAAGCGTATGACTGACGCTGATTTTGGTATTTAGTAATTTTGAAATTGGACAATTTGTTTCAGCATCTTTTACCAATTCGTCGAATTTATCTTTTGAAATTCCGTCAACAGTTGCGGTCAAAGTAAGATTTGATGCTACAATGGATCCGTCTTCAAAAACAATCTCGCAATTGGTTTTTAATTCGGTTGGTGTGAAACCTGCTTCTTGTAAGTTGAAGGCCAGTTTCATTGAAAAACAACCTGCATGTGCTGCGCCAACTAATTCTTCTGGATTGGTTCCGATTCCTTCTTCAAATCTAGAGCCAAAGGAATATTGTGTCTGATTTAATACGGTACTTTGTGTGGTTAAATGTCCTTTTCCGTCTTTGCCTGAGCCGTTCCAAACGGCAGTTGCTCTTCTTTTCATATAGTAGTTATTTTAGTTTTAAAAACTTCTAATTTACAAAAAAGGAGATTAGGAGTTGTTACTTTGAAGTTAAATATTCACTGACCGGTTTACTGTTTTGTTACTTGATTTTTTTGAAATTAGTTTCAGCGAATTCAAACCCCAAAAAAAAGAGGTCTTTTGACAGACCTCTCATTTTGACTTTGATTTATTATAACCTCCATTTTGCGCTTTTCAGCACTATGGTATATTAAACAATTTTTCAACTGTTCAGGTCTTTAATTAATCAAAGTCTTAATATCAAATTTAGCTCAAAAAAAATATAAGCCTTCTCTTTTTTTATGCTTTAGTTATTAATTAATACCTTAGTATTGTTAATCCTAGCGCTCTGAGAAAGTATTCGAAATATATGCCGCTAAGGTTTGATCCAATTCAGTAATGGCTTTTTTGCTATAGGTGAATAAAGTGATTTCAACAGTAAAAGCTTTGAAAATTTTATAATCGGGATGATGGTCCATTTCATCAGCTTGTTTGGCTATTTTCAATATGAATTCGGCCAATGCTGTTTGAGATTTAAATTCAAATGTATTGACTAGTTTTCCGTCTTTAACAATCCACTCCATTATTTTAGTATTACGATTTATAAATAGCCTAACAAAAAGTAGATAATTATAAAAACTATAATGGTTCCTATGCAACCACCACCTAATTTTTTGGCACTGTAACCGGCAATTAATGTTTTGAAAATCCCATTCATACGCTATACTTTTAGGTTACTATTTCAATAACATAAAGATAATCAAGCCTAAAAAGAAAGAGTTATATAATTTTCAGTAATTTTTTTATAATTCTAGTACTTTCCGTTTAACAATTCTCCACCAATAGCCGATTTGGCTTCAATACCCAATTTTTTCATCATTTCATATGTCGTGCAAACCGCAGCAGAAGTGACCGGAATGCCACATTCAGCCTGAATCAAATCAATCGCTTCCAAAGAAGGCATTTGCACACAAGCCGAAGCAACTAAAACATCCACATCAGTCAAATCCAATTGTTTGTAGATTTCCAATAAGTTCATTGGGTTTTGTGCAGCTACTTCCAAGTTGTCCGGAATTTCGAGTGCAATACTTTGCTTGACTTTGATTCCTTGGTGCTCAATATAATCGACAACCATATCGGTTAACGGACGCATATATGGCGTAATAATCGAAATTTGTTTGGCACCCAAAACTTTCAAACCGTTAATTAAAGCACCGGCAGAAGTTACGATAGGTGTTGGAAAATCATTCGCCACAGTTTCTTGGTGTAAATTCACTTCGGAAACGCAATGGTAACCGCGTCCCATACTCATAATGGCTACCAAACAAGCATAACCCATCACATCTACATGTGCATCGGACAATTCCTGAGCACATTTTAAACTCATCGCATCCATCGCTTCTAGTTCTTCTTTGGTGACTTTTTTCATGCGCATGCGACTGCTGTGGAACGTAAAATGTTCCGGTAGGATGGTTTCTCTGGCTCTGAAAATAGCCGGTATTTCGGTTTCCATCGTTACGTTGGATGATGGCACTATTTGTCCTATTCTAATTGTTTTGTTCATTTTATTAAATTTAAAAAAGGAAATATTATTACTTTCTTTTCGATTGGAAATAAGCCAAAGTCTTTTAAAATAAAATCGGAAAACCTTATTTTCTTTTTGTTTTTTCCAACAATAACCGTGTGATTATAAAAATTTGAAGGTATCACATGCTTCCCAAATGTTTCTTGGTACCTACTGCCTTGACACCTTACTATTGATTCGATTTCATCAAAGTTAATTTCAGCTTTGATATTGTTCTTGTAGTGGATAATCTTTTTTTCGGAATAATCAATTTCTAATATTACGTCTTTATCATTAAAATAATAATTTACATGAAGAGTAATTTGTAATAAAAACGGAATAGACAGAAAAAGAAAAACCCCAATTAAAAATTCAAATTCCTTAACAAAATAAAGGGCTAACAATGTAAAAATTAAGATTTCTAAATAAAACCATTTTGATTTATGAATAGGTTCTAAACTTTTCTTTTTATCATAAGTATACTTGACTTTCATTCAGTTTAAATCTCTTTCACGGTATTTACAATTGTTCCTATGCCTTCCACAGTAGCTTCAATAACATCGCCATCATGCAACCATTCTTGCGGATCACGACCGGCACCAACGCCCGCCGGAGTGCCGGTGGCAATGATATCTCCGGGTTCTAAAGTGAATACGATACTCAAATCTTCAATCAAATCGTTAATGTTGAAGAGTAAGAATTTAGTATTGGAGTTTTGTTTTTCCACGCCGTTTACTTTCAAGGATAAGTTCAAGTTGTGTGGGTTTTCGATTTCATCTTTGGTGACTAAAATGGGTCCCATCGGCGCAAAAGTATCTTGTCCTTTGGAAACGATCCATTGACCTTCTCTACGACAATCACGTGCCGAAATATCGTTAATTACGGTGTAACCAAAAACATAATCCATCGCATCAGCTTTGGGAACATATTTGCCGTGTTTTCCAATTACTACAGCCAATTCCACTTCCCAATCCAATTGTTGGGTTAATTTGGTGTTCTTGATTACTTCAGTATTTGTTCCTGTAACCGTTGTTGGCGGTTTGGAAAAGATAATTGGTTTTTGTGGTAACTTTCCGGTGGTGTCTAAAGTACGGGCACTTTCCGAAACGTGTTCCGTATAATTCAAACCAATACCAATGATATTTTTTCTCGGTTTTTGAATCGGAGCGAGTAGAGTCACTTCGTCAAGCGAATAGGCGATTTCTTCGAAGAAGTTTTCCGGTGTATCGGCTACCATATCGTTTAATTCTTCTACCAATTCGATGCCCATATCAATCAAATCGAGCATATCGCTTGGTAACGGGAAATTAGAGATTTCGCCAAAATCTTCCATGTCGATGACTTGGTTGTTGTGGAGAAAGCCTAAACGTGGTTCAGTGTCTTGAGTGGCGTAGGTGAGTAGTTTCATTTGTTTTCTATTTTTACTGTTCTAGTTTGATTGTCTTTAGATCGTACTTCTATTTCATAAGGTTTTTGGGTGTCAAGGTTTTTTTTCAGTTTAATGATGTCACAAAAATCCATTTCACTCAATAGGTGATTGTCAATTCTGATGACTTCATCTCCAAATTTTAGTTGGTCTTTATAGTTCTTGTCCCATACGTGACCTATTACAAATTTTTGACCGATTACTGTTGGTGAATAAACCGGTGCTTTATGATCTAAAGTGACTGTTTTATCGGCTTCAAAATAGAATTTTTTATTTTTAAAATCAATTACAATATCACCATATTTGAGCAAATCCAGTCCTAACCTTGAATTGTTGTCATCGGTAGTATTGGTGATTAAGTTTTCGAAAGTAGTATCGTTTATTTTTAACAAATAGGGTTTTACCAATATTTGTTCTTTAACCGGTGCGGCACCAAATAAACCAATATTAGAAGTTCCCATGCTTTTAGAGAGTTCTTCAAAAATATTCTCTTTAGAAAATACGGAATAGGCTCGGTTTGAAATTTCGTAGAAACCATCCATGCCGGTATCTACTAAGACATCTTCACTTCCTTTTTCGTTATTATTTCCGGTAAAGTTTATCTTGATGAATGGCGATTTTTGGTCACCAAATAATGTTAAGTTGCTTGGTTTTGATTTGAGTTGTAGCTTCTTAATGTTATCAGTAATGGTAATTTTTTTATTTTTAAGACTTATCTTTAGAATTGAATTTTTGAACAAATTACTTCCAATAAACCCATCAATTTTATAACATTTTAGAATAAAATGATTGTCCAAGTCGGTGGTTAAAACCACGTTGTTTTCAAAGTTTAGGTTTTTTAATTTAATCGATTTAATGGCAACCATTTCAAGTGTGTCTACTTGATTGTTGGCATCATAAACAGGGATTTTTTTTAGGTTTTCTGTGCTGATTTCGTTTAGTAAGCGTTTGGTAATTAAATTTGGAGCTCCCGTATCCAAAAGAAATTTGTATGTTTTGTTATTAATAGTTACCGGAATGATGATTTTGTCATTAACGATTTCAAAGTCGATTTCTTCGTAATACTGTTTTTGATTTATTTTTCCTTGGTTAAGAGCTAATTCTTGTGCTTGAATACTGGTCGCCAAAAGAATAAAGAACAACAACAGATTTGTCTTCGATATGTTTTTAAGTATTATGTTACTCAGCAGTTTCATGTATTTATTGCTTTTTAAAAAGTTTTATTACTGCTAACAGAATGATTCCGGAAAAGAAAATGACGTTGGCATAACCCACAATAATAGCGGTTTTGTCTTCTTTTTGAATTAAGTAAAGTCCGAGCAAAACAAAAAGGATTGCTATTCCGATTCCCATTAATGGTTTTAAATTCCTCATGTTTTTTTGTTTACTGAAAATGATTCGTTTCTTTAGCCCTGATGGAGCCATTGTTGGAGCTCGTTCGCAAAGCGGACAGCGACTGGCGAGAGCAGGAACCAGAGTTGCTGACAGCAGAAAACAACTGCTCCTATATCAATTGATGCCCATTGTTTTCTTCATATGCTCTTTCCTGATACAATCCCAGTTTCTCAATCACCGGTAAATCATTGAAGGAGAATAAGCAGGCATCTTCGGTATCGGAAGCATTGTGGTGTTCGTGCCAAGCCCAAGACGGGACGCAGAAAATGTCTCTTTCCTTCCAATCATAACGTTTGCCATTGATGATAGAATAGCCTTTGCCTTTGGCGCATTGGTACACAAAAGATCCCGTATGCTTGTGGGCTTTTCCTTTGAAACCTGCAGGTAACAATTGAATCGATGCGCCCATGGTTTGCATCACATGACCACCGGTTAACGGATTGGAATAACGCATGATGATTCCGTCAAACGGATTGCCATCATTGACTTTGGCTGCTTCCAACAACGCCGGATACACTTTTTTCCAAGAATATTTGAATAGAGGAGAATAAGGCTTGTCCCAAACCAAATCGGCCGGAACAATACCATTACCGTCAAAAGACATCGGTAAATGATTTACCGGTGCAATCAAAGGTTGTTTGCCGTCATACACCGCATAATCATTGGCTTCTAAAGCATTAACGAGTGGAATATCTAAACCATCTTGCCAAATGCAAGTTTGCCCGCCTTCTTCTACACCGTGTTCGTGCCAAGTAGAATTAGGCGTAATCACGAAGTCATTCACTTCGAGCATGATTTTATTACCATCAACCACCGTATAACCTTTATCGCCTTCCATAATAAAACGTAGGGCAGAAGCTTTATGTCGATGAGCCGAAGTACTTTCGCCCGGACGTGTGACTTGGATTCCGGTGTACAACCAACCAACAGCAGCGGAAACATCTTTTCTCTTGTCGTTGACCAAATACACTACGCGTCTTCCGGCTTGTTCCGGTGTTACGAGTTCGGAGGATTTTAAAACTAAGCTTCTCAAATCTTCATATTTCCAAAGCATCGGCACAGAAGAACTTCTCGGTTCCCAAGGTTCAATATCGTTGGCTACTGTCCATAACGCACCAGCGCCAAAACCTTCGAGTTCTTTATAATAGGCTTCGAGTTCCGGGCTGTCTTGTACTCGGGCACGACCGATGACGTCGTCTGAATGTTTTGCTTCCATAAATTATTTTTTTGGAGCGAATGGTTTGGGCTTTTTTGGTTTCCTTATTCCTGCTTTCCGTCTCGTCCAAAAAAACGAGACTGCAATCAGGGCTAAGTAGCCATCCATTGGCTTTTATGTTATCGTTTGTTAAACTCCTCGTGATTGTCTACAAAGGTAATCTTTCTCGTTGGAGCAATATTCACTCGTAAATCAAAAATATCAAATCGGTTGTAATGACCGAGTATGTCATGCATTTGTTTGGGTTGGATGCATTTCTCCAAATCGATTTCGGCGTAAATTATCCCTTCGTCGTCAATGAGCGGTTCGCCAATCACGGCACCATTCGGACCAATAAATCCGGAGAAAGCCGAGTTTTTTCGCGTCAGCAGTTCATCTACATTCGGTACATCATCGCGCAAAGCGTCTTTGATTTCCTGCGAAATCGTTGAACACGACACTATCGTAAACAATTTGCCTTCAAAAGAATGCGCAGCAGCTCGAATCTTAATCGCTTCCGCCATGTCGTAATCCGGTGGCGCAACCGGTAGTGAAATATAATTGGCAATGTGAATCAATTCGCCTTGTGATAACAAAGTAAAACGTGCTAACGTATTCGTGTTTTCACCGCAAGCCAAAGTCCCGATTGGTCCAACTTCTGTATCATACACTTTCAATGAAGAACCGTCGCCGCTTGTCCACGTGAGTTTTTCGGCCCAAGTTGGAACAAGCTTTCTGTGTTTTCCGATGAGATTTCCTTGGTTGTCAATAATCAAATTGGTATTGTAAATTTCGCCATAACTGTCGCCGCGTTCGTTGATTCCGATGACGATATGAATATTATGATCTTTCGCTGCTTGGAACAAAGGTTTCATACTTTCATCAGTAACCGTAACTGAGTTTTTATACAATTGCTCGTACCATTTGCTGCCTTGAACAGGAGTCATAATCCAGTTCCAATATGGATAACCGGCGACAAATACTTCCGGAAAAGCAATGAGTTGCGCACCATTGTCGCTGGCTTCTTTCACGAATGAAATCACCTTTTCTATCGTTTTTTCTACGTTGAGAAAAACGGGTGACGTTTGGACTGTGGCGGCTTTGAATTTTTTGAAGTTTAAACTCATGATTTTAATTCGTATTTCGTAATTCGTAATTCTTAATTTTTTTCTTCATTTCTTCGTTGAAAGCTTCTGCTTTGATGTTATTTCTGTCTTCGGCTATGGCAACATTAACCAATGTCACTTCGCCTTCTAAGCAAGTTTTTCCGTTTTCATCTTCAAAACGGAAGCCGCAATTTACAGAAGCACCACCAAGATGGATTACCCAAAGTTTCTTGGTTAAGATTTCGCCCAAGCGTGCCGCTTTTTTGAATTGGACTTTTAAATCCACGGTTGGAATGCCATTGGTTTCATGGATTTTAGAGAATGGTCTCTCTAAAGCTTCTTCGAACCAGTCTTCGACTAGGTCGTTGAGCATTTCTAAAAAGCGTGGATAGAACACTATGCCGGCATAATCGACGTGTTTGAAGCGTATTTTTTCTTGTTTGGTAAAGGGTTGGTTCATGTTTTTATTTTTTGCCGCGGATTAGACGGATTGTACTGATTTCTGTTTTTTTGCCACGAATTACACAAATTTTCACAAATTTTAAATTTATTACTTGTCATTGCTGATATGTTTAGCCCCGATTACCTCACTTTCTCCTATTTTCAATTGGAGTTCGGTGAACACTACGTGTTTGTAGTGGAAATCATTTTATTGCTTTTTAGAAAAGCCCTTCGACTGCGCTCAGGGTGACAAAGTAATAAAAGATTGGAACGAATAGCGGGAATAGCTCCTAAAAACTCTCCGCAGTGGCTCTTTTCCAAAATTTGAACATATCGTTAGGCACTTTGCTACCATCGAGTAAAGATCCGACTTTTAGTTCAGGATAGGTTTCTTCAAATGTTTTTATTAAGGTTCTGTCCACGCGCATACTCACGACGCTTCGGTCAACTTTATCCGGATGATCGATTCCGGCTGAGGCCATTAATTCCATCGCACTTTTGACGGTTTCGTGTTGGAAACGTGCCACGCGAATGCTTTTTTCTTCGGGAACTAATCCTTTTGTTAGTCTTGGATTTTGTGTTGCAATTCCGGTCGGACATGTATTGGCGTGGCATTCTAGTGCTTGGATACAGCCTAAGGCAAACATCATTCCGCGTGCCGAATTGCATAAATCCGCTCCAATGGATAGTGTTTTGATGATGTCGAATCCGGTGATGATTTTTCCGCTGCAGATGATTTTGATGTCTTTCTTTAAATCGAAACCGACTAAACAATCGTAAACAAAAGCCAAAGCGTCTCGCAAAGGCATTCCTACATGGTCTGAATATTCTTGTGGCGCTGCACCGGTTCCGCCTTCGCCACCGTCAACGGTGATAAAATCAAAAGTGATTTTGGATTGTACCATCGCTTTGCAAATGGCAATAAATTCTGATTTGTTACCGATACAAATTTTCATTCCGATGGGTTTTCCGCCGGAACCTTTTCGCAATAATTGGACGAATTCCATTAACTCCAACGGTGTTTTAAAGGCTGAATGTGTTGGTGGCGAAATGATATCATGTCCTTTTGAAACCAAGCGAATGTCCGCAATTTCATCGGTTACTTTTTCTTTGGGTAAGATTCCTCCATGACCTGGTTTTGCGCCTTGTGAAAACTTGATTTCAATCATTTTGACGTTGTCTAAAGTCGCTCTTTTGGTAAATTCCTCGTAAGAGAAATTTCCATCATAGTCGCGGCAACTGAAATAACCGGTTCCAATATTCCAAACGACATCGCCACCTTGTAAATGATAAGGAGACAATCCGCCTTCGCCGGTATTGTGGTAAAAACCACCTTCTTTCGCACCATTGTTTAAGGCCAAAATAGCGTTTTTACTGAGTGAACCAAAACTCATAGCGCTGATGTTAAACAAGCTGGCGTAATAAGGTTTTGTACATTGAGAAGAACCAATTTTAACTCTTGGATTACTGTTGACTTCAGAAAAAGGAATCGCTTTGATGCTGTGATTGATCCATTGGTAACCGATTTCATAAAGGTCTAATTGGGTTCCGAAAGGGTTAGAATCGGTTTCTTTTTTACTTCGTTGGTACACTAAACTTCGTTGCAAACGGTTGAATGGTTTACCGTCGGTATCACTTTCAATAAAGTATTGTCTGGCACCAGGACCAAGGGCTTCGAGTAAATAGCGCATTCTACCTAGTAGAGGGAAGTTCCTGCGAATGGTTTTTTTGGATTGGTACATGTCGTAAAAACCCATTAAAATCAGAGGAACAAATATCAATCCTAAAAAACTAAACTTCCAGTTGATATAAGTCAGTATTCCTATAATAGATACGGAAGTGATTGCGAATATTATGAATGCCTTTCTCATTTTTTATTTTTTGCCACGAACTAAACGGATTAGACGGATTATTTTTTTTATCACTAATTAGGCAAGTTTTCACCAATTTTAAATTGATTACTTGTCATTGCAGATAAGCTTAGCCCCGATTCCTTCGGCAGTCGCTGCGCTCGTGTGGAGCGAGTTACCATGTAACGCGGAAAGCGGGAAATAGCTCCTGATATTTTTAATTTTTCAACTTAAATCTTTGAATTTTTCCGGTCTCTGTTTTGGGCAAAGCTTCGGTAAAATAAATCACCCTTGGATATTTGTATGGTGCGGCTACTTCCTTGAACCAGTGTTGAATATGGTTCTTCATATTGTCAGTCGCTTTACTGTGTTCCTTTAAAACAATGTGCGCACAAACTAACATTCCTCGTTCTTCATCGGGCAAACCCACTACGGCACATTCTAAAATCTCTTCATGGGTTAACAGGACGCTTTCTACTTCAATCGCTGCGATATTATATCCTGAAGAAATAATCATATCATCACCTCGTGCTACAAACCAAAAATAGCCTTCTTCATCTTGGCGGAAAATATCTCCGGTGACATTCCAACCGTTTTCGACGTATTCTTCTTGTTTCTCAATTCGATTTAAATATTTACAACCGGTGATGCCACGTACAACTAATCTTCCGGGTTCATTTGTTGGAACATTATTTCCCTCTTTATCGACAATTTTGGCTTCATAACCAGTAATCGCAACACCGGTTGCGCCGGGTTTCATGTTTTCTTCCTTTGAAGATATAAAGATATGCAACATTTCGGTAGCACCAATACCGTCAATGATTTTTAAACCGGTTGTATCGTACCAATCTTGCCAAACTTTAAGCGGTAAAGTTTCTCCGGCTGAAACACATTTGCGCAGACTGGAAATATCAAAATCATTGACTTTCGTAGTGATGATTCGCCAAGCTGTTGGTGCTGTAAAACAAATGGTGATTTTAAAGTCTTGAATCGCTTGCAAAAGCATATCGGGCGTTGGTTTTTCGATTAAGAAAGTGGAAGCACCGAAATACATAGGAAATAAAACCAATCCGCCTAAACCAAAGGTAAATCCGAGTGGCGGACTTCCGGTAAAGATATCTTTTGCTGTTGGTTGGAGTGAATATTGAGGAAAGGCTTCGCAAATGTTTAGAATGTCTTTGTGGAAATGCGACGTCATTTTGGGTAAACCGGTTGTTCCGGAAGTAAAACCGATTAAGGCGATGCTGTCTGATTTTGTATGGTAATTGGTAAAGGTTTTGGGTTTGTTTGCCATTAATTCTTCCAAACGAGAATTACCGTAAAAGCAAACCGATTTTAAATGTTCGGATTTGACCAAATGCATTTCGTCAGCCAAACTGTGGTCGCAAATGGCATGAGAGATTTCGGCACAATCGATAATCGTAGTCAATTCTTTGGCACGCAACAAAGGCATAGTTGCTACGACTATGCCACCGGCTTTTAAAACCGCATACCAAACGGCGACCATCATTGGGTTATTGGCCGAACGAATTAATACGCGATTGCCTGATTTTAACCCTAAATCGTCTACTAAAACATGGGCAATTTGATTCGCTTTTTCGAATAAATCTTGGTAGGTCCAAGTGGTTTCGAAAGTGCGGATGCAGACATTATTTCCGCGACCTTCTTTGATGTGGTTGTCCAAAAGAACGTCCACACAATTGAGCATTTCCGGTCGGTTAAACTGTGGTAAGTCGAGGAAAACATAGTCGGGTTGCAAGTCGGGACTTGGTAAATGATCGTGAGCGAAATTGTCTTGGTAATGTTTCATTTTTAGGTTCTAAGGCGCTGAGGCGCTAAGGTTCTAAGGTTTTATTCTTTTTTATTGCTTTTTGGTTTCAAGGCGATTTTCATGCCTTCTGTTTGCTTTCTTTCTGTCGCTTTTAGCGGATAAAGATGCGAACTTCCGGCTTTGTATTGGTTTGGAATGTCTGTGGCTTCAAATTGCTCGTAGGCTTGTGCGTTGCGAACGAAATTGGCATCGGCTAATAAAGGTCGGCCCAACGCCACCAAATCAGCTTTGCCGTTTAAAATAATGGTGTTGATTTGATCAATGTCTTGAATAAAACCGGTGGTTATGGTTGGGATGTGAACCGTATTTCGAACGGCATCCGCAAAAGGGGTTTGCCACATTCTACCAACTTGTGGTTTTTGATTGGCGACCGTATTTCCGGTTGAAACGTTGACAATATCGGCTCCTGCATTTTTGAAGACAGTTGCTATGGTAATAACTTCTTCTTCTGAAATTCCGTTTTTTGCCCAATCGGAAGCGGAAATTCTCACTGACATGGGTTTGTGTGATGGAAAAGTGTTTCGCATTTCGTTGAAAACTCTTAATGGGAATTTTAATCGGTTTTCGATGCTTCCGCCAAATTCGTCTGTTCTGATATTGGTTAAAGGCGATAGGAAAGAGGCCAATAAGAATCCGTGATGCGCTTGTAAATCGATTAAATCAAATCCGGCTTGGTCCGCATTTTTGGTGGCTCGGACAAATTCGGAAACTATTACATCCATATCTTCGGAAGTCATTTCTCTTGGAATCGGAAGTTTGTCATTGAACGCTATTGGCGAAGCCGAAATCAAATCCCAAGGTGTTTCAATCGGTTCGTTTTGTCCTTCCCAAGGTTTTTTGGTAGCGCCTTTTCGGCCAGAATGTCCCAATTGAATTCCGATTTTAGTTTGGGTATTTTGATGGATGAAATCGGTTATTTTTTTCCAGTCAAGAAGTTGTTCTTGAGTATAAATGCCGGCGCAACCTAAAGTGATTCGGCCTGTTTCTGAAATGGCTGTCATTTCGGTGATAATTAGTCCGACACCGCCGGTAGCTCGACTTCCGTAATGGACTAAATGCCAATCGGAAACCTTACCATCGATGGCTGAGTATTGTCCCATTGGTGACATGACGATTCGGTTTTGGAGTTCTACATCACGGAGTTTGAATTTAGAGAAAGCGGCAGGTGCTATCTTAGGCACTTCGACAGGCTCAGTGTGACAGTTGTTATTTGTATTGAATTCGGCTAAAACTTTATCCGTAAAAGATTTATCGCGAAGTCTTAGGTTTTCAAACGTTACTTTTTTGGCGCGTGTCATACAGCCGAAAGCGAATTGATAAAATGGATGTTGGTTATTTCTATCCATATTTTCAAACCAATCGAGTGACACTAGCGCGGCGTGTTGAATCATTTCAACGGTGTTTCTTCTGGTTTTTTCGTATTGTTCGAAAGCGGCTTGCACATTGTTTGGATTTGCAATTACGGCATCGGATAAACCTATGGCGGAATCCATTGCCAATTTGGTTCCCGAGCCGATAGAGTAGTGCGCTGTGGCTTTGGCATCTCCTAATAAAACAATATTGTTGTGAAACCATTTTTCATTGGTCACATGCGGAAATTGACGCCAGTGTGATTTGTTTGAAATCAATGGATGTCCATCGAGTTCGACTTTGAATATTTCGGAAATTTTGGCCATCGTATCTGCTTCATTGGTCACTTCGAATCCGTGTTTTTGCCAAGTTTCGTCGCTGCATTCAAAGATCCAAGTGCTCATGCCTTCTTCGTATTGGTAGGAATGTGCGACTATGATTCCGTGCGGCGTAGTTCTGAAAAAATAGGTAAAAGCGTCTAACGGTTTGGTTGAACCTAGCCATACAAAGCGGTTTTTCTTTAAAGTGATTTTGGTGCCAAATTCGGATTCGTATTGTGTTCTGATGCCGCTTGCAATACCATCCGCAGCTAAGATAATGTCGGCATCTTGGTATTGGCTTAAATCATCTATGTTTTGCTCGAAATGAAGGTTTATACCTTCTTCACGACAACGTTGGTGTAGTAACTTGAGCAATGTTTTTCTCGAACAACCACAAAAACCGTTTCCGGCAATACTAACTTCTTGTCCGTCACGCGCTACGATGATGTCGTCCCAATAGGCAAATTTGCTTCGGATTAACTCATAGGATTGCATGTCGCGTTTGAGAAATTCGCCTAAAGTTTCATCGGAGAAGACTACGCCAAAACCAAAACTATCATCGGGTTTGTTGCGTTCGTACACATCGATTTGGCAATCGGGCATTGCTTTTTTGGTTAGTATCGAAAAGTAAAGTCCGCCCGGACCGCCACCTATAACTGCTATTTTCATTTTTTTGAGATTCTAAGTTTCTAAGGTTCTGAGGTTTTTTTAACCTCTTTTAATCGAAAATAATTCTCCTAATTTGGCATAATTAGAACCTGCTAATCGCGAAATTGGTTTGTAGGTTTCTAAATTGATTTTATGATTTTCTAATAATACTTCGTCATTGAAATGCATCATTACGATCCTGCCGATAACGATACAAGCACCGCCGTGTTTGTGGTCTTCCAAAAAATAATGATGTACCAATTCGCATTCGAAAGTAATTGGACTTTCTTTAACGCGCATTGGTTTTACTTTGACTGATGCGATTGGTGTAACACCTGCTAATTCAAATTCGTCCACATCGTGTGGAACTGATTGTGCAGTGGTATTCATTTGTTCAGCCAACTCTTCGGTGACCATGTTTACCACAAATTGTTTGGTGGCCAGCACATTATTTAAAGTATCTTTATTAGTATTGTTGCCTCTTCCGGTAGAAAACATCACGGTTGGCGGATCATCACCAACAGCATTGAAATAGGAAAAAGGCGCTAAATTGTTGATTCCGTCTTCGCTTACTGAAGAAATCCAGCCGATAGGTCTTGGGATAATGGCACCGGTTAGTAGTTTGTAAACAGCCGAATACTCGAGCTCGTTAGGATCAAATAGCATGTTGTTGTTTGTTTACTACAAATTAAAGCTATTTTTTGTTATTTTTTTGAATCGAAGTTAAATTTATGAGCTTGAAAATGATAATTCTTGAATTTTAGACTAAGGTTTGTCTCTGCCGATAAAATGCTCTTTTTCTAATAAAAAATTAATGGCTTTTGTTACATTTCTATCGATGCTTTCTTCGGTTTTCAGGAAAGAAATGTACTTGACAATTTCCAATCGGCGTGAAGCAGGTAAATTATCGAATTTGCCTTTGGCTTCTGTATTGTTTTCTAAAGCTTTTGCCAATTTAGGATGTATGGTTATTTCTCTTGGCTTTGGATCAAAAGCAATGGTAAATAGGGCAGTATCGCCCAATTCTTTTCCAGTGGCTTTTCGCATAGGTGTGTTTAAGTACAATCGCCAATGTCCGCTATATTTGACTAAAGTTTGAAGAAATGGATGTCCGTCAATGGATATGGTTACCGGTATTTTGCCTTTGTCTTTTTGGGCTTGACCCAAAACAACTAGTAACACTTCTTCGGGCAAATACACGAATGGGTTGATACCAATAATTTCTATTTTGGCACTAAACGAAATAGGCGCATTAGCTTTCATGAATTTTGAAAAAGCGTTTGACTAAGGAAACTATTGTTGTGGCTAAAATGGCTCCTAAAAAGGCTAGAAAAATGTCTTTTTGGGCATCCCAAATATCGCCTTGCGTTCCTAAATAAGCAACACCTTGCGCCGGAAAGAAAATATCGGCTACAGCCCATTCAATCAATTCGTAGAAACCGCTTATGGACAAAGTGATTTCGATTGGTAAAACCCATGCGACTATTGTTGGGTATTTTATCCATTTTAGAAACAATTCCCTCATGGGGTAAGCCAATAAAAATCCGAAACTGAAATGCACAATTCGGTCGTAGTGATTGCGCTCCCAAACCATATAATCTTTGAGCCAATAGCCAAAAGGGTTTTCGGCATAAGTATATTTGGCGCCATAAACGTGCAAACACATGTAAACACAAATCAGCAGATAAGTTAAATCGCTGAACTGGTATTTTTTATAAGTGAAAATTAAAAACAAGAAGAAAATAACTGTCAAAGTATTTTCGAGCAGCCAATTATTCATGTCGTTTGTGCCTATTAATGTGCTTGTCCAAATGATGGTAAATATGCCCAGAAACGCCCACAACCATGGGTTTTTGGCAAATGGAGTTCTTTCAGGTGAAATGGCGGTGGTGAATGGCATAACTTATTGGTTTAGGAATCGAAGATAGGAAAATAAATGGTTTTGTATTATTTGGACAAAAGAATTTAAATCTTTAGCATGCCACGAAATGCTCGCACAGCATAGTAAGATTCGGCACCGTTGTGGTACACAAAGACATTTCCATAACGATAATCACAGAAAAGTGCGCCACCGAGTTTTCTAATTTCGTCCGGTGTTTTTATCCAGCTTGATGTTTTGGTGTCGAAGTTCCCAAATTGCTGTAATGCTCTGTATTGTTCTTCTGTTAAAAGTTCAATACCCATGGCAGTTACAACATCAATAACGCTGTTTTGCGGTTTGTGTTCTTTTCTTGAGTCTAATGCTTGTCGGTCATAGCATAGACTTCTTCGTCCTTTTGGACTTTCGGCTGAGCAATCATAAAAATGATATTCATCAGTTTTTTGATCGTAACCAATGACATCCGGTTCACCTTCAGTTTTTTCCATTTCATTGAGCGACCATAGTTTTTGAGGATTCGCTTCTAGTTTGGCTTGTATTTTAGCCCAATCCAAATTTGGATGGCGGTTACTGTTTTTCTCAAAACGATTTTTTAAAGTGTTGAGTAGTTCATTACGCTGTTCCGGTGACAACTGTTTTTTATCTTCCATTGACATGTTATTTTTAGTGTTTTTTTTATCATTTCTAAAAGACTATCATTTTTTAGTTTTCTACTTCTGCAATCTAAAAGTCCTTTACCTTTCTTGCTTATAGAATATGTAAATACAGTTAAGCTAAATTACTATTTTTTCAAAAGTATTGGTTATTTCTTTAGATTCTTCAACGGCTATTTTAGGATTTTGTTTGACACTCAAAAAAAAACCATCTGAATATCACAGATGGTCTTTTAAAACAATTAACGTAACTAAAATTTAGAAACAATAGCTATTTTCCGCCACTAACTTGGTGGTAATAGTTTCTCTTAATCCAACGATGTTTGGCATGTTGGTGTATTTGGTAAATCGGCGTAATCCCATTAGCATCATGCGTTGTTCGTCTCCTTCAGCAAAAGAGATAATACTTTCTTTTCCTTTTTGGGTCACAACGTCTACTGCTTTGTATAAGTATAGCTTAGCCATCGCGATTTGCTCCGTTACTTTTGATTCTCCTTCTTTCTTGGCCAATTTTTCTGTTCTTAAAATCGTACTTTCCGCAACATAGATTTCAATTAACATATCGGCAGCAGCCATTAATAATTGTTGGTGTGCGTCTAAATCCATTCCATATTTTTGAACCGCAGCACCAGCTACCATTAAGAAAGCTTTTTTCAATTTGGCCACCATCTCTTTTTCTTCTGAAAATAATTCAGAATAGTCAGGTGTGTCAAATGATGGAATACCCATTAATTCTTCTTGTACTTTCATCGCCGGTCCTAATAAATCAACATGGCCTTTCATGGCTTTTTTGATTAACATGCCGACTGACAACATTCTGTTGATTTCATTCGTTCCTTCGTAAATACGAGCGATACGAGCATCACGCCAAGCACTTTCCATCGGTGTGTCTTCAGAGAATCCCATTCCGCCATAGATTTGGATGCCTTCATCTGCTGCATTTTGTACGTCTTCTGAAACGGCTACTTTTAGAATAGAACATTCGATAGCAAATTCTTCAACGCCTTTTAATTCGGCTTCTTGGTGTGTTGCACCTTCGGCTTCACGTAATTTGATTCTGTTCTCAATGTCTTTCGCAGCGCGATAGGTAGCACTTTCTCCGGCATAAGCGGAAGTCGCCATTTCCGCTAATTTATAGCGAATGGCACCAAAACTGGAGATTGGTGTATTGAATTGGATTCTTTCATTGGCATAATTAATTGCATTCGATGTCACTCGGCGTTGGGCATCTAAGCAAGCGGCAGCCAATTTGATACGACCAACATTTAACGCATTCATTGCAATTTTAAAACCTTCGCCACGTCCGGCCAACATATTTTCAATCGGAACTTTAGTATCAGCAAAGAAAACTTGACGAGTAGAAGAGGCGCGAATGCCGAGTTTGTGTTCTTCTTCATTCATCGTGATTCCGTTGCTTGGATCGTTTTCTACGATGAAGCCGGTAATGTTTTTGTCATCTTCAATACGGGCGAAAACAATAAATACGGAACAAAAACCTGCGTTCGAAATCCACATTTTTTGTCCGGTAATATTGTAATGTTTTCCGTCAGTAGATAAAACTGCTTTTGTTTTTCCGGAGTTAGCATCAGATCCAGCGCCCGGTTCGGTCAAACAGTACGCGCCAAACCATTCGCCGGAAGCTAATTTAGGGACGTATTTTTGCTTTTGCTCTTCGGTTCCGTACAAAGTAATCGGCATCGTTCCGATTCCGGTATGTGCTCCAAAGGCTGTAGAAAACGAACCGGTTGCGCCCGAAATATAGTCGCAAACGAGACACGTATCTACGAATCCCATTCCCATTCCGCCATATGCTTCCGGAACAGCAACACTTAGAAATCCCATTTCTCCGGCTTTGCGCATTACTTCTTCGGTAAAGGCATAGTCTTTCTTTTCGAAACGGTCTTTGTTAGGCCAAATTTCTTTGTCGACGAATTCTTTAACAGAATCGCGCATCATAATTTGTTCTTCTGAGAAATCTTCAGGAGTGAAGATGTCTTCGCATTTGGTTTCTTTTACGAGGAATTGACCTCCACGAGTGATATCGCTCATTTTTTTATTTTTTTAGATTGTTGATTATAATAATTCATAAACGCCTGCGGCACCTTGTCCGGTTCCGACACACATTGATACGATTCCGTATTTATCACCTCGGCGTTTCATTTCGTCAAATAATTGTACAGATAATTTTGCCCCTGTACAACCTAGTGGATGTCCCAAAGCAATGGCGCCACCGTTTACATTTACGATATCAGGATTGATGCCCAATTCGCGAGTAACTGCTAAGGCTTGAGAAGCAAAAGCTTCGTTTAACTCAATTAAATTGATGTCGTTTAAAGTCAAACCTGCTTGTTTTAAAGCTTTCGGGATGGCTTTCACCGGACCGATTCCCATGATTCTTGGTTCTACACCGGCTGCGGCATAACTTACCATGCGAGCGATAGGAGTCAGGTTTAATTCTTTTACCATTTCTTCGCTCATGATTAAGACAAAAGCCGCTCCGTCACTCATTTGTGAAGAGTTACCGGCAGTTACACTACCATCAGCGGCGAAAACAGGGCGCAATTTACTTAAAGCAGCTGCATTCGTATCGGCTCTTGGTCCTTCGTCTTTGGTTACGGTGTAGGACTTGGTCTCTTTTTTACCATTTTCATTGATAAAGGTTTGTTCGATAGTAATGGGAACAATTTGTTTATCGAATTTGCCTTCGGCTTGCGCTTTGATGGCTTTTAAATGTGAATTAAGTGCAAATTCATCTTGGTCTTCACGAGATACGTTGAATTGTTTGGCTACCGCTTCTGCTGTTAAACCCATTCCCCAGTAATAATCTTCGTTGCCTTCTTTGGCTACTGCATAATCAGGCGTTGGTTTGTAACCGCCCATTGGGATAAAACTCATGCTTTCGGCACCACCGGCGATGATACAATCTGCCATACCACTTTGTATTTTAGAAGTCGCCATGGCAATGGTTTCAATTCCGGAAGCACAATAACGGTTCACGGTTACACCCGGTACATCGGTTACTTTTAATCCCATTAACGAAATCAAACGCGCTACGTTTAATCCTTGTTCAGCTTCGGGCATGGCGTTTCCGACCATGACGTCGTCAATTCTTGTTTTGTCGAAATCAGGCAGTTCATTCATCATGAATTGAATGGTTTCGGCGGCTAGTTCGTCAGGGCGTTTGAATCTGTAAACTCCTTTAGGTGCTTTTCCGACGGCGGTTCTGTATGCTTTTACTATATATGCTGTTTTCATATTTTTTGTTTTGAGATGATAGACAAAGAGATTATAGATGATAGACTTTTTGTCTATTTTCTTTTCGTCTATTATCTATTATCTAATTTCTCAACGGTTTTCCTTTAGTTAACATAAACTGAATTCTTTCCAATGTTTTTCTTTCAGTACAAAGTGATAAGAAGGCTTCTCTTTCAATATCCAATAAGTACTGTTCGCTTACCAAAGTTGGTTCAGACAAATCGCCACCGGCCATTACGTAAGCCAGTTTGTTTGCAATTTTTTGATCGTGTTCCGAAATGTATTTTCCGGCTACCATTTGGTCTGTTCCAACTAAGAACATTCCTAAGGCTTGTTTGCCCAAAACTTTTACATCGGTTCTTTGAATTGGTTGTGTGTAACCGGCTTCTGCCATTAACAATGCATGTTTCTTGGCTTCGGCTATTTGACGGTCTTTGTTGACTACAACGACGTCTTTTCCTTTTTGTAATACGCCCATATCAAAGGCTTCGTAAGCTGATGTAGCTACTTTTGCCATTGCGACTGTTAGGAAATATTCTTGTAGTGTATTTAATTCAACGTCGTTTTTACGGAATAGGTCGGATGCACGCAAAGTCATTTCTTTAGAACCACCACCGCCGGGAATTACACCGACACCAAATTCTACCAAACCAATATAAGTTTCTGCCGCAGCAACCACTTTATCAGCGTGCATACTCATTTCACAACCGCCGCCAAGTGTCATGCCGTGTGGCGCAACGATTACCGGAATAGAAGAGTAGCGACAACGCATCATCGTGTCTTGGAACATTTTGATGGCCATATTTAGTTCGTCATATTCTTGTTCGACTGCCATCATGAAAATCATTCCGATATTGGCTCCGACAGAGAAATTGGCACCTTGGTTTCCTATTACTAATCCGTTGTATTGTTTTTCGGCTAAGTCGATAGCTTTGTTGATTCCGACTAAAACGTCACCACCGATGGTATTCATTTTCGATTGGAATTCAAGGTTTAAGATGCCGTCACCTAAGTCGTGAATTACAGCACCGCTGTTGCTCCAAACTTTCTTGCTTTCGCGGATGTTGTTTAGAATAATGAAACTGTCTTGTCCCGGTACTTTGGTTTGTGACTTAGTTTGTATGTTATAATAATAAGTTGCGCCTTCTTTAACTGTGTAGAAGCTTGTACTGCCTGAAGCAAACATTTCATTTACCCAAGCGGCCGGTTGATAGCCTTCGGCTTGCATTAATTCGATTCCTTTGGCAACTCCTATAGCGTCCCATATTTCGAATGGTCCGTTTTCCCAACCGAAACCTGCTTTCATTGCGTCGTCTATTTTGTAGAAGTCGTCTGTGATTTCGGGAACTCTGTTAGAAACATAAGCAAACATCGCTGAGAAGTTTTTTCTGTAGAATTCGCCTGCTTTGTCTTTACCTTTTACCAAAACCTTGAACCTGTCGATAGGTTTGTCAATCGTTTTGGTCAGTTCTAAAGTACCGAAAGATGCTTTTTTAGCGGCTCTGTATTCTAAGGTATTTAAATCTAAAGATAAGATGTCTTTGTCTACTTTTTTATAGAAACCCTGACCGGTTTTGCTTCCCAGCCATTTGTTTTCCATCATTTTATTGATGAAGTCAGGTAATTTGAATAGTTCGTGCGCCTCGTCGTTTGGACAGTTTTCATATATTCCGTTGGCCACGTGAACCAAAGTATCTAAACCAACGACATCAACCGTTCTGAAGGTGGCCGACTTTGGGCGACCAATTACCGGACCGGTTAACTTATCAACTTCTTCGATGGTTAAGTCCATTTCTTTTACCAAATGGAATAAACTCTGAATGCCAAATATACCAATACGATTTCCGATGAACGCCGGAGTATCTTTGGCCACGACCGAAGTTTTGCCTAAAAATTTAGAACCATAATCAAATAAGAAATCTAATACTTCGTTAGCAGTTTCTGGTCCCGGAATGATTTCAAATAATTTTAAATAACGCGCCGGATTAAAGAAATGCGTTCCGCAAAAGTGTGCTTGAAAATCCTCGCTTCGGCCTTCGCTCATAAACTTAATAGGAATACCTGAAGTGTTTGAAGTCACCAAAGTTCCCGGTTTGCGGTATTGGTCGATTTGTTCGAATACCAATTTCTTGATGTCTAAACGCTCTACTACAACTTCAATAATCCAATCGTAGTTGGCAATCTTAGACATATCATCAGTAGTATTTCCTGTAGTGATTCTGCCGGCAAACTTCTGACTGTAAATAGGCGATGGGTTAGACTTCAAAGCATTCGCCAAATGTTCGTTGACCAAACGGTTGCGAACCACTTTACTGTCAAGCGTTAATCCTTTCTTTTCTTCGGCTTCTGTTAGTGCATTTGGAATAATGTCCAAAAGTAAAACTTCTACACCAATGTTAGCAAAATGACAAGCAATTCCCGAACCCATGATTCCGGAACCTACGACTGCCACTTTTTTAATTGTTCGTTTCATAATTTATTTGTTGTCTGTTATCGGTTGTTTGTTGTCAGTTGCAAGAATATATCTGATAGCAAACATGGATTAAAATATTTTTTTCTCTGAAATTAAGTCATTGATTATATCAGCTACTTCTATAAAATGCTGTAGCTTTTCTTCGGTGATGTTTTTTCTGATGGTTTCGTTAAATTTTAGAACGGTCTTTTTGGAGAGTTCTCTTTTTTCTTTGCCTAAGTCGGTTAAGTAGATTAACACACCACGACCGTCTTGTGGGTTTTTCTTCCGGATGATTAGTCCTTTTTCTTCCAAGGTTCTTAGGGTTCTGGTTAAGCTTGTCGCTTCCATTCCCATTCGTGAACTGATAAAAGTGGAAGGTGTTCCTTCTTCTTTATCGATACTCAATAGTGCAAATCCTATCGCCATCGAGCCTTCAAACTTGGACGCTTCTTCGTTGTACATACGGGCAACAGCTTGCCAAGTAGCACGGAGTATATAATCTATAGTTTTATCTTTCATACCTAAAAATGCTAAAACGTTTTCGTTCTGAATTCAAAGATAATAAAAATATATTATGCATGCATACTATTTAGTAAAAAAAAATTAAGTCCTCTGAATTACTGAGAAATGAAAGCGGTAAGGGGATGAAAAAAGGTTAATCCAAGCCATTCATTTCTCAAAAATGAGGTTGAGTTGACTGACGAACAAACTATTTGGTATTTTTCCAAAACACTTCAACCTCATTTTTTTTAATTCTTGTTTTTACCCATAGCTCTAATTTTTGGGTATCATCTTTATTTAAGGCTTTTTCACTTGAATAAATGACTACAGGAACGATATTGTTTTTTTCCTGATCAACATTAAAGGGATGGTTAGAAATTGAAATATCACGTAAGGAAGGGAAAAGGATTCTTGCTTCATTTAGCAGAGATTTATTGTCAAATTTATTATCTTGAATTTCTTTTCTCAATGTGGCAATTACAGCATCTTTTTCATTTACGTTGGTCCTTTCATTTTTTATTTGATTAAGGATATCTTGCTTTAAATTGGTCGTGTCCTGACGAATTTTAAATTGAACACCCTTTAAATCATAAACGTTTAACCGTTGCTTGATTTCTGCATTTTCTTGAGCGTTGAATTTTTTAGAAAGTAATGCAATTTCCAAACTACTATTATTCGATTTGTAACGTGTTTTTTTGTAAATTATAGTGTAACCTTTATCCGTGAATTCATTTTGGATAAAAGTATTTACTTTTTGTTCAAATTTTCTTTCCTCAAAAAGCGTGTAGCCAAAGTATATACTTGGTAAAAGGAGTATGATTGTTAGTAGGGTAATGACAAAAGTAATTTGTTTTTCCCGTGCTTTTTCAAATTGAATTAAACGCGGATAATCCAAGAATTTAACGATTAGAAAAGTAGCCACACAGATGAAAACACAATTAATAGTGTATAGATAAATGGCTCCCCCAAAAAAATGAAAATTCCCTATAGCCAAGCCGTAACCTGCAGTGCAAAGTGGCGGCATCAAAGCGGTTGCGATTGCAACTCCGGGAATAGGATTTCCTTTTTCTTTTCGGGTGATGGCAATTACACCGACCAAACCGCCGAAGAATGCAATCAAAATGTCATATATATTTGGTGATGTGCGGGCGAGAAGTTCTGATTGCGTTTCTTTAAAAGGACTTAAATAGAAATAAATAGTAGACACTGCCAAACTCACAACAGTCGCAATCAGTAAGTTTTTTAATGATTTTTTTAGAAGCTCGAAGTCGTATATACCAAGTGCAAATCCAGCTCCGATTATTGGTCCCATTAAAGGAGAAATAAGCATCGCCCCAATGATTACAGCGGTTGAATTTACATTCAATCCAATGGATGCTACTACGATTGCACAAGCAAGAATCCAAAGATTCGCACCTCTGAATGAAATGTTTGATTTTACATTTTCGAGTACGGATTGTTTGTTGTCTTCTCCTTTTGTAAGATCTAAAAAGGTTAATAACTTATTCATTTAATTTGATATTTATCTCAAATATAATGATTTTTGTTTCATATGCTTGCAGATGGGTTCTTGGGTTGCAACAACGGCGATGCATAATTAATTTAATCTTTTTGGTCGTAAGGAATATAATTTTCCCAACGCCATGGAGTATAAATATCACCAAAGGTAATTTCCAATAATTCTTTAAAAATACTTTCTGCATTATCACTATTACTCATTATTATAATCCCTTTTCCTTTTTGTGGAAAAATAATGGAATAATGTTGAAAGCCATCACCGTGCCCTTCTTTGAAAGCACCAAATCCGTATGGGGAGTCAAGTAATCCCCAACCAAGTCCGTAACCCAAATTAATTCCGTCATTACTATCAGAGTCTTTTAGGCGCATTGGTCCAAATTGGGCTATCGACCTAATTTTGATTTGCTGAGTAAACATCTCTTTTGTAGTAGATGATGTTAGTAATTGGTTTTTAAGTACGGCTTCGGTAAATAGTGTATAATCATCGAGCGTAGTTTCTAAAGTGCTGGCAGCTCTCGCCTCATTATCTTTATCTTTTTCATACAATTCACCGGTTACGTTGTGACCAATACAATAATTTTTTTCAAATTTCGGTTGCCATGTGTAAGAAGAATTCTTCATTTTTAATGGTATAAAAATGTTTTCCTGCATTAGTTGTTCCAATGACTTGTTTAAAAGATGTTCTATTACAACTTGAAGATAAACCAATCCTTCTCCAGAATAACTATATCGAGAACCAGGAATTGATTTGACTTTCAGTTTTTCGTCTGGTTCATCCCAACGCCAATTTGGAAAACCGGATGTATGATCTAGGCACATTCTTGTCGTTATTTTTAAGTAAGCTGGGTCGTTTTTTAAATCTACGTATTTATCGTGCCATTTTTTTGTTGGTTTGTAATCAAAAATAGGTTTAGGCAAATATTCCTGAAGCGGTTTATCCAAGTCAAGTATGCCTTTTTCAACAAGTTGCATTACCATTACAGCAAATACAGACTTGCTTAAGGAGGCGCCGTAAAAATTGGTCTCAGTTTTAATTGGCTCTTTTGTGATTGCATTTTTATATCCGAAAGTTTTTTTGTACACAGGTTCGTTATTATTAAAAACAACTATACCTAAACCATGTACATTGGCAACTTTCATTAATGTTGTAATCTTATCATCCAAGTCATCTTGTGAAATTTTAGTTTTGTCAAGCTTTACAATTTCCTGTCCTAAGCAAACAGTTGTAAGATGAACTAATAAAATAAGAATAAACCAATATTTTGATGTTACCATATTGTAGTTGTTTAATTGTGCATATCGTGTTCCGCTTCTTGCAATAGCTGCTACGATTTATTACTGTCCATTTCAAATATAAAACTCCTCTTTGAGTTTTCAGAGAAAATTCGGGACAAGCCCAAGCGCGCAGTTGTTACAAACTGCCTTAAGTTTACAATCATTAAATTTATACTTCAATCAGAAAGAACAAAAGAGAGGATTAAGGTTCTCCATAACTGCAGGAACTATAGATTCCGTTAACAGTGATAATCCCCTCTCTTTTCTACTTTTATTTCGTACAGTTCTGTGAGACCTGGATCTCGATTTCAAGGTGATGAAACATAAGTAGATTGTCCTTTCCAAAATCATTTTCTTATGGATAAAGATAAAAAAACATTTGGTATCGACATCAGTAAAAATACATTTGATGTCATGGATTGTTCGGGTAATTATTATCAGTTTGATAATAACACTAAAGGATTTGTCAAGTTTTTAAAGCTATTATGTCCTGTTAGTCATTGTGTAATGGAAGCTACAGGTTATTATCATTATCAATTAGCTTACTTTCTTGTTGATAATAATATAGCAGTATATGTTGAGAATCCATTATCGATAAAGCGTTTTATTCAGATGAAACTCAGTAGAATTAAAACCGATAAGTCAGATGCCAAAATGATTTGTATGTATGGTCAGGATCAGGAATTAAAGCTATGGGTTGGTTATTCAAAAAATCAAATGGAATGCCTTCAGCAAATACGCTTATTGGACACTTACACTAAACAAAGTACTGCTCTTCAAAATAAGGTTCAAGCTGAGCAAACATTGGGTAATCCGAGTAAAGTTGTTATTAGTTCTCTCAAAAGAAGCTTACGCAACATAGAGAAAGAAGTAATTCTTATTGAAACCCAATTATTAGAATTGGTTAAATCAGAATATCAAGAAGTATTGACCAAAGTAGAGAGTATCCCCGGAATCGGCAGAAAAACAGCTATGATGTTGGTAGTGTTGACAGATGGGTTTAAACGCTTTGAAAGCAGTAGCCAGCTTTGCTCTTTTTGTGGTTTAACACCAGTTTTGCGACAATCAGGCAGTAGTGTAAAAGGCAGAACCAGAATAAGTAAAATAGGGAATGCCAAACTTCGAAATCTACTCTTTATGTGCAGCTTCACAGCTTGTAAATGCAATAAAGCTTGCAAAGCCATTTATGATCGAATTACAGAAAAAGGGAAAAGTAAAAAACTGGCATTAATAGCAGTTTGTAATAAACTGTTGAGACAGGCTTTTGCCATCGCAAAATCAGGAGTAGAATACAGTAAGGAATATAGAAGTCCTATGCCAAAATTTATTTAAAAAATATCATTTTTTATTTGTTTTTAAGCACAGTTCTTTGTTAGTGGCTGCGCTAATTTTTCTTATTCTGCTTTACCCAATCTTGAAACTTTTTATCATCATCACAAACATTATTTCTAAATTTTCCGTTTTCATATTCTACTTGAATAACCTTTCCACCAAATTCTTTATTATGAATTTCACTGTCTGTGCTGTAACTTATTTTAGCTTTGTTTTTCTCAAACCAATCTTTCCAAATTTGAATTTCACTTTCTGTCGGAAAAAAAGAAATTCCAAAATAATTTCCATCTCCATTTTTAGGCTCAATATTTGTCAAGCAAACTATTTCTTTTAAATCTCCTTGATTTAGTTGTTTTTCTTCTTTTAATGCAACTTCAGCTTTTAGGATTTTAGATAATATTTCATCAGCAGCTTCATTTTTTTGCGCTTCCATTTTTAGAATTCCAAAACTAAATAATATCAAAATTTGTATGATTATTTTTTTCATAAAGAGTTCTATTATAGCGATTTTTTCTGGCGTTGCCACTAACGTTCCGCCGCTTCTCGTCAGTTGCGAAGTGCGGAACTGCGTACTTTCTGCTAAAATAAGATTTTCCAGCGGAAAATCAACAACCGGCTTAAACAAAATTCGCAATTGCGAGAAACGGCTGTTATGCGACGTTGCTTTACTTTTTCATTAAACTTCCAAAACATTTACACAAACTGCAAAAAACTAAAATATGGATAAAATTTAATCCAATTCCCCAATTTTCTCCATTCGACGTCGTATTGACAAAAGCGAATATATTGAAAACTTTAAAATCCAGTTTAGTAGTTAAGTCGCCTTGCCTAATTAAATAGAATGATAAGTCAGTTCCAATGATTAATTTCCAAATTAAATTTCCGATTAAAATTGAAAATGATTGCAAAAAATAAATAACACACAAGACAAAATAAGATGTTTTTACAATTCTATTCGATTGAATACAGAAATAACAAATTAAACTCAATAAACTTATTAAAGTTAGACTTATGTCGCTAAATTTTGGGCCATTTAGAAATTGATTTACCAGACAAATTATCAAGCAAATTGAGTTGACTATTAAAACATAAGTTAAGGCTATTTTTTTCATTTCAGCAAAGTTGAGTGGCAATGTCGCATAACGTGCCGCCGCTTCTCGTCAGTTGCGAGCTTCGTGACGGCATATTTTCTACTAAAATAAGATTTTCCAGCGGAAAATCAACAACCGGCTTAAGCAAAATTCGCAATTGCGAGAAACGGCTGTTATGAGCTGCCTTTTATTCTCCCCATAACTGATAAACTGTAAGTTGAGTTCTTTCTGAATTAATTATTGCAAAGCCATTTATTTCCGTGTCGCTTTCATTTCCTGGTTTAATTGCAATCCAGCCAGTTTTGAATCTGTAAATTGTCAAATCGTTTTCTTTCAGAGTTGATAAAATATTATCGATCAATATTTCGTTTGAATAATTTGATTTCTTTACTTTTTCTGAATCAGGTTTTAAACTATCAATTAATTTCCACCCATTATTTTCAGCATAATTTATTACATCACGACTTTCAAATTTTTGTTTGTTTTTCCACGTAACTTTAGTTTCTCCACCATATGGTCCATTGTCAGTATGTTTTGATGCAATTAAATTGTCTTTATAATCTAACCAAAATCCCGAAGGTTTTGTTTTATTACAGGCAATGAATAAAAATGAAACTACAATTAAGATATTAGGTTTTAGAAACTTCATTCGTTTAGTTTTTTACGATTCGTGTGAAGGTTGCTCATAACGTGCCGCCGCTTGGTAGTCGTGGCGACTTTTTAAATAATTAGTTGTAAATATAATCAAATTTTGAACTTAGTACTTTCCGGCTAAGAAATGCAAAACCAGCCATGCTACCAAACGGCTGTTAGCAGTAGTGCTTTACTTTTTCCAGTATGTTTCGCCTTCCACTAGTTTGGCTGAAATAATTTCTTTAGAACAAAACATATTTTCTTCTATTTCGTTTACTTTAATTTGAACCTTAACTTTCTTTTTATGCGCTAACAACTCTTGAAGATTAAAATTTAATAGTCTTTTATTTTCCTTCTCAGAAATGTATATTGTTATTATGGAATCCGAACTGTTTTTTAAATTTATACACGGCGAATTGAGAAGGTTATGTCTCTTCAGTTTATCATAAAGATCAAGAAACTTTTTTTCTTCTTTAGAAAGTTCAGATTTTGTATGCAGCTGACCCATTTTGAAATCAATTTCTCGTACGTCGCTTTCCGAAAAACCATAGAAACTACCTGGATTAACTAATTTGAAATATAAATCTCCAGAAACAACTTTTTCACTTTTTTGACATTGAACAAAAATGATCAAGAATAAAAAAAATATTAATTTCTTTTTCATGGTTAAATTATTTACGCAGGTTTTTGAGCATTACTGCTAACGTCTTGACGATTGGTATCGTGGCGATTTTTATAATTTATAGTTGTAAATATAATCAAATTTTGAACTTAGTAGTTTCTGGCTAAGAAAAACAAAACTAGCCATGATACCAAACGGCTGTTAGCGACCGTTCCTTTTTTATTAAGCAAAATTTTGCCACCAACTGAAAATGTAGAGTTTTAGTGTATCAAATTGTCATTTTTTTCGGCTAACTTCACTAAGCTTTTAAGCGGTTTCGCTTAGAAAATAAATTTTCTCACGAATGGCTTAAAAGCTTACCGCGTTTGTTTTATAAATTTTCGATTTCATTTCAAATAACGCTAAGTTTCTTGCTGTTCTGCAGAGATTGAATTAGCAATACAGTCGATCTGTTCTGCACTTTGGAATGGACGCTAACGTTCCGCCGCTTGGTAGTCGTGGCGACATTTTAAATTATTAGTTGTAAATATAATCAAATTTTGAACTTAGTACTTTCCGACTAAGAAAAGCAAAACTAGCCATGCTACCAAACGGCTGTTATGCGCTGGAGCGTTTTCCTTTATTCAAAAACCAATTCCTTATATTTTAAAAACCTTCTTCCAAATAAAGTAAAAACTGGTTTCTCAATTATCTCAAATTTTTGGCTTGAAAAATTATTAATGTATTCTAAAATATCTTGTTGCATTTCCTGAATTTTAGTTTCTTTTGAACCTTCATAATAGTCAAACCATTCACTAAAAATTTTTTTCTTAGTCAACTTTTCAGTTATCAAATATTTCCAGTCAATGTTTACGGAATCATATTCTATTTCTTGAACATCATCATTTGGAAATTCCAACGAAATTTCAACCTTATCATCAATTTCAAGTATCAATTTATGAAATCTCTTTTCTTGGTCAATTTTGTAACCAACTTTAATAGCATGTTCAACTAAATTACTAAATGTCATTTTATATACGGTTTTGAGCTCTTGCGCATAACGTGCCGCCGCTTGGTAGTCGTGGCGACTTTTTAAATTATTGTTGTAAATATAATCAATTTTTGAACTTAGTACTTTCTGGCTAAGAAATGCAAAACCAGCCATGCTACCAAACGGCTGTTAGGAGTAGGCAAGCCACGTCACTTGAGCAACCCAAACTTTTCAGTAACTTCTGTTTGCGTTATCATTTTCAAAGTCGGCGCGCTTCCACCATGATATTCAGAATTTGAATAAAATAACAACCAATAACGTTTATCTTTTGGATCTTGGTAAAGTATTTCCCAACCACTTTTGTCAACGGTAACCTTTTTTAGATAATTATCTTTCAGTTTTTCAATTCTCTCGCAAACTTCGTCCACGACAACTTTTCCTCCGTCCATTTTCCACGAACCGATGAGTAAATTTTCGTCTGATTTTAATTCGATGTTGAATTTCATACTCGGTTTCAGGTTTGCTTACTCCTAACGTCCTGACGATTCACACAGTTGCGAATTTCGGAACGGCTTATTTTCTGTTAAAGATAAAAATTATTGCGAAACGCAAACGTGAACTTACAACAAAACTCGCAATTGTGTGAAACGGCTGTTAGCATTTCTGTGCTTTGAGTTTGATTGTCACGCAACATAACCATAAACACTTTCAAGTTTCATTTCGTTTTCTATTCCGGTTTCCATATCACTCAAACTTTTGTAACAATAAATTTGTAACATTTTATTTTGTTACACTTTTTTTTGTTACAACTTTTATCCGCAAACTTTTCACGCAATCTTATTCAACTTTCAAGATTCTAGCGCAACTTTTCAACGAGAAAATTTCCATTTCTGTTTCCACAAAACTTGGCAAATAGGAGTGAAGTTTAATCAAAAAGTTGTTGTTTGGAAAGCACTGAATGCTAACGTGCCGCAGATTGTGATAGTTGCGACGATTTATTACTGATGCTTACAAATATAAAATTCCTTTTTGAGTTTTCAGAGAAAACTCGGGATAATCCCAAACCTAGCAATTATCACAAACTGCTGTTATAAGCCGTTCTTATCTTCTTTCGGTTTAATTTTATTCTCCAATCTTTGAATTAGCTCAAAAATGTATTTATAATATTCGAAAGCATTTTCTTTGGCAAAATTTTCCAGTTGAACTTCTGCTATTGTTAACATAACTCTTCTGTCAATTTCAACATCTTTAATTTCTTGAGTTTTAAAATCCCCCATTTTCATTGGGATTTTCGTTGGAGTTTTACCAAGAATATTTTCAAAACTAGCATGAGAAAATCCGTTCCGTACCACATCATTTATAATCTTTTCTAAATGGTTCTTTTCTTCATTACTGATTAATTTTCTATTCCAACAATTGGTGATAGTATTTTTCATTGCCATTCCTTGAAACTTGTTGTAAGCCTTAATGGCAATTTCTTCTGTTTCTCCCAAACTGTTTTCATAAATTAATGCCAATTTTAGCAACCTTTCAATTATATGATTACTTATTGTAATACTTGCTACATATGCTTCCACCATTAAACATCTGTAGTTTTCATTCATTAATCTATTCAGTCCTGAAAACAAATCACTATCAACGTCAAAATATGGATTTAGCTTATCAAAATTTAAATTGATTTTTTCTTCAAAATATTTCTGATATTGATTTTTATCTATGTGCATTTGTCTTCAATTAAAAATGTGCTGGAATGGCTTATAACGTGCCGCCGCTTGGTAGTCGTGGCGACTTCGTGAATAATTTGTTTCTGCTAAAGTAGAGATTTTCCAGCGGAAAATCGACAACCGGCTTAAGCAAAACCAGCTATGCTACCAAACGGCTGTTATGTGAAGGTTTTTTTAGTTTGGTGGAGTAATTTCTTTTTCAATTTCTTCTGACATCATCATCATTTGATAATCTTCTACGCCACGGTAATAAGAATAATATTTCCAACTTTTATTTTTTGTCAAGCAAGCAATTATAAAATCCCCTCCGCCAATATCTTTTTTATACCTTCTTTCACCTTCTTCAAAATGGTAAGCTCTAATTAAGTTTCCAATTTTTGATTCATCAGCTTCATTAAATTTCACCCAAGGTTTTTCCATTGATACTTCAGTTCCTACCATCATTATGGTTTCCGGTTTAGTTAGTTTTGAATAAGTAAAAAGACTAATAATAATTAGCAAAAAGATTAAGAAAAAATATTTTAACTTTTTCATACAGAAGGTCTATTGAATTCGGGGTTAAAAACTTTCACATAACGTATTGCAGATTGTGATAGTGGCGGAATTCAATCACTTTCCATTCCAAATATAACTAAAATTTCAATTAGCGAATACATTTCCGATAAAGCCAAAACCAGCCATTATCACAAACTGCTGTTATAGCCAGTTTTTATGCAATTTCCTGACCATTGTAATCAAACTTATACTTTCTGTTTTCCCAATCTTTAGCTAAAATGAATTCATCGGTAATTTCAAAGTTATCTTTTCCATCCAATGTGATAAAAATATCTTCACCGCTTTGTTGCCAAATTATTTCTCCATTTTGGTTAAGTCGTGAAATTTGTAATTCTCCATGAATTATATAACTGTCTTTGTATTTATAAATTCCAAAACACGTTGTCGAGTCTGCTTTTGTCTGCCAAAGTAAATTCAATTCAGGAATGGATAAGCAAAAAATAGAATGAGAGCAACAGATCAAAATTCTATTGCTTTCAATTATCACTGAATTATCATATATTCCTGTTCCACCGCCGGAAGAACCAATAACTGCACTTTTTATTTCGATGTTATTTTCAAAAACTTTAATGCCAACAATTGATGTACAACGAAACTCTGATTCTTCAAAGTATGCAAAGTCATATTTGCTTACATTTTCTTTCGACCTTTCGTCGAAATCTTCCTCTAAATAAATATCAATTCTATATCTGTCCATTTAATACTAGGCGTTCTGAAAATTGGCTATAACGTGCCGCCGCTTGGTAGTCGTGGCGACTTCGTGAATAATTTGTTTCTGCTAAAGTAGAGATTTTCCAGCGGAAAATCGACAACCGGCTTAAGCAAAACCAGCCATGCTACCAAACGGCTGTTAGCGGTGGTTTTGACTCGTTAACTTCCTCACAATTAGCCAAGAATATTCCACGTATCTTTTAAACTCTTCGGAACTTAATTCGTTTCGCGTTTTTCCCTCATTTTGAAATATACAGTCTACTTGAAAATCAATTTCTAAATGACCTAAATCTGCGTTTTGCTCTGTCCAATTAATACCGTCATAAATTGCTTCTTGAAAGTGACAAGGAATTAATGAAAGTCTTTCTTTTGTGAGCGCTTTCGGAAAACCATTTTCTAAGAAGTAATCATAAATTTCTTGAAGCGTATTACGTCTATGACTTACAACTGAAGTGTTATTTCCATTGTATGCTTTGAGCATTATTTCGATTTTGCCTTTAAAATACTCGTTATTGTCCATATTCATTTCGTTCTATTGAAAAGCGGTCTGTTAAAATCACCGCTAACGTGCCGCAGATTGCTACAGTTGCGACGATTTATTACTGATGATTCCAAATATAAAACTCCTTTTTGATTTTTCGGAGAAAATTCGGAACAAACCCAAGCCTAGCAATTGTAGCAAACTGCCTTAAGTTTACAATCATTAAATTTATACTTCAATCAGAAAGAACAAAAGAGAGGATTAAGGTTCTCCATAACTGCAGGAACTATAGATTCCGTTAACAGTGATAATCCCCTCTCTTTTCTACTTTTATTTCGTACAGTTCTGTGAGACCTGGATCTCGATTTCAAGGTGATGAAACACAAGTAGATTGTCCTTTCCAAAATCATTTTCTTATGGATAAAGATAAAAAAACATTTGGTATCGACATCAGTAAAAATACATTTGATGTCATGGATTGTTCGGGTAATTATTATCAGTTTGATAATAACACTAAAGGATTTGTCAAGTTTTTAAAGCTATTATGTCCTGTTAGTCATTGTGTAATGGAAGCTACAGGTTATTATCATTATCAATTAGCTTACTTTCTTGTTGATAATAATATAGCAGTATATGTTGAGAATCCATTATCGATAAAGCGTTTTATTCAGATGAAACTCAGTAGAATTAAAACCGATAAGTCAGATGCCAAAATGATTTGTATGTATGGTCAGGATCAGGAATTAAAGCTATGGGTTGGTTATTCAAAAAATCAAATGGAATGCCTTCAGCAAATACGCTTATTGGACACTTACACTAAACAAAGTACTGCTCTTCAAAATAAGGTTCAAGCTGAGCAAACATTGGGTAATCCGAGTAAAGTTGTTATTAGTTCTCTCAAAAGAAGCTTACGCAACATAGAGAAAGAAGTAATTCTTATTGAAACCAATTATTAGAATTGGTTAAATCAGAATATCAAGAAGTATTGACCAAAGTAGAGAGTATCCCCGGAATCGGCAGAAAAACAGCTATGATGTTGGTAGTGTTGACAGATGGGTTTAAACGCTTTGAAAGCAGTAGCCAGCTTTGCTCTTTTTGTGGTTTAACACCAGTTTTGCGACAATCAGGCAGTAGTGTAAAAGGCAGAACCAGAATAAGTAAAATAGGGAATGCCAAACTTCGAAATCTACTCTTTATGTGCAGCTTCACAGCTTGTAAATGCAATAAAGCTTGCAAAGCCATTTATGATCGAATTACAGAAAAAGGGAAAAGTAAAAAACTGGCATTAATAGCAGTTTGTAATAAACTGTTGAGACAGGCTTTTGCCATCGCAAAATCAGGAGTAGAATACAGTAAGGAATATAGAAGTCCTATGCCAAAATTTATTTAAAAAATATCATTTTTTATTTGTTTTTAAGCACAGTTCTTTGTTAGCCAACGTTATTCTCACTTCCACGCAATCTTTTCACTTTTCAGAATCTCCAAAGCTTTTTTAGTTTCATTTTCTCCATCACTCAAAGAACCTGGAAGCATAATTAATCGAGTTTTTAGTTTTCCTTTTCCGTCTTCGAAAAGTACTTCAAATCTTGAACGTGTTGCGCCATATTTTGCATCAATGAATTTTACTTCTTTAATTTTATTTCTCTCAATAATGGAAGTTGCCGAATAGTTCATGCTTTGCTTGACTTTATACAATAGAAAGCCAGCAAATAAACTATAAAATAATGCAGTAACAATTTTTTCTTCTTGATACGCTTTGAAAGAATAATAGAATAAGAAAACTGCAAATGCTGAATAAATAATTAGGATTCTTGAGATTCCATTTCCAACAACAACTTTTGAGACATTTCCAATTATTCCATCTCTTGTCAAAATAATTTTGTTTGGCAAAATATGACAATATCCGGTTTTCGTTTTAAATGTGTTCTCGTTTTGCATAATGTTGTTAATAATGGTGGCTAACGTGCCGCCGCTTCTCGTCAGTTGCGAACTTCGTGACAGCATATTTTCTACTAAAATAGGATTTTCCAGCGGAAAATCAACAACCGGCTTAAGCAAAATTCGCAATTGCGAGAAACGGCTGTTAGCTGTTGGGTTTTTATTTTTGGCGTATAAATTTTCCAGTATTAATTGTCACGTTTAATTGTCGGTCATAAGTTGTTCGAAACGATAATGTGTCTGCATTAATTTCTTCAACTTCCATAATGACTTTCCCCAATGTATTTAATTTTAAAGAATCAAGAGTTACTTTTTGTTGCACAAAGAGAAAGTCATTTAAATAATATATCTTTTTCGAGTTTCTTCCTTCCACAGCTTCTATTCCGCCAACTACTTTTTCACCGTCTGAGAATTCTTTGGTATATTTATTCTCATTAATTATAATTACATATTTTGAACCATGGTTTTTGAAGTTAAAATCTAAAACAACATCATACTTTCCTGAAATTCCAGTAACACTTTTAAAACCTAAAAGGAAAAACATTCCTAATATAAAACAGTATTTTTTCATAATGTTCTCTTTTGCACAGATTTTCTGAAACTCACAGCTAACGTTTTGCCGCTTCTCGTCAGTTGCGAATTGCGGAACTGCGTACTTTCGGCTAAGATAAAAATTATAGCGGAAACTGAACTTGAACTTACGGTAAATTTCGCAATTGCGAGAAACGGCTGTTGTACACCGGTGTTTTGAGTTTGATTGTCACGAAACATAACCACAAACACTTTCAGCGTTTTGTTCGGTTTCTTTTTCCAATTTCTATTTCACGCAAACAAAATCAGTTTCATTTCTAGCAACCTTTTTAGCGCAAACTTATTTAAATTTTGACACAAACATTTTCAGTAACATTTTGACGCAAACTTTTTTAGTAACATTTTCAGCGAAACATTTTCAAGTCTAAATTTCCATTTCTGTTTACGCAAACTTGGCAAATAGGAGTGAAGTTTAATCAAAAAGTTCTCGTCAGGAAAACACTGGTGTACAACGTTCCGCCGCTTCTCGTCAGTTGCGAACTTCGGAACGAATTATTTTCCGTTAAAGATAAAAATTCTTGCGAAACGTGAACGTGAACTTACCACAAAATTCGCAATTGCGAGAAACGGCTGTTAGCGGTAGTGCGTTAGTTATCATTGGCAGGAAACTTAATTCTAACTTCTGTTATCACTCCGTTTTTCATTTTCAACTTTCTGCGTGAACCAATTGCTTTTCCAGGAACATAAATTCCAGATAATTGAACATATTTTTCATCGTATCTTTTGACTGTGTTAAAGCTGCTATTTTCAAATAAAAACATAAAGCAAACAGAGTTATTTATTCGCTTATTTTCAAAGTCTTCTTTTGAAATAAATATTCTGCTGATTTTTTGTTTATCAAATTTTACATAGCCATACACCGAAATATTTTTCTTTTCATATTTTTCGGAATGTTTAATTAACTCTTCTATGGAAACTTCAATTGGTTTTTCAATTTTAGCTATTGTGTCTTGAGCAAAGCAATTGATATTTCCTAAAAAAAGCAATATGAGTATTGAAAAAGTTTGTTTCATTTGTGAGCTGTTTTAGCATTACCGCTAACGTATCGCCGCTTGGCGTCAGTGGCGACTTATTTAATAATTTGTTCTAAAGATAAGCAAAATTTCAACTTAGTAATTTCCGGCTAAGAAAAACAAAACTAGCCATTGCGCCAAACGGCTGTTGTAGGCAGTACTTCTTAATTTAATTTTTTTTTATACATTGCGCAAAAATATTTTTATAATGTCATCTTCCATTATAGGTTTTCACGGAACTAGTTTTGATAGTGCTAAAAGCATTGTGAAAGGAGATTTTGAAATTTCTAAAGGAAATGCTGAATGGATAGGAGATGGAGCATATTTTTTTATAGAAGGTATTAGTAAAGTTCCTAATGAACAAGCTGAACAATGGGCTATTGCTCAGGCTTGGGATAATAAAATTAATGATTATAAATATAAAGATATTAGTGTAATAAAGTCTGAAATTACTGTTGAAGATGATAGATTGTTAGACTTAACTACAAGCGATGGTGTAGAGATATTGTTATACATACTTGAGCAACATGAAAAGAAGATATTAAGAATTAGGAAAAGTTTAAGTTATTTAGATGGATTAATCATTAACTTTGCACGAGGAGAAGGATTATTAGATATAGATGTTGCAAAAGGTAATTTTTATATTAAGTTTGCAAAAGAAAGAGTATACAAAATAGATCTAAGAACAGCAAATTGCACAATTTGTTCAGTATTTAATCCTAAAAAAAACCTACAAAATAATACTATTATTAGTAATAAAAAAATTTAATAATGAAGCTAACTAAAGAATTAAAAGCGCGAATTGACAATTATTTTGGCAATATCACGTCGGCGGAATTATATGAAATTTCAGTTAATAAATATGGTTTTGCTGAGAATACAAATCTTGAAATAGATAATCAATCATTTGCTACATTAAACGTTGAAAAGTATATTTCAGTTGATAATGGTTTTGATGTATCTAAGGAAACTTCAATGCCTTTTGCAGCTTAATTATGAAAATAAAATTAAATGATTGGAAAGTTCAAGAGATGACTTTTTCTGTTGTCAAAAATGATGATAGAAAAGAAGATTCATTTGACTTAAAAACAAGTCAATTCTTTCCAGAAGACGATAAAAGGAGTTTTAGTTTACTTTTTGAAATAGATGTTAAAGATACTGATTTTGATATGTTTATTAAAATGTTGGCAATCTTTGAACTTGACGAAGATATAACTGAAGAATTTAAAGTTTCAGATTTCCCAGTAATAAATGCTCCAGCTATAGCATTCCCTTATTTAAGAGCAGTAATTTCGAATATTACTCTACAAGCTGGATATAGACCTGTTATGTTACCTTCAATTAATTTTGTAGAATTCGCTAAGAAATAATTTACTTCTTTTTTGCACGAGGTTAGTATTGCCTACAACGTCCTGACGATTCACACAGTTGCGAATTTCGGAACTGATTATTTTCTGTTAAAGATAAAAATTATTGCGAAACGCAAACGTGAACTTACAACAAAACTCGCAATTGTGTGAAACGGCTGTTAGCATTTCGGTGCTTTGAGTTTGATTGTCACGCAACATAACCATAAACACTTTCAAGTTTCATTTCGTTTTCTATTCCGGTTTCCATATCACTCAAACTTTTGTAACAATAAATTTGTAACATTTTATTTTGTTACACTTTTTTTGTTACAACTTTTATCCGAAAACTTTTCACGCAATCTTATTCAACTTTCAAGATTCTAGCGCAACTTTTCAACGAGAAAATTTCCATTTCTGTTTCCACAAAACTTGGCAAATAGGAGTGAAGTTTAATCAAAAAGTTGTTGTTTGGAAAGCACTGAATGCTAACGTGCCGCCGCTTGGTAGTCGTGGCGACTTTTTAAATTATTGTTGTAAATATAATCAATTTTTGAACTTAGTACTTTCCGTCTAAGAAATGCAAAACCAGCCATGCTACCAAACGGCTGTTATAGCCAGTTTTTATTTCACAAGCCTTTCCATTATCATTATCAGAATTATTATTCCGATTACAATTCCAGCAACTTTCAAGTATAATTTTTGCGCTTTCTTTTCATCGCGATAATCAGAAATTGAAATTGTTTCTGTATGTGCAATTATTTTGTTTTCGGTGAATATTTTATCCAGTTTCATTCTGTCAACATCTTGAATGAAATATCTAATTCCATTTTCAAACATTGGTTGGTTTTCTATGTCACAATAATATTCAACGTTTTGCTTTTCAAGCTCACTTTCAAACGTTATTTTGTCTTTCGGCAAAACATAAATTTTAAAAGGACTTTTGAATAATATCTCCGGATTTTCCATTTGCATTTAGTTTCTCGAAAAAATTGGCTATAACGTGCCGCGGCTTGCGATAGTGGCGAAGCCAGCGAACTAATTATTTTCTGTTAAAGATAAATATTTTCGTGAAGAAAAAACGTCAAGGTAACAAAGCAATCCAGCCATTATTGCAAACCGCTGTTAGCAGCCGTTTTTTTTCGGTTGAATTGAAAAATAATTTCCCAAGTCAATATGGAACTTATCGCATTACTCCATATAGCAATTCTAATTCCATCCCAACCCAAATTCAAATTCGCAACTACAACGCCTGATAAAATTCCAATTCCAGTAACAATTGAAGCAGCAATTATATGATTCGGTAATCTGTTGGATGATTTCAATATATTAAACGCCAACAATACATTTACTAGTAATAAAAATGCGACAATTATATAGAAATAATAGTCATCATATTCCATGAAAATCTGTTGAACAATTCCAGGAAGAAATATGTATATAACCAATGGAATCATATATGTCAATAGTCTTTTTATCATATTTTTTTTGAGTTCGAGTGGTAATGGCTGCTAACGTCTTGCAGATTGCTACAGTTGCGACGATTTATTACTATTGATTCCAAATATAAAACTCCTTTTTGAATTTTCAGAGAAAATTCGGGAGAAACCCATGCCTAGCAATTGTAGCAAACTGCTGTTATGCAACGTAATTTTATTCACGACATTTCTGTCCTTTACAATAAATTCCTCTGCTCTTTGCTTTCAGAATTCCATTCTGACTTACTTCTATTTCAAAAGATTCCTTACTTAAAGGATTGTCATTAAATCTCATTAAGTGCAATTCAAATCCATTTTCAACTTCTCTATATTCACTTCCTCGAATGTCGCTGTCTAGAGAATAGTCATAGGTTTCAGCTAAAAGCATTGCTTCTTCCAGATTATCTATTGTTCCTAAAAAGCCTCGAAATTCTTCCTCGTTTATGTAATTTACTTTTCCATTTTCAATCGTTATTGCATAATAGCAACTAAAAAAAGGATGTCCGCCTTTAAATATTCCATATTTAATTTTATCAAATTCTCTATCAATTTTTTTTCTCAATAAAGTGTCACCGCTTTCATTTAGAATGGTATGTCTTAACATACTGCTTTTATAGCGAGCGTACTGCCAATATTGGTATTTTCTATTAGGATTTATTTTTTTTGCCAAAGAATCTAAATAGCTATTTGCCAAACTGTAATTAATTTTCTGAAACTTTATTGGCTTTTGAATCTTTGGCTCATCTTTTTTTGTGCAAGAACTTACGATTAAAAGTAATAAGATGATTAAAGTTCTCATTTTGCAGAGGTTAAATTATGTTGCATAACGTGCCGCCGCTTGGTAGTCGTGGCGACTTTTTAAATAATTAATTGTAAATATAATCAAATTTTGAACTTAGTACTTTCCGTCTAAGAAATGCAAAACTAGCCATGCTACCAAACGGCTGTTAGCTGTTGGGTTTTTATTTTTGGCGTATAAATTTTCCAGTATTAATTGTCACGTTTAATTGTCACGTTTAATTGTCGGTCATAAGTTGTTCGAAACGATAATGTGTCTGCATTAATTTCTTCAACTTCCATAATGACTTTCCCCAATGTATTTAATTTTAAAGAATCAAGAGTTACTTTTTGTTGCACAAAGAGAAAGTCATTTAAATAATATATCTTTTTCGAGTTTCTTACTTCCACAGCTTCTATTCCGCCAACTACTTTTTCACCATCTGAGAATTCTTTGGTATATTTATTCTCATTAATTATAATTATATATTTTGAACCATGGTTTTTGAAGTTAGAATCTAAAACAACATCATACTTTCCTGAAATTCCAGTAACACTTTTAAAACCTAAAAGGAAAAACATTCCTAATATAAAACAGTATTTTTTCATAATGTTCTCTTTTGCACAGATTTTCTGAAACTCACAGCTAACGTCCTGACGATTCACACAGTTGCGAATTGCGGAACTGATTATTTTCTGTTAAAGATAAAAATTATTGCGGAACGCAAACGTCAACTAACCACAAAACTCGCAATTGTGTGAAACGGCTGTTACCGGTTCGGTTTTACTCTTGAATTACTGACACAAAAACGAACTTAGCCGAGAAACGTAATCAGCGAACAAACAAGTTACTGTTGAACTTCCACAAAACCTAAAGTTTACAGACACAAAAATGAGCAAACCTTAGAAACGTGATTCGGTTACAGATTGTTTTACTTCAACTTTTAATTTATGAAACTTTGTTTTTTTTCTCTGTTAAACACAATTTTAAAAAGTGTAGAAATGTCACGGATTTTGCAGATTCAAAACTGACCGGTAACGTGTCGCCGCTTGGCGTCAGTGGCGACTTTTTTAATAATTTGTTCTAAAGATAAGCAAAATTTCAACTTAGTAATTTCCGGCTAAGAAAAACTAAACTAGCCATTGCGCCAAACGGCTGTTACCGGCTGTGTTTACTTTTAAAGGTTAGGTTGGCACTCTTCTAACTTTTTCGACTTTCTTGTTTTCATTATAATCTTTTCTACTTCACTTTTGAAACTTTCCAAAGTATTTGTTTTTTCTAGAAGCAATTTAGTTCTTTCTTTAAGTTCATTTACCCATGGGAAATTATGCTCGACATTCAGTAAACTTTCGTAATAAACTTTCAAGGAATTGAAATCGCCGATAAGTCCCGAAACTGTTCCTTTGTGATAGTTTCCCCACAAAGAATCACTGGCAAATTCTGAATTGCATATTTTCTCGCGAGATGTATTTAATGTTTTGAATGATTCACGATATTCTGATATCTTTTCAAGCGCTGATTTGCAAAGTTTTTCAATTTCATTTTCAAACTGACTTTCATCACGAAATTCTATAAAAGGCGATTGTCTATATCCAATATCAAATGAAAAATAATCTTGGTCATACCAATGAAAATTCACACCAACATTTAGAAATGTTCCCTTTTCCCTTGAATTTGGTTGAAATTCTATAATAGTTGTAAACCAACAATTGTCATCATGAAAAGTTCGAGATTGTCCTTTTCTCTTTATTCCATGATTTTTAAAAAACGCTGTTGCTGTTTTAATTATAATTTTATTATGGTCGATATCTGTCATTTAAGATTGAGTTGTTCAACATTGCCGGTAACGTGCCGCAGATTGTGATTTTGGCGTTCTTCACTCACTTGTGTTTCCAAATATAACTAAAATTTCAGTCAGCCGAGACATTTCTGATACGACCAAAACCAGCCATAATCACAAACTGCTGTTGTAGGCAGTTTTAATTAATTCCGGTTTCAGTTAGCTTCCCAAGAAGATAAGTATCACCACTGTCAAAACCACTACCGATATATATATCTTTGTTACTAGTTAAAATTTCATTCTTAAAGAACTCAATGTTATTTATTATTAATAAATTCAAGATTCCATTATATATTAAAACCTCCAAATCTCCATTCAATTCATAATTTTGGCTTTTAATTGATTCAAAGTATTTAGGAATTAAATAATATTTAGGAAAATAAATTGGATCAACATTCCAATCGTTAAAATCTTCTTTTGGAGTCTTACCTGAACCACTTAAATAAATTGTTATTGATTCCTTCTTATCAACAATTGAAGTAAATATACCAAAACTTAAAGCTTTAACATTATCTGGTAATTTATTTTCATCCAAGACTTTTTTCATAAAACTATTCAATTCAGATTTTAATTCATCTGACTCAGCATTGGTTATTAATTCAATATTTTTATCAAGATTTAGTATTGTTTGAAAATCTTTAATTCCTTCATTAAAAGTTGGTTTGTCTTTTATATGTTTTTTTAATACTTCATCAACAGTTTCCCAATCCACTTCGATATTTTTTAGTGATAGACTTCTGTTTTGAGTATGACCAATGCCAACTATTCCAAACAAGGTGTAAAAAAATAAAATTAGTCTTTTCATTGCTATTTTTCTGAATTGCCTACAACGTGCCGCCGCTTGGTAGTCGTGGCGACTTTTTAAATTATTGTTGTAAATATAATCAATTTTTGAACTTAGTACTTTCCGGCTAAGAAATGCAAAACCAGCCATGCTACCAAACGGCTGTTAGGCGCTGTACTAATCCAATAACCTTCCATTGAGAATTAAATTAAATGTCATAATTGGCACCACGAATGATAAAAAAATTATCATCATAGTTGAGAATAAATCAAAGAAATCTTTTCTGTTTGGCGACATGTCAATACTGGATCGAATAGAATAAAATTTCCTTTTATTTAGAGCAAAAGATAATAAATTAAAAAGATTTAAAATGACTAGAAAACTAACGGGCATAAAATATACAGAAGTCTGTACAGTAATTGTGAATGAATAAAAATCTATTGCGTAGCCAATAACTCCAAACAATAAAGCAACCCAAAAATTTACAATTAAAGTCTTTCTTTTTATCAATAAATTATAGTATCTATCACTTTCCTCAAATCTTCCCCATAATGAATAAAAGATATAGATTAAAGAAACAAAATAAGAAATAAATTGGAAATTGTTCATTTAGATATAGTTTCTGAGTATAGCGCCTAACGTGCCGCCGCTTGGTAGTCGTGGCGACTTTTTAAATAATTAGTTGTAAATATAATCAATATTTGAACTTAGTACTTTCCGTCTAAGAAATGCAAAACCAGCCATGCTACCAAACGGCTGTTAGCAGCAGTATTATATTTGTTTTATATGACTTATTAAGTCTGTAATTAACTTGTTGAGTTCAACAATCACATCTTCGATTTTATATGCTGTAAACACCATTTCTTTTTCCATGTCGTTGTTTTTAAACCCATAGCTAAAAACTAATGGATCAAGTTCGCCAAGATGATTATGAATTTCGGAATTTAAGAATGAATGTTTGAAAGTGTTTGAAATGTTATTAATGATTTTTAGAATATTCAAATGTTTGTCTTTTATGTCTACAATAAATTCTTTAGAACCAATTAAATGACCAATTGATTCTATCTTTATGTTAGTTGGATATTTGTTTGTTTTCTTTAGATATTCTAAGACATAAATCATGGCAATCATTTCATCTAATGTTTTTCTAATCCAATAAAATATTTGCTCTGTTAAGAATTTCTGTCTATAAAAAAGAGGCGTTTTTAGAACTGAATCTTCAATAACGTTATCAGACATTTTTGTATTTATCAAATCAAAGTCATGAAATAATTCTTTTATCAAAAGATTTACATTATCAATCCTCTGAATTATCTCAACCCATTTCAGTGTAAGATTCGAAAATTCGGTATTGGGGAATTCTCTAATAATATTATCTCGGTGAAGAGAATACTCACTTTTTTTTTGTAGGTCGATTTCAGGTGGAGTTCTCATAATATTGCTGCTAACGTCTTGCAGATTGCTACAGTTGCGACGATTTATTACTATTGATTCCAAATATAAAACTCCTTTTTGAATTTTCAGAGAAAATTCGGGAGAAACCCATGCCTAGCAATTGTAGCAAACTGCTGTTATGCAACGTAATTTTATTCACGACATTTCTGTCCTTTACAATAAATTCCTCTGCTCTTTGCTTTCAGAATTCCATTCTGACTTACTTCTATTTCAAAAGATTCCTTACTTAAAGGATTGTCATTAAATCTCATTAAGTGCAATTCAAATCCATTTTCAACTTCTCTATATTCACTTCCTCGAATGTCGCTGTCTAGAGAATAGTCATAGGTTTCAGCTAAAAGCATTGCTTCTTCCAGATTATCTATTGTTCCTAAAAAGCCTCGAAATTCTTCCTCGTTTATGTAATTTACTTTTCCATTTTCAATCGTTATTGCATAATAGCAACTAAAAAAAGGATGTCCGCCTTTAAATATTCCATATTTAATTTTATCAAATTCTCTATCAATTTTTTTTCTCAATAAAGTGTCACCGCTTTCATTTAGAATGGTATGTCTTAACATACTGCTTTTATAGCGAGCGTACTGCCAATATTGGTATTTTCTATTAGGATTTATTTTTTTTGCCAAAGAATCTAAATAGCTATTTGCCAAACTGTAATTAATTTTCTGAAACTTTATTGGCTTTTGAATCTTTGGCTCATCTTTTTTTGTGCAAGAACTTACGATTAAAAGTAATAAGATGATTAAAGTTCTCATTTTGCAGAGGTTAAATTATGTTGCATAACGTCCTGACGATTCACACAGTTGCGAATTGCGGAACTGATTATTTTCTGTTAAAGATAAAAATTATTGCGAAAAGTGAACGTGAACTTCAAACAAAACTCGCAATTGTGTGAAACGGCTGTTATAAATCCGGCGTTTTATGTTGAATTACATTAGCACGCAAAGTAACCACAAACATTTTCCGTTTCCTTTTCGGTTTCTTTTTCAGTTTCCATTTCACGCAAACTTTGTTAGTGTCTATTTTCTAAAACTTTTGTAGCAATATTTTTGTAGCATTTTATTTTGCTACATTTTTTTTGCTACAACTTTTTCACGCAAACCTTTTCGGAATATTTTTCTCAATTCCATAACTTAATGCAACAAAATTCCATGTTAAATTTCCATTTCTGTTTAAGCAAACTTGGAAATAGGAGTGAAGTTTAAATCGAAAGTTCTAGCGATGGAAAACGCTGGTTTATAACGTTCCGCCGCTTGGTAGTCGTGGCGACATTTTAAATTATTAGTTGTAAATATAATCAAATTTTGAACTTAGTACTTTCCGACTAAGAAAAGCAAAACTAGCCATGCTACCAAACGGCTGTTATGCGCTGGAGCGTTTTCCTTTATTCAAAAACCAATTCCTTATATTTTAAAAACCTTCTTCCAAATAAAGTAAAAACTGGTTTCTCAATTATCTCAAATTTTTGGCTTGAAAAATTATTAATGTATTCTAAAATATCTTGTTGCATTTCCTGAATTTTAGTTTCTTTTGAACCTTCATAATAGTCAAACCATTCACTAAAAATTTTTTTCTTAGTCAACTTTTCAGTTATCAAATATTTCCAGTCAATGTTTACGGAATCATATTCTATTTCTTGAACATCATCATTTGGAAATTCCAACGAAATTTCAACCTTATCATCAATTTCAAGTATCAATTTATGAAATCTCTTTTCTTGGTCAATTTTGTAACCAACTTTAATAGCATGTTCAACTAAATTACTAAATGTCATTTTATATACGGTTTTGAGCTCTTGCGCATAACGTGCCGCCGCTTCTCGTCAGTTGCGAACTGCGGAACTGCGTACTTTCTGCTAAAATAAGATTTTCCAGCGGAAAATCAACAACCGGCTTAAGCAAAATTCGCAATTGCGAGAAACGGCTGTTAGTGGCAGGATTTTTTACTCTGTTTTAACCAACTTTGTTTTGTATGTTCTTCTATTGAGCCATCATTTGACTTCAAAAGGAAATCCAAGTTTATTAAGTTTTCAAAATAATAATCTAGTTTTTCTCCTTCAGGTTTTTGAGCAACAATTGAGTTATTTTTAATCAAATAATAACGCACAACCTTGTTTTCAATTAAGCTCAAAGTATCATTTTCAATTTTCCACTTGCCAGTTATCTTTTTACATTCTTCTTTTTCTTCTTTCCAGTAAAACAAATTCAGTGCAAATGTGTTGTTTTCTTTCAAGTTCAAATTGGAAAACTGTGAAGTACAATTTCTCCCGTCATAAGGATTATAAAATTCCCACATAACATATTTCCCCGATTGAGAAAATCCAAATTCGGTTGAAAGAAATAAAAATATGATTATTAAGTTTTTCATCTTTTGATAACTGGGCGAAATCTTGCCACTAACGTTTTGCCGCTTCTCGTCAGTTGCGAATTGCGGAACTGCGTACTTTCGGCTAAGATAAAAATTATAGCGGAAACTGAACTTGAACTTACGGTAAATTTCGCAATTGCGAGAAACGGCTGTTGTACACCGGTGTTTTGAGTTTGATTGTCACGAAACATAACCACAAACACTTTCAGCGTTTTGTTCGGTTTCTTTTTCCAATTTCTATTTCACGCAAACAAAATCAGTTTCATTTCTAGCAACCTTTTTAGCGCAAACTTATTTAAATTTTGACACAAACATTTTCAGTAACATTTTGACGCAAACTTTTTTAGTAACATTTTCAGCGAAACATTTTCAAGTCTAAATTTCCATTTCTGTTTACGCAAACTTGGCAAATAGGAGTGAAGTTTAATCAAAAAGTTCTCGTCAGGAAAACACTGGTGTACAACGTGCCGCCGCTTGGTAGTCGTGGCGACTTCGTGAATAATTTGTTTCTGCTAAAGTAGAGATTTTCCAGCGGAAAATCGACAACCGGCTTAAGCAAAACCAGCTATGCTACCAAACGGCTGTTATGTGAAGGTTTTTTTAGTTTGGTGGAGTAATTTCTTTTTCAATTTCTTCTGACATCATCATCATTTGATAATCTTCTACGCCACGGTAATAAGAATAATATTTCCAACTTTTATTTTTTGTCAAGCAAGCAATTATAAAATCCCCTCCGCCAATATCTTTTTTATACCTTCTTTCACCTTCTTCAAAATGGTAAGCTCTAATTAAGTTTCCAATTTTTGATTCATCAGCTTCATTAAATTTCACCCAAGGTTTTTCCATTGATACTTCAGTTCCTACCATCATTATGGTTTCCGGTTTAGTTAGTTTTGAATAAGTAAAAAGACTAATAATAATTAGCAAAAAGATTAAGAAAAAATATTTTAACTTTTTCATACAGAAGGTCTATTGAATTCGGGGTTAAAAACTTTCACATAACGTTCCGCCGCTTCTCGTCAGTTGCGAAGTTCGGAACTTTTTATTTTCTGTTAAAGATAAAAATTCTTGCGAAACGTGAACGTGAACTTACTACAAAATTCGCAATTGCGAGAAACGGCTGTTACCTGCTGGTGCGTTTAGTCTAATGGATACTTAAAAATGGTATACAGTAAACTCATAGCTTCTGTTGCGTCTTTTTCCAATTGTTCTTCTGGTCGCAATCTGTTTTCAAAACTTCTTTTGGATAAAGTATGTGGATAATCCCAATCTTTTGAGTGAATAAATGGATTTCTTTTCAAGCGCAAATTATTGAGAAGTTCTAATACTTTTGGGTGTAGAATATTTTCTTTTTACAGCAACTTTAATCATTTTCTCCAGTCCATATTTTGTTACTTTTTCAAACCCTTTTTTTGATAAATGAATATCAAGCAATTTTTCTAAGAATGACTGTGACAACACTATTGTCGCGATAAAATGGCCGTTAACGTAACATTGTTGAATTTCACTAAATGTAAACACAAATTCCATATCTCCAAACATTGAATAGCCTTTAGGATTATGTTTTTTCACAAACTTTAATCTTTCTAATCTTTCTGAAAATAAAGCTTTGTCATAGTTAATCAATTCCTTTTCAGTGGCTGATTTATACGTTTTCTTCTTGATTTCATTTCCAAATAAATCTGTATTTTTTTCCATTGAGCAAAGATTGGTTGAGCACTTGCAGGTAACGTGCCGCAGATTGTGATAGTTGCGACGATTTATTACTGATGCTTACAAATATAAAATTCCTTTTTGAGTTTTCAGAGAAAACTCGGGATAATCCCAAACCTAGCAATTATCACAAACTGCTGTTATAAGCCGTTCTTATCTTCTTTCGGTTTAATTTTATTCTCCAATCTTTGAATTAGCTCAAAAATGTATTTATAATATTCGAAAGCATTTTCTTTGGCAAAATTTTCCAGTTGAACTTCTGCTATTGTTAACATAACTCTTCTGTCAATTTCAACATCTTTAATTTCTTGAGTTTTAAAATCCCCCATTTTCATTGGGATTTTCGTTGGAGTTTTACCAAGAATATTTTCAAAACTAGCATGAGAAAATCCGTTCCGTACCACATCATTTATAATCTTTTCTAAATGGTTCTTTTCTTCATTACTGATTAATTTTCTATTCCAACAATTGGTGATAGTATTTTTCATTGCCATTCCTTGAAACTTGTTGTAAGCCTTAATGGCAATTTCTTCTGTTTCTCCCAAACTGTTTTCATAAATTAATGCCAATTTTAGCAACCTTTCAATTATATGATTACTTATTGTAATACTTGCTACATATGCTTCCACCATTAAACATCTGTAGTTTTCATTCATTAATCTATTCAGTCCTGAAAACAAATCACTATCAACGTCAAAATATGGATTTAGCTTATCAAAATTTAAATTGATTTTTTCTTCAAAATATTTCTGATATTGATTTTTATCTATGTGCATTTGTCTTCAATTAAAAATGTGCTGGAATGGCTTATAACGTGCCGCAGATTGTAATTGCTGCGACGATTAATTACTTTTGATTCCAAATATAAAATTACTTTTTGAATTTTCAGAGAAAATTCGGTACACAAACCAAGCCACGCAGTAATTACAAACTGCTGTTATGCACCGTTGTCTAACTCTTTACTCTTACTTTGTTTTAACATGTCTTCAATACCTTTAATTAATAAAAATATTCCACTTCCCAATGCTAATGCATAAAGTAATGTATTTTCGAAATTTTTTGAAAATGTTGTTGATATAGTCCAAAATCCGCCAAACAATTCCAGCAATCCAAACGCACCAATTAATTTTTCTTTTAATTTATATAGCAATAATGCAATCACAAACGCCACAAATAAAGCCACAATTTGCCAACTTTTAGATTGTTGCAATGGTTCTTTTACATATTCCAAAACCGAAGCAAGATTTGGCGGCCATAAAAAGACATACTTTATGAGATAAACAAAAATAATTGTACTAATTATAATTCCAATTAATTTGATTCCGAAGCTATTTGTCTTTTTCTCCATATGTTTTTTTCTCAATTGAAAACGATATTTCATGCAATGGTGCATAACGTGCCGCCGCTTGGTAGTCGTGGCGACTTTTTAAATTATTGTTGTAAATATAATCAATTTTTGAACTTAGTACTTTCCGGCTAAGAAATGCAAAACCAGCCATGCTACCAAACGGCTGTTAGGCGCTGTACTAATCCAATAACCTTCCATTGAGAATTAAATTAAATGTCATAATTGGCACCACGAATGATAAAAAAATTATCATCATAGTTGAGAATAAATCAAAGAAATCTTTTCTGTTTGGCGACATGTCAATACTGGATCGAATAGAATAAAATTTCCTTTTATTTAGAGCAAAAGATAATAAATTAAAAAGATTTAAAATGACTAGAAAACTAACGGGCATAAAATATACAGAAGTCTGTACAGTAATTGTGAATGAATAAAAATCTATTGCGTAGCCAATAACTCCAAACAATAAAGCAACCCAAAAATTTACAATTAAAGTCTTTCTTTTTATCAATAAATTATAGTATCTATCACTTTCCTCAAATCTTCCCCATAATGAATAAAAGATATAGATTAAAGAAACAAAATAAGAAATAAATTGGAAATTGTTCATTTAGATATAGTTTCTGAGTATAGCGCCTAACGTTCCGCCGCTTGGTAGTCGTGGCGACATTTTAAATTATTAGTTGTAAATATAATCAAATTTTGAACTTAGTACTTTCCGACTAAGAAAAGCAAAACTAGCCATGCTACCAAACGGCTGTTATGCGCTGGAGCGTTTTCCTTTATTCAAAAACCAATTCCTTATATTTTAAAAACCTTCTTCCAAATAAAGTAAAAACTGGTTTCTCAATTATCTCAAATTTTTGGCTTGAAAAATTATTAATGTATTCTAAAATATCTTGTTGCATTTCCTGAATTTTAGTTTCTTTTGAACCTTCATAATAGTCAAACCATTCACTAAAAATTTTTTTCTTAGTCAACTTTTCAGTTATCAAATATTTCCAGTCAATGTTTACGGAATCATATTCTATTTCTTGAACATCATCATTTGGAAATTCCAACGAAATTTCAACCTTATCATCAATTTCAAGTATCAATTTATGAAATCTCTTTTCTTGGTCAATTTTGTAACCAACTTTAATAGCATGTTCAACTAAATTACTAAATGTCATTTTATATACGGTTTTGAGCTCTTGCGCATAACGTTCCGCCGCTTCTCGTCAGTTGCGAACTTCGGAACGAATTATTTTCTGTTAAAGATAAAAATTCTTGCGAAACGCAAACGTGAACTTACAACAAAATTCGCAATTGCGAGAAACGGCTGTTATAAGCCGTTTCTTCTCATTCCATTCTTTTTCACGCCACGAAATTTTTTCTTCAACTCTTCTTTGGTAAAATAATCGGTTTTTCCAGTTTCCAAATATTCTTTCCAATGCTCAAAATTTTCTTTTGTCAAATCAAAACCAATTTCTGGATTATCCCAGTCATATATTACTTCACTAACAATTTTACCATCCTGACTTTCACCATTCCAAATAAAATAATCAGAAAACATAAAAGCAAACGCAATTGTATTTACATCAATCGGTTGTAATTTTCCATTTAACAAGTCGTCACAAATTTTAATTAGATGACTTTTTGTAATTTCAAATTCTCCATCCTCAATTTGTTCAATATGAACTGAAGTATTATCATATCCAGTTTTCTGTTGACTATTTTCCAAATCAGTTACAAATTCTTCAACGGTCAGAGAATTTTCCAGGTATTCTTTAAGCTTTAGTTCTCTCATAAATCGGTTTTTGGAAATGGCTTATAACGTCCTGACGATTCACACAGTTGCGAATTGCGGAACTGATTATTTTCTGTTAAAGATAAAAATTATTGCGAAACGCAAACGTGAACTTACAACAAAACTCGCAATTGTGTGAAACGGCTGTTAGCATTTCTGTGCTTTGAGTTTGATTGTCACGCAACATAACCATAAACACTTTCAAGTTTCATTTCGTTTTCTATTCCGGTTTCCATATCACTCAAACTTTTGTAACAATAAATTTGTAACATTTTATTTTGTTACACTTTTTTTTGTTACAACTTTTATCCGCAAACTTTTCACGCAATCTTATTCAACTTTCAAGATTCTAGCGCAACTTTTCAACGAGAGAATTTCCATTTCTGTTTCCACAAAACTTGGCAAATAGGAGTGAAGTTTAATCAAAAAGTTGTTGTTTGGAAAGCACTGAATGCTAACGTGCCGCCGCTTGGCTTTCGTGGCGACAATTTAATAATTAAGTCGAAAGATAAGCAAATTTTGACTTACCGGATTATTTTCCAAGAAAGATAAACCAGCCATGAAGCCAAACGGCTGTTATAGCCAGTTTTTAATTTTCTGAGTATAATAATCCCCAATATCCAACTTTCATTTTTTTGCTAAACTTTTCACCAATTAAATATGGTTTACTCACTTTTAATTTAACACTTCGATTTAATTTTAGATCTTGTATTTTAATATAATGTCTCGTCGTTCCGCTACTTTCCATTGAGTAATAATCTACAATCTTGGCATTCAAGACAATTGTTTTATTTTCTCCCAAAGAGTCATTTGTCAACATTATAATTGAAAGCGTTGTTGTATATAAAACGGCTGTCATTCCAATAGTTAATGTAATAATACGAAAAATGGTTCTGACGTTTGTCCATATTTTTTTTGTATACTTTTTCGCTTCATGCTGAACAAGAAACTTTAAATATGTAATTAAACAAACAGGAAACATAATTACTAGAATTGGTAATGAAAAGTATTTCATTGTTATCTCATGGGCAAGATTAGTTTCAACGTAATCAAATGAATTAAAAGCAACAATAACTGTCAAAATACAAATAGTCAAAAGAGTAAAAAATATTATTTTGAATTTGTTCATTGTCATTTATGATGATAGTTGTGGAAATTGGCTATAACGTCCTGCAGATTGCAGTAGTGGCGACTTTTTAAATAATTAATTGTAAATATAATCAAAATTTCAACTTAGTAATTTCCGGCTAAAAAAAACAAAACTAGCCATTGCTGCAAACTGCTGTTACCGCTAGGTTTTACTCATAGATTTCTGAAACAAAAACGAACTTAGCCGAGAAACGTAATCAGCGAACAAACAAGTTACTGTTGAACTTCCACAAAGCCTAAAAGTTTACAAACACAAAAATGAACAAACCTCAGAAACGTGATTCGGTTACAAGTTAATTTTTTACAAAAAACTATAAAACTTGATTTATATTCGGTTCAAATTTCCACTTAAACTTGGTGCAAAAGGTGATAATTAAGCCGATTTTGCTCGGACGAAAACTTAGCGGTAACGTCCTGACGATTCACACAGTTGCGAATTTCGGAACTGATTATTTTCTGTTAAAGATAAAAATTATTGCGAAACGCAAACGTGAACTTACAACAAAACTCGCAATTGTGTGAAACGGCTGTTAGCATTTCGGTGCTTTGAGTTTGATTGTCACGCAACATAACCATAAACACTTTCAAGTTTCATTTCGTTTTCTATTCCGGTTTCCATATCACTCAAACTTTTGTAACAATAAATTTGTAACATTTTATTTTGTTACACTTTTTTTGTTACAACTTTTATCCGAAAACTTTTCACGCAATCTTATTCAACTTTCAAGATTCTAGCGCAACTTTTCAACGAGAAAATTTCCATTTCTGTTTCCACAAAACTTGGCAAATAGGAGTGAAGTTTAATCAAAAAGTTGTTGTTTGGAAAGCACTGAATGCTAACGTATCGCCGCTTGGTGTCAGTGGCGATGCCAGCGGACTGATTAATTTCTGTTAAAGATAAAGTTTTTTCGTGAAGAAAAAACGCCAAGGTAACTAAGCAACCCAGCCATTGCGCCAAACGGCTGTTACCAGCAGTAATCTTACTATCAATGTTCTTCAACATCAATTGGATCAGCTTTCATTGAATAATAACTCAAAACTTTTTTCGCCTTGTCTTTAGTTAAAATTTCGAGTTTAGAATTTTCTATAGCTTCCTCTTCAGGCATCATTGAGCGTGAAAGTATGAGTTTAAAAACTTCTTTTTTAGTTTTTAAATCGAGCTTATTTTCACTATTCAAATACTTTTCATAAGTGTTAGCCATTTCAAGCCAAATTTCAATTTCACTATCTGGATTTTGATCTCTTTTGAAATTAGTAATTGTCTCTTCTAAACTAACAGGATAAACTTCAGCAAAAGTGGACTGTATTTTTTCAATTTTATGTATTTGCTCTTTAGATAAAGAATCATGAATTACCTCATTAAGTTTGATATTTTTTGGGTCAATTGTTTGAACGTTATCTTCTGCTTTATTGAAATTGCAAGAAGAAATAATTATTGCTAAGAAGATTAAAAGTACACGATTCATATTTATTTGCAGGGTTTTGGATTATTGCTGGTAACGTGCCGCCGCTTGGCGTCAGTAGCGACTTTTTTAATAATTTGTTCTAAAGATAATCAAAATTTCAACTTAGTAATTTCCGGCTAAGAAAAACTAAACCAGCTATTGCGCCAAACGGCTGTTAGCGGTTCGGCGTGTTTCTATATTTATCAAACTCTGTTTTCAATAATTTTTCAAGCTCATTAAAGTTATAACTTAAACTATTTGATGTTATTGATAACGGAGTTCCATACATTTTTAAGTTACTCTTCATCAGAGTTGCCTTGAATTTTGGGCTATTTTGAATAAATTTTTCTGGACTTAAAACATCAATTAAAATGAATTTAGTTGACATAACTTGTTCAGTTCTAATTCCGATTATTTCAGACCATTCAATTAATCCAAAACTTGTAAAGTTTGAATTATCTGTTATTCCATTTTCATTAACAATTAAACCTGGTTTTTTATCAAAAGCTTTAAAAATTATATAAATCAAACAAAGACCAAAAAAGATTAATGATGCATAACCAACTATTCTGATTAGTTCAAAATTTCTATGAGAAAAGGAAACATAGCTTTCAGGTTTTAAAATAAATTTTATTCCAATCGCAACAAATATTATTGATGCAATAAATGCAAAAATTAATTTTCTCTTACTCAATGCAATTCTAATTTCACTCATTTTTTTTGTCGTTAAATCTAAAAGTTCTGACGCTGACCGCTAACGTGCCGCAGATTGCAATAGTTGCGACGATTAATTACTGTTGACTCCAAATATAAAACTCCTTTTTGAATTTTCAGAGAAAATTCGGTGAGAAACCCAAGCCTAGCAATTGTTGCAAACTGCTGTTAGCAACCGTTTTTTTTATTTAGTTGCCTTAAAATAGTATTGTGTTCTTCCACTTCCGCCTGCTGCTAACAAGAATACATTTCCACCTCTTTTGTAATAACTATCAATTATTAATTCTTTTTCTTTATTCAAACTTATTCGTAATCTATAAATGTCAATTTTGCTGTACAATAGATGCAAAACAGGTGGAATTTGAATGTTCTTTTTTCGAATAAAAATTTCGTAATATCCTTTCTTTGAAAACTTACCTTGATAATATTCAGTAGTTTTTCCAATAACATCATCATAAGTTACTTTCAATTCATTATTTGAAGTAAAGCTAATTGAGACGGAATCCGATTTTTTATTTTTAAGGTTTATTAAAGTCAATATGTCTGAATCAGAAGATGCTTTATTTTTTGAGTTCTTTTTGTGTGAAATATTAATAAAAGTTCCCTTAAAATTTGAGTTTATTCCAGATAGTTGCTCTTGTGGAATTTTCAACCCTGTTCCACATGAAATTAATAGAAATGAAATTATCGATATAAAGAAAAATGTTCTTGTTTGCATTTTTAAAATGGTTGCTAACGTTCCGCCGCTTGGTAGTCGTGGCGACTTTTTAAATATTTAATTGTAAATATAATCAAATTTTGAACTTAGTAGTTTCCGTCTAAGAAATACAAAACCAGCCATGCTACCAAACGGCTGTTATACGCAGGCAATTATTCTCTATTTTGGTTTTTCCACCAAACTTTTAATTCTTCGGCTTCTTTTTCGTCAACTTTTGGACAACTATATAGTCCGAAATCTACTTTTTTATTTTCTTTAAATGCTTTTATAAATTCAATCGCAAATCCACCGACTTGCGCGCTGTCATTTGGAATGTAAGAAGATAAAGGATCGAGGTAACAATTGCATGTTTCTTTTGAGTCAACAACTAATATCAGTGAATCTAAATCTTTAGCTGTAATCCAGCCTTTTTGAAAGTCATTTTCAATTGAAGAAAAATCAAATGGATTAACAGTTTTTTTAGCTGCTTCTATAAAACTCAAAGGTGTATATTCTTTTGTGGATTTCAAAACCCAATTGTTATCAGTTTTAGATATATTTTTCTGTTCTTTCTTTTCACAACTTAATGTGAGAAAAGCAAAAGATAGTAGGTAAAGATATTTTTTCATAGATGCAGTTAATTGCTTGCGTATAACGTCCTGACGATTCACACAGTTGCGAATTTCGGAACTGATTATTTTCTGTTAAAGATAAAAATTATTGCGAAACGCAAACGTGAACTTACAACAAAACTCGCAATTGTGTGAAACGGCTGTTAGCATTTCGGTGCTTTGAGTTTGATTGTCACGCAACATAACCATAAACACTTTCAAGTTTCATTTCGTTTTCTATTCCGGTTTCCATATCACTCAAACTTTTGTAACAATAAATTTGTAACATTTTATTTTGTTACACTTTTTTTGTTACAACTTTTATCCGAAAACTTTTCACGCAATCTTATTCAACTTTCAAGATTCTAGCGCAACTTTTCAACGAGAAAATTTCCATTTCTGTTTCCACAAAACTTGGCAAATAGGAGTGAAGTTTAATCAAAAAGTTGTTGTTTGGAAAGCACTGAATGCTAACGTCTTGACGATTGGTATCGTGGCGATTTTTATAATTTATAGTTGTAAATATAATCAAATTTTGAACTTAGTAGTTTCTGGCTAAGAAAAACAAAACTAGCCATGATACCAAACGGCTGTTAGCGACCGTTCCTTTTTTATTAAGCAAAATTTTGCCACCAACTGAAAATGTAGAGTTTTAGTGTATCAAATTGTCATTTTTTTCGGCTAACTTCACTAAGCTTTTAAGCGGTTTCGCTTAGAAAATAAATTTTCTCACGAATGGCTTAAAAGCTTACCGCGTTTGTTTTATAAATTTTCGATTTCATTTCAAATAACGCTAAGTTTCTTGCTGTTCTGCAGAGATTGAATTAGCAATACAGTCGATCTGTTCTGCACTTTGGAATGGACGCTAACGTCTTGCGGCTTGCAACAGTTGCAAATTTTAATTACCGCCGATTCCAAATATAAAACTACTTTTT